>JALOMI010000025.1 GCA_025455465.1 Cyclobacteriaceae bacterium | reverse complement strand
GGTGGAGCTGGGTATTGAAAAGTTGGGTGAGCAGAGGCAGGTAGCGGTCTAGTGATGAAAGCGTCAAGCCTCAAGCCGCAAGCCTCAAGCCGCAAGCTGCACAAATCCAGCGACCAGCATCCAGTATCCCGAATCGACAGCCACCAGCATTTCTGGAGATATGATCCTGTGCGGGATGCGTGGATAACGGATGCGATGAACGTAATTCAGCGGGATTTTCTTCCTGATGATCTCGCTCCTGTTCTGAAGAAGAATCACATCGATGGGTGCGTAGCTGTGCAGGCCGATCAATCCGGAACGGAGACTAAATTCCTGCTGGAGCTGGCGGATCAGCACAACTTCATTCAGGGCGTGGTGGGCTGGATTGATTTGCGGGGAGATGACCTGGAAAGCAACCTTGAACAGTATGCTGTCCACAAAAAGTTAAAAGGATTCCGTCATATCGCGCAGGCAGAACCGGATGGATTCCTGCTGCAGGATGATTTTTCAAGAGGCATTGAGTCCTTGAAGAATTACGGATACACCTATGAAATCCTGGTCTACCATCATCAGCTTCCTGATGCCCTGAATTTCGTGAAAGCACATCCGGATCAGGCCTTCGTCATCGATCACCTGGCCAAACCCGCTATCCATTCACAGGAAATCGTTAACTGGACAGCATACATGAAAGCTATGGCACAATACCCGCAGGTGATGTGCAAGCTGTCGGGTATGGTTACTGAAGCCCACTGGCAACAGTGGAAGAAGGAAGACTTCACCCCCTACCTGGAAACCGTGCTGGAATGTTTCGGCCCCGACCGATTGATGTATGGCTCCGACTGGCCCGTCTGCTTACTGGCTGCAACCTATGAACAGCAGTTGGGAATTGTCGAAGCCTTCATCAGCACCTTATCGGAAACAGAAAAACAACAGATCATGGGTGGTAATGCCATCCGGTTTTATCATCTTTAATCATGGATCTTCACCTGAAGCACAAGGTAGTTCTGGTAAGCGGTGGCGCCCGTGGCATCGGCCGTGCTGTTGTCGATGGTTTGCTGGAGGAAAGCGCTGTACCGGTGATCCTTGATAAAAATTACGTTCAGGATGCACAGCTGAAATCCTATCAGGTAGATCTGACATCAGCCGAAGCGTGCCGTGAAGTAATCACGCAAATCAGTAATGAATTCGGTATCATTGACGGCATCGTGAACAATGCCGGCTTCAACGACAGCATTGGTCTTGAAAAAGGAACTCCGGAAGAATTTATTCAATCGCTCACAAACAACATCGGGCATTACTACTACCTGGTGCATTATGCCCTTCCGTGGCTAAAGAAAAGCAAAGGCAGTATCGTGAACATCGGTTCCAAGACTTCAGTAACGGGCCAGGGAAATACTTCCGGTTATGTAGCAGCCAAAGGCGGCATCCTGGCCCTTACCCGCGAGTGGGCAGTGGAACTGCTACCCTACTCGATTCGGGTTAATGCTGTTATACCGGCTGAAGTTGCTACTCCTTTGTATGAAGCATGGATTAACAATTTTGCTGATCCGAAACAAAAACTGCAGGAGATCACCCGAAACATTCCGCTTGAACACCGCCTTACAAAGCCTGAAGAAATTGCCGCTACCGTATTATTTCTTCTCTCCGACCGATCCAGCCACACCACCGGACAATGGATTTTTGTCGATGGTGGCTACACCCACTTAGACCGATCAATACGATAACCTATGCCGATACCTTCTGCCGAAACACAATCCATCAATCATGACGGTTCAAAGAGTTACCTGATTCCATTTCTGCTGGTAACAAGCCTGTTCTTTTTATGGGGACTGGCCAACATTCTCAACTCCGCGTTGATCGCACACTTTCAACCGGTGTTTGAGATCAAGCGCGCAGAAGCCCTCCTGGTTGAAACGGCTTTTTATTTCGGGTACTTCACCATCGCAATCCCTGCCGGCCTGTTCATGGAAAAATTTTCCTATAAAAAAGGTATACTGTTGGGATTGGTTCTCTATGCGATTGGTGCATTACTGTTTATACCGGCTGCCAAGCTGCTGATGTTCGGTTTCTTTCTCATCGCATTGTATATCATCGCCAGCGGACTGGCCTTTCTGGAAACTGCAGCCAACCCCTATGTAACCATTCTTGGAAAAGCGGAGACAAGCGTTCAGCGTTTGAATTTCTCCCAGTCGTTTAACGGTGTGGCATTGATCGTAGGACCATGGATGGCCGGGCAGTTTATTTTCGCGGGTAATGAAGGGCTGATGTCAACTGTTGATGAAAAGCAGCAGGCTGCGGAAGCCGTCATTCTTCCCTATGCCATCATCGCTGCGGCCGTATTGCTAGTTGCTTTACTCTTCTATCTCGTGCGTATGCCCGAACCAGCCAAGTCAGCCAAACTGAAATTTGATAAAGGAATATTCAAACACAAACACCTGGTTAAAGCGGTGATGGCACAGTTCTTTTATGTTGGAGCGCAGGCCAGTATCTGGGGTATTACGATCAATTATGTAACCGAGTTGATACCCGGTGTGAGTAATGAAGTGGCTTCCAAGAAATACATGATCATCGGCACTGTGCTTTTTGTAATCGGCCGCTTTCTGGGTACCTGGATGATGACGTTCATCAAAGATCACAAACTACTCACCGTCTATGGAGCGCTCGCATCCCTCCTATGCCTGTCGGGTATTGTAGCAGGCGGTGAAGTAGCGGTGTACTCCATATTGTCCATCAACTTCTTCATGTCGATTATGTTCCCTACGATTTTCGCGCTGGGCGTAAAAGATCTGGGTGAACACACCAAGCTGGGATCCTCGTTTATCATCATGGCGATTGTCGGGGGGGCTATCATGCCACCAATTATGGGCCTGATTGCCGATGGTGCAGGTATTCAACAGGCGTTTATTGTACCGCTGATCTGTTTTCTGTTTGTGATTTACTACGGATGGAGGGGATATGTTCCAAAGCCTGTTTCATAATTGCATTGCGACTTCTTTTCACGCAGAGAGCGCAAAGGTTTTACGCAGAGACCGCAAGGTTACAATTGAAACAATCGCATTATGAAGCGTTATTGTCTGGCTCTTGATTTAAAAGACGATCCAACGTTGATCGCTGAATACGAAGCCTATCATCAACAGGTGTGGCCTGAAATTATTCAAAGCATAAAAGAATCCGGCATTGAATCGATGAGCATCTGGCGTACCGGAAACCGGTTATTCATGATCATGGAAGCAGATGATGACTTTTCGTTTGAACGTAAAGCAGCTATGGATTCCGCCAACCCGAAAGTGCAGGAATGGGAGAAACTCATGTGGCAATACCAGCAAGCCCTGCCCCATGCCCGACCCGGTGAAAAGTGGAAAGCGATGAAGCAGATTTTTGATTGCTTAAATGCACATGCATGATCCCCTGAGCAACCGGAAGGTTTACTTTCAGTAAATCATAGCAGCAAACATTCTTTGATTTTCCCGGCAACACCGTTGTTGATTTTTCAGTACCTATTGCGGTAATTCTTGTTGGCGTAACGCTCCTGTCCGCAGTTTAGTTACCTTTGCGGCTTATTTTTCAGGAATCTATGCTCGCGGTAAACAAACTCTCCCTCCAATTCGGGAAACGTGTTCTTTTTGATGAGGTCAGCCTGCGTTTTACACAGGGAAACTGTTACGGGGTAATTGGCGCCAACGGGGCCGGCAAATCCACCTTTCTCAAAATTCTTTCCAACGAAATTGACCCTACGCGCGGCAATGTGAGCATGGAGCCGGGTAAACGGATGGCGGTATTGCGGCAGAACCATTATGAATATGATGACGTAACCGTTTTGGACACCGTCATTATGGGCTTTTCCCGCCTCTGGAATATCATGCAGGAAAAAGATGCCATTTATACAAAACCTGATTTTTCAGAAGAAGACGGTTTCCGGGCATCGGAACTGGAAGCCGAATTTGCCGAGTTGAATGGCTGGAATGCTCAATCTGATGCGGCCGCACTGTTAAGCGGACTGGGCATCAACGAAGCCGACCATTTTAAACTCATGAAAGAACTGGATGGCCCGGCAAAAGTACGCGTGCTCCTAGCCCAGGCCCTTTACGGCAATCCCGATATTCTGATTCTGGATGAACCGACCAACGACCTGGACATCGCTACGATAACCTGGCTGGAAGACTTTCTGCTGGAATTTGAAAACACCGTGATCGTTGTTTCCCACGACCGGCATTTTCTGGACACCGTATGTACCCACATCGTAGACATCGACTTCCAGGCCATTCGTATGTATACCGGTAATTATACGTTCTGGTATCAATCCAGCCAGCTGGCACTGGCCCAGCGATCGTCAGCCAATAAGAAAGCAGAAGAAAAGCGAAAAGAACTTCAGGAATTTATTGCCCGATTCAGTGCGAATGCATCCAAATCACGGCAGGCAACAAGCCGGAGAAAATTGCTGGAGAAAATCAATGTCGATGAAATCCAGGCCTCAACCCGCAGGTACCCGGCAATCATCTTTCAGCAAAAGCGAACAGCCGGTGACCAGGTATTGCATGTGGTGGACCTCTGCTATTACCTGAACGGTACTCCCCTTTTCAGTCACCTCGATTTTTACATGAACAAGGGGGATAAAATTGCCTTCCTCAGTAAAGACAGCCTGGCGATCACTTCTCTGTTTCAAATTCTCATCGGTGAATTAAAACCAGACCACGGATCGGTTAAATTCGGTCAAACCATCACCACTGCGTACCTGCCTTCGAATAATGAAAATTATTTCCAATCGGATGATAACCTGATTGACTGGTTACGCCAGTATGCTGAAGAAGAAAACAGGGATGAGATCTACATCCGGGGTTTCCTGGGTAAAATGTTGTTTTCCGGGGAAGAGGTATTTAAGAAATGCAATGTGCTTTCCGGAGGCGAAAAAGTGCGGTGTATGGTTGCGCGCATGATGCTGACCGGTGCCAACCTGCTCATTCTTGATGAGCCAACCAATCATCTCGACCTGGAATCCATCACCGCCTTCAACAATGCCCTGAAAGATTTTCCGGGCAGTGTGCTCTTTACATCACACGATCATGAGTTTACGCAAACGGTGGCCAACCGCATTATCGAACTGACTCCGAACGGATGTATCGATAAATTAATGACCTATGATGAGTATATCACCAGTGAACGGGTTGCTGAACAGAAGGAAGCGTTATATGCCTGACGGGTTGTTGAGTATCTTTTTGCTCCAACTTACCAGACCTGTATACTGGTGAAGCCCGGCCGTCAATCCGGCTGCGGATTTTGTGAACGAAATATTAAAAGCGGTATTTCATAGATACCCCGGGCATATGCGAACTGGGCACCACGATAAGCTGATTATACCGGTCAATCGATTTTTTCAGTTGGGCGTGAGCGAATACATCACAGATAATATTGGCACCAAAGGCCCCAATAATCATCCAGATAAATGCATCGGGATTGGAGATTAATCCATTTTCAGTAGTTGTTAACAGGTATACAGCAGGTACAATGAGCACCAAACCACCTGCAGTCTTTAAACGGTTGAAATTCCGGTAATACCGGTTAACCTCGTCATCATTCAATGCCTGAATTGGTACCTGTAACGCATAGGGTGTTTGCACCTTTTTAGAATCATAGTAATACGTAAACCCTTGTTTGAAGATCGGTTTGAGCTCAACTGTTTTATAGCGTTGCGCATGGGTAATCAAGGGCAGCAACAGCATAAACAACAGTAATATTGTTTGTGGTTTCATATAGACTATGATAAAATAAAAATCCCCTGTGAAAATATCACAGGGGATTTGAAAAAATCAATGCGCTTTCCGGTTTCGCATATACAAGACCAGGAAAGTGAAGATCACAACCAGTATCACCGGTAATACAGCCATGTACCGGAGCGTCATCTGGGCACCTGCCTCATCGATGGATCTTCCCATAATCGGCAGAACCATGGATGTTGCCACCATTCCTGCACCACCCATGATGGATAAGCCCAGGGCACCGCTTTTGGGAATATATTCCGCCACAAAACCCAGCATGGTGGGCCAGAAGTAACAGATACCAATCGCGAATAAAACAGCAGAGGCCATGGTCATTCCTGCTCCTTCCGAAATACTCAGCAGGTACAAGCCGATGACGGAGAAAACAGCTGATCCCAGCAATACTCCGGCCGGATTCAACCGGTGAATCAGCGGACCGGCAAAATAGCGGCCTACCGCCATGATGCCGGTTACCACCACCAGAATGATCATCGGGTCGATTCCGGCACCTTCCAGCAGCGCATTGATCCACTGATTGGTTCCAAGCTCAGTCGATGCCGTGAGGAACATGCCAAACAGCATCAGCGGGAACAGCAGGCTGATCTTATTCATCACACGTGCCTCAACAATGATTATCCCGACAATAACTGCCAGTCCGATGTACGTAATGGAGGAATTAAAGTCGATCGTGACCGAAGGGACGGAAGCCACCAGAATCATGAAGCTAACCAGTGCCATGATGGTAAACGGTGCCCCTACATTACGTAACATATCCTTAAAGGAGACACCTGTGGCTACGCGCTCCGTTTCCGGAATCACTTGTCCGAAGAAAAGATAACCATATAGCGCCAACGGTATGAAGAGCAGCGAAGTAAGTACCTGCCAGCTTAATCCCATCTGTGTCATCAGCAACCAGGCCAGCACCCCACCAGTGACGATTCCTCCCGGAAACCATACGTGAAACCGGTTGAGCATTTTGGTTTTTGTATTCGGATAAATGGTTGCCACCAGCGGGTTGCAGGCTGCTTCCACACTGCCATTTCCAAAGCCGATAAACACGTTGGAAATAAACAGCATGGTTTTGTCTTTCGCAGTCAGCAGCAGAATCAGGCCAATCAGGTGCGAGAAGAAGGCCATCCACACGATGGTCCTGGTTTTCAGCACATCAATGACCAGGCCTCCGACAAACATGGCGATGGTAAATCCCCAGAAGGCCGGCCCGAAAGCCCAACCAATTTCTTCTCCGGTAAGACCATAATCTGAACTGAATACGCCTTCAATTTTTGCGCGGATCGCAAAGGTTAGTGAAGTCACCAGCAGGGCCAGGCAACTGGCAATAAATAAGCGTGATGAATTGTAGGTTTGTTGCATGTAGAGTTTGGTTTAAGCAGGAGTTAATATGCGCTGAAAATCCTTTCCCTGCAAGCAGTGATCTGACCTGCGGAGTATAATCTTTGATTAAACCGACCGATCAGTGCAACAAAATACGCACACTTGAGATGCTGAACTAATTACCATTAATTACAAGAACCCAAGACTGCTGGTCAGGCGCAGTAAACACTCTTTGATCGACAGCTTCTTGTTGCTCTGTAAATTCTCCTTTCACTGGGTCAAACCAGCGGTACATCATATCACCGGGAAGTGATTTAAAGGAAACTGTACTACCGTTCGGTAAATAGGTGATATAAAACTTCCCTTCTTTCACTAAGACAGGATGGTTGTTTTCCGTCAGGTCTTTGCGCATTTCCATGTCGGCAAAATCCAAACCCTGAAATACTTTCCGCACATGCCCAACATAAGTACTACCCTCCATCCCAATTGCTTCACGCCACGATGTGTTCTGATCGGTCCAGTTCTCCCAGCCGGATTCGTCCGGTGTGTACTTCCATTGCCATAACGTGGCGGCACCGTAGACCACACCCATCGTTCCGCCATTTATCAGATTTGACCATGCTTCATGTCCCTGCCACCAGCCGAGGCCTGCTTTTCCTCCCTGCATACCTTCGTAGGTAGGTTCACCATTGAGCACGGCCTTAGTTGGTTTCTCATTATACATGCGCTCCAGTTTGTACGCAAGGTGTTTGCCATCATGCCCGGTCTGTGCCCATTGAAAATCCAGCCAGGGCTCTGCCTGGTGGGCACGGAAATAATGCAGGCAAAGTGTGCTGTCCGTAGCGGCCCATGGGGCGAGGTAATCATCACACGGACTGTAATGAATGCCGGTAGGTTGTTGGTAGGCATCCCATTTTTCTATTTCCGCTCCTCCGGGTTTTATGCCCGGTGCCAATCCGTTACCATCACCGCCAACCAGCCACAGGGCAGGCTTGCTGCCGTAGCGTGCTACGAGGTAACGGCAATAGCGGGCATACTCTTCCGGCAAAGCTGTTGAACCCAGCACGGTCTTTCCTTTCCAACCGAAACCATGAAAGACCGGCTGAAAGACCGGAACAATTTCATGATCCACCAGGATGTTCATCAGTTGATCAAGATACTGGAAATAATCAACCCTGATCTTGTTCAGGTGACCCTCAGGAAGGTCATCAAACGCCCGTGCAAAGCCAAGCACTGTATCGCGCTTATCAGGGCCTTCGGCATAGCGGTCGGGTTGAACAGACATCAGCAAGGCCGCGTTGAATCCCTTTTGCTGCCTGTCTTGCGCATAGACTTTTACTTGTTCCGTTGTGGCCCGAAACGGAATGGCCCAGGGAGTATCACCAATCACCAGGAAGGGTGTTCCATCAGCATGCACCACATTGCGTTTGCCGGGTGACATGCGAAGAAGACCATGTTTCACCAATTGATTACTGCCGGAATACGGAATTGACCTGAATGTTCCGTTTTTACCGGAGAGTCCTTGGTCAGCAACTGAACAAAATGACTTCCATGTCCATTGCCCGGATTCATCGGGAACAGCAAACCGGATTTTCCAGGTATTGCCACCATCCCAGAAAGCCGGACGAATGAGTATCAGCCCGTCATCATTGGTGAATTCTGCCCAAACATCCACATCGGTATACGGATTGGTAAATGTTCCCTGTGCTATCAGGCTGATTTCATAGGTGTCCCATTGCTCAACAGTTAATTCCTCGGTTTGTCTGCACGATACCACCACTACCAAAAAAAGTATTGATAGAATGACTAATCGAATGATCATAGGCGTGGAATTATAATGGATGAATTTAATACACAGAACGCATAATCAGTATGCCGCATGTGATGATAAAAAAATGATCCTCCGGCTTCAGGGCCGAAGGATCTTCATATGCCATTCAGGAATCAATTATGATTTTCAGAATTTGCCAAACTTAAGGGATGCAACACCATTGAATGTATTGATTATACCGGTGCTGGTTTTGGGCAGATCAACATTCGGTGCATAACGATAGGATATACCGATATCAAGTCGCATGAATTTAATGAGGTTGAGGCCCAGCATAACGCCAGGTTCCACGACAAAGAAACTATCGGATGCGTAATTCCCATCTTCCATTCCGGTATCATAATCCTTCCAGTTGTATTTGCTGTAGCTTAATCCGCCACCACCAATCAACAATGGAAAACTTAAATGCACGGCCCGCTGGGGTTCAATACGGTATTCGAGTTTCAATCCACCCCATCCTCCGTACAAATACAGATCCTCCGTATCGGAGATGTCGCTATACTTCAGGTTTCCGGTATTCATTATTCCGAATCCGCCTAAACCCAGGCTGAAATTATGGTTGAAAATTACACCACCACTTAATCCGCTAAGGAAAACATCCTGATTCGTAAACCGGGTATAGCCAAATTCGGGACCTACATACCAACCCACATGAGATGGATTCCGGAACAGGGTTTCATTTTCCTGTGCACCTTCCTTTGGATAACGCTGTGCGGTTGCTTCTGTAAGAAGGAAAACCGCCAAACTGACCATCAATAACTTTTTCATACCGCAATAGTTTGTACAGTAATAATGACGGTAAATTTCTTAACGCGTTGCCTGTATTCCATTGATTCCGGTTAATAAAGGCCTGTTATTCAGATGAATGATATCATCTCTGGCCGTGACGGTTGTTATAAAAAAAAGCTGATTCCTGTCAGAAAAAATTATAAATCTCGGTCTGGCGATGAGTTCAATCGCTTGCAATTCACATGACTATTACGGAGCGACAGATAAATCCTGTAATTCCTGAATTCTTTTATTTGGTCACGCTCATCCGAGCATCGGCCCGGGTGTACAATACTAAAGCAGCACAGATAATGATCAGGTTTTTCATAATGTACTGCCCCACCAGGGTGAACGCATACGGAAGGTTTGTAAAGGAGATATCCGCAAAGAAAAAGAGGGGGATAAAGGTGCAGAACATGTGCACCATCAGTACATAAAATGCCAGTCGTTGCCAGATGCCGAGTATCAAAACCAGGCCAAGGGCAGTTTCCCAAATCGCCAGTAAGATGATGGATAAGGAAGGCGGTATCAACCCAAGCGTTAGCAGGTTGATGGTGTCCTTCGCCAGCTGATCAGCCGGACTCAGGTTAGGAAAATACTTCAGCGCCCCAAACCAAAGGTAGATGATGCCGATGCTGATACGCAGTAACGTAAATGAATGGCGAGTGAGCCAGGAGTGCACAGGTTTCATAGGATCAGGCTTTACCCGAAAAGGTAGGAGACTAATCCGTTTTGAACTATGATTTACATCATATTCGGACTCCTCTTACTGATCCATCACGCAACGAAATCCTACGGTCGCGTTTCGTTCAAAACCCGGAGAAACCCGAAGCAAAGCCTGGCGGTAATGCAGTTCGCGCGGGCCGCCCTGCACATACCACCAGCTGGAAGAAGGTTTGAAATAGCTGCCTCCCTTCATGATGATATAACGATAGCTGCCGCTTTCGTAAACATCATTCGTCAGTTGCCAGACACAACCACTGAGGTCTGTTAGTCCGTTTGGATTGGATCCCTTTTTATACTTGCCAACCGGATAGAGATTACCATCACCAAGGTTGGCAACAGCGGGGTTAATACCTTCTATGGCTTTCACCGTAAGTGTTTCCGTTACATACTGTTCCTTTCGTGTCACGGGTTTAACCTGCTTCCACGGCCATTCATTCAGCATTTCGGTTTGTGCCGCATATTGCCATTCAACTTCAGTCGGTAAACGCTTGCCTGCCCACGCAGCAAATGCCAGGGCATCTTCGTACGACACATAGATTACCGGAAACTGTTCCTCACCGGGAAGAGGTTTACCGTTTCGCCAGTGTTTAAGAAAATTAGCGGTGTCTTTCGGAAGGTAATTGGTGGCTTGCAAGAACTGTTCAAACCGGGCGTTTGTTACCGGATGCTTGTCCATCCAGAACGAGGGCATGTCCAGTTTCTTCCCTTCCAGTTCTTTCGGATAAGGAATAAATTCATCCCCTTGAGTAAACTTCACAGAAAATTTTCCAGCCGGGATTTTAAGCATACCATCAGGAACTTTGGATGCAGGCTTTGTTTTTTCTGTGCGGCTGATGAGGCGCGGAGTTCCCGGTTTAATCGTCAGCACAACCTCATCGATCAGTTCATCGCTATCGAAGGCCTGGACAACAATTTTTCCTTCGTAACGTCCAATGATATCCGGCAGAAATAGATCATGCTGGCCGGTGCGTAAACTGTGATAATTTTTATCATACGATGGAATTCCTGTCCAAATCCTGATCTCCGTACCTGCCGAACAATTGATCTGCAAACGGTTTTGTAGAATATCTGCTGTGATTTGTTTACGTAACCGGGCCACACAACTCACGGCTCCTTCATTATTGGTTCCCAGGTCAGCAGAATGAAATCCGTCAATCCGCACCGGCACCATCCATTGGTTACCGTCAACGGATGGTGACAGTTGTTCATGATTCCATATATCAACGAGATGAAAATTGTCATCCGCCTGCACCGTGAATAATGGTCCGTGGTACCCTTCGGATTTCAGGCTGTAGATGGTGTAGATGGTTTTTTCCTGAATCGGCCAGGTATTAACCCAGATGCTGTCGCGGGTGGTTGGTAACAGCGGCTGCCATTCAGGTGATATAAAATTCGTATGGTTTTCCCGTAAGATGCGCGTGGTTCTTCCGAGGAACCTGTATTGCTCTTCCTCCCACTCCGGGTGACCGGGTGCAAACTGATTGATTTCCGTGCCGTATCCGTTGAAAAAGGCCACAGCATATTCCCTCCTGATCGGCTCCTTAAACACCTCGGCTACCCGAAAGATCGCGAAGTCCGGGCGGATGAATTTGTTCAGGTTGAGCATGGGCGGGTAATACAACGCATTGTGTACGCGTCCGCTTATAATGCCGGGCATATCTTTCGGCACCGCCATGCCTTCGCTGTACATGATGACACCGGGCTTAACGGCATCGGCTGCTTCCTGCAGTTCACGGCTGCTCTCCCCTTTTGTATCCAGCACTAAACCGTCCGCAGAAGTTTCACGGATCAGTTCAACCAGGCCGGCAAGATGTCCTTCCGACCGGGTACTCTCATCCCAGGGATTGTAAGCGATAAAGAATTTCGTGCCGTTCATCCGCAAGGAGTCGGCCAGTTGACGCAGGCGCAGCAAACCACCGGGTAAGTCACGGTACATATCAAACTGGTTGCGCTGATCAAGGCCGAGTGTCGGCCAGGTTGGCCAGAGGCAGATAACATCATCACCGCCATACAGTTGTTTTCCTTTATGTTGAAAAGCACTCCAATTGAATTTACCTGTTTTGAAATCGTAATAGTCCTTATCCCAGGCCATCATCAGGTGCATCACATAAGCCTTCTTAATCCATTGAAGATCCGGGCGTTGAAAGAGTTTATCATCAAACGTGGTGAGGTCATACAAGTAACGCTGCTGAAAGACTACTTTCAACCCTGCTCTCCAGTCTCCCTCATACCGATCGAAGTATAGCCAATAGGCAACCGAACCTCCGGGCAATAAGATAGTTTCGAAACGCTTTCGCGTGGCCTTAACGAAGGAATCCGGATCTCGCCTGGCTAATCCGAACAGGCGGTGCTGATGATCCAAAACGATGGCGGAGTATCCGAGATTCCATGCATTATCCGGAACGATAATATTGACCGGAGATTTTTCCGGGAGAAAAAGATGCGTGCGGGAGAGCCAGTGGTTGCCCAGGCCGGTGATGTACGCCTCGGTATCCACGCGCCCGAGCGGTAGTACATTCGACAGCATGAACGTATCCCTAGAAGATGGATTGCGAAAGGTAACTTTCAGCATGCTCCCACGATCACTATATTCTACCGAGGTAAAATCCAGTTGGATCGGAAGTTTGTCTGTTGTTGAATAGGGCTTACCGTTAAGTTCAAACTCCAGCAAAGGCCTTGCTAGTTGCCATGCATTCGCTGACGTTTTGACTTCAGATATTCTGCCCTGCTCAAGCCGGATGGAAACAACGGGTTGTGCCCATGCGCAAGCGCTCACTAAAACTGCAAGTGCGATGCTCAACCGCGGCATTACTGTACTGAAAATTTAAACACGCTCGTCTGTCGGTAAACCTGTCCCGGACGAAGAATCGTATTTGGAAATGAGGACTGATTCGGTGAATCCGGAAAATGCTGGGGTTCAAGGCAAAGGCCGCCATGCCGGATGTAGTTGCGACCGTTGTTACCGGTTATGGAACCATCAAGGAAGTTACCAGAATAAAACTGCAGGCCAGGTTCAGTGGTAAACAACCCGAGTTTTCTTCCACTGGCAGGATCGAATAATTCAGCAGCGAGTATCAATTTGTCATCAGCATCATTGAGTACAAAGTTGTGATCATACCCCCCCGGCACATCCGATATTTCCTTGCCGATTACTTTGCTCCGTGTAAAATCAAAAGCAGTACCTTTTACTGTTCGAATCTCTCCTGTCGGAATCAGGTCTTCGTTGGAGGGTGTGTACTGGTCACCATGTATTATCAGTTCGTGATCAAGAATCGTTTCTTGCTTACCTGCTGAAAGATTGAAGTAAGAATGATTGGTCATGTTAACGGGTGTTGGCTGATCGGATACCGCTTCATAATCCAGACGCACTGTATTGTCACTGCCCACCGTCATGATTACCTGCACATCCACATTCCCCGGAAATCCTTCTTCCCCGTCTACACTGCGATACGTCATCAGCAGAGAACTGTCGGACAGGATTTTAATCTGCCAGTAGACTTGATCAAAACCCTTGTTGCCGCCATGAAGGCAATGACCGTTGTTGTTTTTTGTAACCTGGTACTCCTTTCCGTCCAACTGAAACGCACCTTTGGCAATGCGGTTGGCGTAGCGGCCGATGGTAGCCCCCATATAGGGATTGTCTGATCGCAGGTATCCTTCCAGTGAATTAAATCCCAGCACCACATTTCCGAAAGCTCCTTTTCTGTCAGGCACGATGATGTCGGTGATGGTACCTCCATAGTCGATGACCTTCACGACCATGCCGGACGGATTCTGAATAGTGAATTGTTTGATTTCGGTTGATTCAATCATGCCGTACGATTCTGTTTCAATGGGTTTAAACGATGTTGACTTTTTCTGACAGGCCGTTAATCCCAACAGGAGAAAAAGACCTGCGATCACTTTCCTTTTAATGGTGTACATGATGCCTGTTTTAATCGGGGTTAATCCGGAGCGCATTGATTTTCCGGGGCAGCCATACCTGCATTTCATTCGGTCCGCGGTTGTTCCACAGAAAATAAGGAATGGCTGTTAAAGTTTTAATGGCCGTCTGGACTGACTGACCGGAAGCATCGGTTTCCAACACTGGCGCTTCAAAGGTAATGGTGGTAACCCCTCCCAGTAAATCCGGACGATACGAGGTTTTAAACTGTGTGTTTTCAGGAACCACAAAATTCCATGCCCGGAAGTCGTTGTCAGCACCTTCCACACAATACACCAACGGACCGCGTTGCAAAGCTACCCGACCGGCATTTTGTTTAACTTTTTCATCTGCCTGTACCTCCATGACTTCCATGGGTAGCTGAATCGCTGCGATGTCTCCTTTTTTCCAATCGCGCAGGATTACGGCATAACCATCTTCCATCGTAACCGATTCAGGTTTTCCGTTCACTGAAATGACAACTTTTCCTTCCGGTAAATTTTTAAAGCGGTACAGATCACCCGGAACGGCTTTGCCTTCCGCCCAGCCCGGGATGCGCACCCGTAAGGCAAACCGGTTGCGTGACGATGGATTAACGTTGATTGTAATTTTTCCATCCGAAGGATAATTCGTTTCCATGGCAATGCCCACAGCTTTTTTATTCATCGTAACGGATGTGGCGCTGCCGATAAAGAGGTTTACCCAGAGTCCGCCATCGGATACGCCATAGATGTAATCCCCTACTGATGCCGTTAGCCGGGCAATGTTTGCCGGACAGCATGCCGTTCCAAACCATTCCCTGCGGTTGTGGGTACCGAAAGAAGCCAACGGGTTTCCGTAAAAGAAACGATCACCACTTAATGATAATCCGGATTGGGCACCATTGTATAAACTTCGTTCAAGCACATCCATATAAAGGCTTTGCCCGGTGAGCATATTCATCCGCTGATTCCAGAAGACCATGCCTACGGAGGCACACGTCTCGCAATACGCCTGCAAATTCGGGAGATCATAATCAACCGAGAAGCCCTCGTTTCTGCCGGAAGAGCCGATACCACCAGTGATGTAGAAGTTTCGGTATACCACATCTTCCCAGACGGCTTTCATGGCCTCCATATATTCCGCATCAGCGGTAAGTGCGGCAACATCTGCTGCACCCGTATAGAGATACATGGCTCGTACAGCATGACCGGTTATCTCCCGTTGCTTCTTCACCGGCAGCACATCCTGGGCATAAGCTGTATCGCGCCAGTCGGTCCAGGTATACCCTTTGGCCAGTTTTAGTCCGCGTTGACTCAGCAGCCAGTCTGCCAGGTTCAGGTAGCGTTTCTCACCGGTTACTTTGTAAAGTTTTACAAGGGCCAGTTCCAGTTCCTGATGCCCGGTTACCCAGTTACGCTTGCCCGGTCCGAATAACGAATCAAAGTGATCGGCAAAGCGAATGGCTACATCAAGTAGTTTTCGCTTTCCGGTGGTTTGATAGTATGCCACTGCGGCCTCGATAAGATGCCCGCCATTATAATCTTCGTGCATGCTCATATCGGTCCAGCGCTTATCCAATCCGGTCAGCGTATAATATGTATTGATATAACCATCCGGTAACTGTGCTGCGGCAATCTTATCAATCCATTCATCAGCCTTTTTCTCAAGGACAGGATCTGGATTATTCTTCAGCGAATACGCCATGGCTTCAAGCGCCTTGAAAACATCGGAGTCATCATAAAAAATACCTTCAAATTTACCTTCCCGTAAACCGGCAGCCACTTCAAAATTCCGGATGCGTGGGGTTTTGATTTCTGTCTGCTCTACACATGCCGGTATGGTTGCCGTAGCTATTTTGTCGAGACGTGCTTTCCAGAAGGTGTCTGTGATGAGTACCCGCGAAAAGCTGACCGGTTCATAATGCAGTGATTGTGCAAAAGCTGTTGATGAAAATACGGTTGACAGAACCATCAACCGCAACCATGATTTAGAGTTATGCATGTTGCCGACTTTACCGATGGAAATTATAAAAAAAGCCGGATTGAACTGAATTCAACCCGGCTTTTTACAAAAGCGGCAGATAATAGCCGAATTAGTAATCAATACCCAGCTCCTTGAGGCGCTGATTCACTCGCTTCTCATTCTTCTCATCACCAAGGTAGTAGTAGATTACGCTTAACTTATCCAGCACATCAGTATCTGAAGGATTGAGCTTTTCAGCTTTCTCCCAGTATGGTAATGCAATTTTGTATTTGTCAACAAGCTGTTTGTCTAACTCAATTTTCCTTTTCTTGTCAGCATCTGTGATGCCCAGGTTATCCATTTGCGTCTTGATCTTATTCGCATCAATCAGATAAACTTGAGCGAGGTAATACTGAGCATCGAAATACATCGGGTCAATTTTCAAAGCCGCATCAAAGTTTTTCTTGGCATCGTCCCAATTCTCCAGCTTGGAGTTTACATAGCCAAGGTAGAAGTGCAATGTCTTGTTACCCGGATCATTTTTAACGGCACTTTCCAGGCCTCCCTTTGCCTCGGCCGTCTTATCCATATCAATCAGGTATCCAATCTCCACCAGCGGAAAGTCTGCATTGTTCGGATATTTCTTGCGGGCCTCACGCACCAATTCAAGTGCCTTGTTTTTATCCTTTTTGGGGCCGGCATAGATGTTCAGTAGCAACGAGTAAGAGTCGGCTGATTTACCGCCTAATTCGTTATACTTATTCAGGTAAGTAATGGCTTTGTCATACTCTTCCATGGTTTGTGCCACATAACCACCATAAAAAAATGCAGTAGTATCGTTAGGTATCACCTTCATCGTTTTTTCAAACTGCTTCAATGCCTTTTCAGCAGCATCATCTTGAAAAGCCACGGCTCCTGAGTTCATGTAAAAGCTGCCCAGCACCGCCATGGAATTTGACCGAAGTACAGGAAACCCGGTGTCATCGGTATAGAACATTTCGTTCTTCGAGCCCTTGTTCAGCTCATCGCACTTGGCGAATGCTTCCATGGCTGTCTCAAAAGCATTCGGAGCAAGACTGTTGAAAGCGGCATTGGAAGTGGTATCAATGGAGGCATAAATCAATCCGCGGTAATACCACGCTTTGGGATCCAGGGAAATTTTTGGATCGACAACACACACATCGATCATTTCTTTGGCTTCTGACAGTTTGCCTTGCTTCCAGGAATTCAACGCTTTATTCAAATTGGGCTTGATCGGCTTTTGAGCCACCAACACCAGCGGAAAAGCGAAGAGTAGGAGGATAATTGCTCGTTTCATTTTTCGTTTAGGTTATTAATTATTGTTGTTAACTGGTTTGTTCGTTTTCACTGGTTGACTCATTTTCATCAACATTCATGGACTGAATCTTTTCAACAGAAGAGATGCGGTCGTCATCATTAAGTTTAATCAAACGTACACCCTGGGTTGCGCGGCCCATCACCCGCAATTCATCAACTTTGATGCGGATCGTAATGCCGGAGCGGTTAATAATCATCAGTTCGTCCTGATCAACCACTTCCTTGATCGCAACAAGCTTGCCAGTTTTTTCGGTGATGTTGATGGTCTTCACACCTTTACCACCACGCTTGGTAACCCGGTAATCTTCGGTAGACGATCGCTTTCCGTACCCGTTCTCGGAAACGACCAGTAAATTAGCATCTTCACGGGTAATGCACACCATGCCGATCACACGATCCGTGGATGAATCCAGTGTTACCCCTTTCACTCCCGCAGCGGTACGTCCCATCGGGCGTACATCCTGCTCATGGAAATGAACCGCTTTGCCTTCCGATTTAGCTATAATAATATGGTTGTTACCATTTGTTAATGAGGCTGTTAACAGCTTATCACCATCGTGAATTGTGATGGCGTTGATACCTCCCTGCCGGGGCCTTGAATAGGCTTCCAGCGAGGTCTTCTTGATGGTTCCCTGCTGAGTACAGAGGATAACGAAATTGTTATTGATATATTCCTCATCTTCCAGGCTCTTTACATTGATCACCGCCTTCACTGAATCACCGGGTTCGATGTTGATGAGATTTTGAATAGCCCGGCCTTTGGATGCCTTGTTACCTTCCGGAATTTCATACGCCTTTTTCCAGTAGACTTTACCGAATTCCGTAAAAATCAACAGGTAATTGTGCGCATGGGCTATAAACAGGTGCTCCGTAAAGTCGTCTTCCTTGATGGCCGCTCCGCGCGATCCGGTACCCCCGCGCCCCTGGGTGCGGTATTCCGATAATAAGGTTCGCTTAATATATCCCTGACTGGAGATCGTTATGACCATCTCCTCATTAGGAATCATATCTTCAAGCGTAATATCCTCTTCTGTAGGTATTATTTCTGTTCTGCGGTTATCACCGTAACGATCCTTTAACTCCAGCAATTCATCTTTGATCAATTGCATACGGATAGGTTCATTCGCGAGGATTTCATTCAGACGGTCGATTAATTCCTTAACCTCTTTATACTCCTGCTGAATCTTTTCACGCTCCAGGCCAGTGAGGCGCTGCAGGCGCATTTCGAGAATAGCTTTAGACTGGATTTCCGACAGCCCAAAACGGCTCATCAGGTCATTCTTTGCCGTATCCGGATCACGGGAGGCCCGGATAAGGGCGATTACTTCATCCAGATTATCCAGCGCAATCAGGTATCCTTCCAGAATATGGGCACGCTTTTCCGCTTCGGATAATTCATATTTAGTTCTCCGTACAATGACTTCGTGGCGATGATCCACAAAGTGACGAACCAGGTCTTTGAGGTTCAGCGTCTGAGGACGGCCTTTAACCAGGGCTACATTATTGATGCCGAAAGTTGACTGTAACTGTGTGTATTTGAACAAGTTATTCAATACCACATTAGCAATTGCATCCTTCTTCAGGTCATAGACAATGCGGTAACCATCCCGGTCGGATTCATCCCGGATATCGGATATTCCTTCAATTTTCTTTTCGTTGATCAGCGCAGCAGTCTTTTCTATCATCAGCGCCTTGTTCACCTGGTAAGGAATCTCCGTAACAATAATCTGTTCCCTGCCGGTGCTGGTGGTGACGATCTCGGCTTTGGCCCGCACCACTACCCTGCCGCGTCCGGTTTTATAGGCTTCGCGTACACCGCTGATTCCGTAGATGATACCACCCGTGGGGAAATCCGGGGCAACGATGTACTTCATCAGGTCTTCAACAGGAATTTCATTATTGTCGATATAGGCGATAATGCCATCGACAACTTCCCTTAGGTTGTGTGGGGCCATGTTGGTGGCCATACCAACGGCTATTCCCGAGGCACCATTAACCAACAAGTTGGGCATCTTACCGGGCAATACAGTAGGTTCTGTCAGCGAGTC
>JALOMI010000189.1 GCA_025455465.1 Cyclobacteriaceae bacterium | reverse complement strand
GCCAAGATTTAGAAAAGCAAGTAAAAAATTGATAGTGAGGCGGTTGTTAAAGTGAAAAAACACCCTCCTCCTCTGCAATAAAAAACAAAGACCCCGATAAAATCGGGGTCTTTTTTTGTAGCCAGTACCGAGTCAAATTGTAGTTTTTTACGGGGGCATAGCCAAAGCAAAAAATGAGCGATAGCGGACCTTAGCTATTTTTTTGAATGACAGCCCCCCGGCCACGGAATGATGTCTCGTAATCCTTCCTCCTCTGCAACAGATAGTAATCCCGTGAAAGCGGGATTATCTGTTTTACGGTTTAAATAAGCCTGAATTCCAAATTTTCCCAGGTGCGGTTCAGGGCATAGCCGAAAAGCAGGTCTTTTTGATTTTCGTACAGAAAGCCCGGGTGCTTTGAAGGGTTGTATCCCGGTAATATTTTCCGAATAACGTCCTGATTTGCCGTGCAAAAAAACCGGAGATTCTTTAGCTTAGGGAGTGACATTTGTCATTTTTTTCAAACCAAACCACATGTAACATCACGATCGATTTAAACAATCCTACATGAAAACCAATCTTTATTCTTCGGGGCAAAACACCAGTTTGGTGTTACTGCGCCTTTTCATCGGGTGGCACTTTCTTTATGAAGGCATAATAAAAGTGTACAATCCGTCATGGACGTCCAAAGGGTACCTGCTGAGCGCTTCTTTTCTTAAACCATTCTTCGGGTGGTTAGCAAGCGACTCGATGGTAGGTATTGTGGATACATTAAATATTGTTGGGCTTATAGCTGTGGGTCTGGGCTTATTGCTGGGCCTTAAAATCCGCTGGGCAGCCGTTGGCGGAATGTTGCTGCTTGGCCTGTATTACCTGGCCCATCCGCCTTTCGGTGGAATGGAACAAGGTCCGGTTGAAGGCAGTTACTGGATTGTCAACAAGAACCTGATTGAAATCGGTGCACTTGCCGTATTGTACCAGTTTCCGGTCTATACAGCCCTGAGTCTGGAGAATCTGTTCTCGAAGAAGAAAGCTGAAACCATAGCCAGTTAATCACCAACCCTAACCAAGAATTATCATGAGTAAAGAAGATAGCCTTTTTAACCTGAGCAGGCGCGATCTGCTGAAAAGCCTTGCCGGTTTGCCCATCGTGGGCACTGTTTGGTTTGCCGGTGCAAAAACCACCGTAGATGCCAAGCACGAGAAAAAATATTTACTGGAAAAACTCAATATCAAGGCAGCGCCACCGCCACCAACGGGTCCGATGGATGGCGCTCCTATTCGAATAGGTATCATTGGATTTGGTATCCGCGGGGAACAGCTTTGCCGTGCCATAGGCTATGCTACCAATGAATGGGAAGAGGCCATGAAAGAGGCCGCAGCAAAAAATCCGAACGATACCCGTTACAAGGAATTCAAGGAACAGGAAAACCTTAATATCAAAATCACTGCCGTGTGCGATGTGTTCGATTACAATGCCGAACGTGTATTGAAATCATTCTCATCAGCAGATAACCAGGTAAAGCGATTTGCTACGCATAAGGAACTGGTTAATAGCGGCACTGTTGATGCTGTTATAATCGCTACACCCGACCACTGGCACGCCCCCATGGCCATCGATGCACTCAATGCCGGTGTACACGTATACATTGAGAAGCCGATGACACACAACATCTCGGAAACATATGCTTTACGCGATGCTGTGCTGCAAACGGGAAAAGTGCTTCAGGTAGGGCACCAGCACCGCCAGACTCAGAGCTTTCTTACGGCACAGGATATTATTGCCAAGCAAATTCTTGGTCACGTGTCGCTGGTAACCACCAATACCAACCGTAACGATGACAATGGCGCCTGGCAATACGATATCCATGAAACCGCCTCCCCGCAGACCATCGATTGGGATCAGTTCCTCGGCTCTGCACCGAAGGTGCCCTTTAATAAGGAACATTTCTTCCGGTGGAGAAAGTGGTGGGCATACGGATCGGGTCTGTCCGGTGATTTGCTGACACACGACTACGACCGCCTGAACTGCATCCTGAAGATGGGTATACCCCGTTCCGTAATGGCCTCCGGTGGTATCTACACCCACCGCGATGGACGAAATGTGCCGGATGTATTGCAGGTAAACATGGAGTACCCTGATTTCTCAACGGGTTCCAGCCAGCCTGCCGGCAAAGAAAAGGGGATGACTTTTGTGTACAGCGCCACACTGGGCAACCAGTTTGACCGTCCTACCTACCTGATGGGGCATGATGGCACCATGGAACTGGGCAATACCGTCTCCATTTATGCTGATGCGCGCAGCACCCGTTTTGCCGACATGATCAAAGAAGGACGCATCGATCCTTACACACCGATCTATCAGTATAATCCGAGCGCCAATGCCACGGATGCAGTAACATCAGCCACAGCAAAATATTTTGCGAACAAAGGATTGTTGTGGACCTATCGTGATGGTAAGCGTGTTGATCCGACTTTTCTGCACATGCGCGAGTGGTTAAGCTGTATTCGCAATGGCGGTAAACCCAGCTGTGGTATTCAGGAAGGATTTGAAGAAGCCATCTCCGCACATATGGCCGGCTTGTCATATAAGATCGGCCGCAGAATCGAATGGGATCCGGAAAGTGAAAAAATCATTGCGCGCCCCGGTGAAGACCTCGATGCCATCCTCATCGCGAATGAAGAAAAGGTTATCGTTTAACCGATTACTGACTGTCAAGTTTGAGAGCCCTTCCCACTGAAGGGCTCTCGTTTTTAATACGTGTCTGTGTGATAAAGAATAGTTGACATTACTCGTTGGATCATCCGCGTTCCATCTCCATCGAGCGGATGATCCGTTTGGCCTTGCGGATGGATTCTTTTCTACGGCTGTCGTGGATGCTCGCATTGAGTTCGTACCCGGCCATCAGCATGATGGTGATCAGTTGTATCCAGAACATGAGTGCAATCAGTACTCCGATAGAACCGTAGAGTTTATTGTACGTGCCAAAATTGGTGATGTAAAAGGAGAAGGCATAAGAAATTCCAAGGCTAAGAATAGTGGCCACGGATGATCCTATGGAAAAGAACCGCCAGTTGTAATGAATGGCCGGACCGAAATAATAGATGCTGGAGATCACCAGGTAAAAAACAATGTAGATCACAACAAACCGGATGACAAACAGCGTATTCACGGTAAACTGGTCGGCATTAAACCAGGGGAAGGCACTCAGGTTAGCGGTGATGTAATCCAGCATCAATTGGCCCACGATCAGCAGCACAATGGCCAGCATCAGCGCCAGGGCAAGGTTAAAAGTCAGTGCGGTGGCAATGAGTCTTGTTTTGAAAGCACCGCGGTTTTCTATGGTTTTATAACAGGCGTTGAAGGCGCGCATCAGGGCCATCATGCCATTGGTGGCCAAATAGAATGAGAAAATGAAACCCAGCGAGAGCAAGCCACCGCGTTGAATACTGATGATGTCAATTACCGTAGACTCGATAACATCAAACATGCTTGGGGGAAGCTGTTCGCCCAGAAACTCCATAATGCTGGTGGTGTTGATGGAAGGGATTACCGTGGATACATAGGGAATAAGTGTGAACAAAAAGATGATGGCCGGAAAAATAGCCATGATGAAATTGAAGGCCACCCCGTTGGCGCGGTCAAGAATCTCATCTTTCTGCACATTGATGATCAGGGTTTTGACAATCGCGTACAAGGAGACATTGTCGAAACGTTTGAAACGTATCCGTTTCATCCAGCTCAGCAGTAATTGTGCCTGTGTGAACTGAAGAAAATATTTTTTGTATTTGTACTTCATGAAAAAAACGGTTCCAGTACACGCATCATCGCCTCCGGTGGTCGGCAGGGTCTGCCGGTGCGCTGGTCCACAAAAGCAAGTACGGTTTTGCCTTGATGAATTAAGGTATTCTCTTCATTATGTATGTCGTAATGAAAGGTGATGCGAACACCGGGCTTTTCGCGGATGGTGGTTACGATGCGCAACAGTTCATCGTACTTGCCGGGCAGCAGAAAGCGGGAATGATTTTCAAGCACCGGCATGATGATGCCCATGCCTTCGATTTCCTTGTAGGTTAAACCCAGCCTGCGCAAGGCTTCCACGCGGGCCACTTCATAGTACATGGCATAATACCCGTAGTACACATAACCCATCTGGTCGGTTTCACCATAGCGCACACGGACGGAAGTTTCTGCCTGATACATTATTTGGCGTTTTTTGTGGCCCGGCCGATGCGTTGTTCCCGGGTAAGTGCCTGCTGGTAGCGGCTGGCATTCTGCAGGTGTTCGCTGTACGAGGCTGTGAAGTTATGGTAGCCGGAAAAATCTTCCCGCGCACACATGTACAGGTAATTGCTCGGTAGGTAATTCAGCACGGCATCAATGGTATAAATCTCGGGCATATTAATAGGTCCTGGTGGTAAGCCTTTGTATTTGTATGTGTTGTAAGGCGACTCAACTTCTTTATGTTCATTCAATACCCGTTTCAGGGTGAAATCGCCAACAGCATAGACCAGGGTCGGGTCAGCCTGAAGTGGTATGCCTTGACGCAGACGGTTCAGGTAAAGTCCGGCAATGATCGGTGATTCATCGCGCTTGACAGACTCGGCCTGCACAATCGATGCGAGGATAGAAACTTCAATCGGAGAAAGGCCGATTTCTTTCGCTTTATTTTTTCTTTCTTCATTCCAGAAACGGTTGTACTCCTCATACATGCGCTGCAGCAATTGCTCCGCTGAGATGGTATAATATACCTCATACGTGTTAGGAATAAACATGCATATAAGGTTGTATTGATTGAATCCGTAAGTGTTGTGCATGAGAAAGTTAGTCAGGGCTGCTTCGAAGGCCTCCGGACTTACAGCGGTATTCTGGGTAATTTTTTTCGGCAGTTCAGCGATAAGTCGCACATTATTAAACGTGATGCGAACCGGGGCCTGTTCACCGGAGCGCAAGAACCGGATAGCTTGCAGGTTGTTCATATTGGCGCGCAGCAGGTAGCGCCCGGACTTTACGGCCTTGTCGTAATCCATCAGCCGGGAAAGAAAACTGAAGGAGATCAGATCCTGAACATATTCCCCTTCATGAAGAATTTTCTGTACGGTTTCAAAATCGGCATCAGCCGGAATAAGAATATACCGGTCCTCCTTTCCTACCAGGATGTTGGGCGTGTAGCAAATCTGGTAGGCATAAAATGTGAATGTAATCAGCAGCACGGAGGCAACAATGAAGATGAATAACCGTACCGGACTTTTGGCGTATTTCATAAGCTTCAAAGATACAAAATGAATTTAGTCAGCCCGGAAATAACCACTTTCACCCCGATAAGGATTATGTATCTTGATCAAAAATTGAACGATGACTGCCGAGTTGCTTACCATTCATCCGCTGAACCCGGAGCCACGGAAAATTGATTACGTGGTCAACATGCTGCGCCAGGGAGGAATCATTGTTTATCCCACTGATACGATCTATGGCATTGGTTGTGACCTGATGAACCGTAAAGCCGTGGAACGCCTGTGCCGCATCATGAACGTAAAGCCCCAGAAAATGGACCTGTCGTTTATATGCCATGACCTCAGCCACATTTCGGTCTATGTTAAGCGTATTGATACCCCGATGTTCAAGCTGCTTAAAAAGACGTTACCCGGCCCGTACACATTCATCTTTGAGTCCAGCAGTAAAGTTCCCAAAATATTAGATGTCAATAAGAAAACCGTGGGCATAAGGATACCGGATCATCATATACCCCGGATGATTGTAGAGCAATTGGGTAATCCGCTGATCACCTCCTCTATTAAAGATGACGACCACATCAAAGAATACACCACTGACCCGGAAGAGATTTACGAAGATTTTAAACACCAGGTAGATCTGGTCATTGACGGTGGTGCCGGAGGTAATATTCCCTCTACCGTTGTTGACTGTACGAGTGACGAACTGGTGGTGGTAAGAAAGGGGTTGGGTGTAGTTGACTTCTAAGGCGGTCATACCTATCCGGTCTGCAATGACAATCTGATGGGTTATTTATTTTTTGCGTGGGGCGCATCAACAGCAGGACAGCGATAAATTTGCAACTACATGACCTGCCTGATTGAACTGCACTGTCTGCCTTCCATAGCTTACTTTTCCTGCCTGTCTGCTTGTGATACGGTTGTCTTAGAAAGGCAGGAACATTTTATCAAGCAGACTTTCCGCAACCGGTATGTTATCAATACAACCCAGGGGCCTGAACGGCTGGTAATTCCGGTAAAGGCGCGCCACGGAAAACCCATGATTCATGAGGTGGTGATTGATTACTCGCAGAAATGGTTGAATAATCACATCCGCGCCATTGAGTCAGCGTATCGGAAGGCGCCTTTTTATGAGCATTATGCCGATGAATTATTTGCAGTTTTATATCGTAAACCTCATTTTCTCTATGATCTTAATCTTGAATTGCTGACAATCTGTCTTAAGTGGCTGAAGCTTGGCATAAAGGTTCGAGAAACTCTGTCGTATGAAAAGGCACCGGCTGCAGACCTTGTTGACCTTCGGAATGTGATAGACGCGAAAAATCCGGACCGGTATGCACATTTGTTCACCCCGGTGCCTTACCATCAGGTTTTTGGCAAAG
>JALOMI010000188.1 GCA_025455465.1 Cyclobacteriaceae bacterium | reverse complement strand
GGTATACGTAATTTCTTTCTCAAAAACCGAACGCACCATAATATAGTTATCCTGATCGGTGGGCACATAAAAGCTGCTGCCGGGCTCAAATTTATGGCCGCCTGCGCTTAAAGCGGCACCCAGTGGATACACTTCAATTTCATGCAACAAGAACTGCATGGCCTTGATTTTGGCATTGTCATCACTGATCATCTGGTTCCAGGTAATCAGCAGGCTGTCCTGCAGGTTAAGTATTATTTCCGTCAGGGAATCTGCTTCAGTAAAAGAAGCGGATACGTCAGCTTTTTTAGGTTGGCATCCGGTAGAAATCCAGAAAAGCCCCGTGATTGAAGAACACAGTAAGAGCGTACGAAGAGTTGGTTTCATAAGACCGTACACAGGCTGAATTAACATGTAGTTAACAAACGGGTTTCCGCCAATTTAGGTTAACTTTTTTCAAGACCCGGTATATCGGCAGGTAATATTCTGACGCTGAAGATTTTAAACCGGCTTAAATTGCTCGAAGGCTTCCCGGCAATCGAGGCAGTAATGAATCGAGCGGCACAAGGTTGGCCCAAAGGGGCTCTTCAATTCCGTGTTTGTGCCGTTGCACCGGGGACAGGTGGCGTGTTCCAGTACATCGATATCGGTAAACAGGTTTTTACCGGATGGGGGAGGTGCCAGACCGAATGATTTAAGGGCTTCTCTGCCGCGGGTAGATATTTTATCAGAAGTCCAGGGCTCACGAAACGAAACCTGTACTTCTGCATGGGTAATACCGTGCTTGTGCAATACTTCCAGAACATCGGACTTCATCATATCCATGGCGGGGCACCCCACAAAGGTAGGTGTCATAGTTATGGTTACTCCCTCCGGCCTGATGTCCACAGCGGTGATTACCCCCAGGTCCACCAGTGATAAAACCGGAATTTCCGGATCTTTCACTTCCTCCAGCCAGGTGAGCACTTCCTCCTTTGTGATTGAATTATGCATGCTTATTGAACAGCGCTTTACAAGTTCTGGTTTACCATTCTGCCGTTGGATCGATACGGAAAACTTCACTCATCTCATCCAACAACGGCTGAAGGTGTTCACTGTGTTGACCTTTTCGGCCACCATTCACTGCAGTCAAGGTATCCCAGTCAGGGAGTTGAAGTTGTGTTTTCGAAAGGATTATTTCTACCTGTTGCTTCCACCGCTCCATCAGGATTTTTTCACCTGCAAAGATGCTATCATGGATCAAATCCTGCTCATACAGTGATTCTTCAAACATACCCAGTGCATGTGGCAGGGCGGTATCCAAAGAATGCTGTAAACGGCTGATACTTTCTTCAGTGGCACTTCCCAGTTGCTTGATCCAGGTATTGGCATGCAGCGTATGGTAGCGTAACTCTGCTCTCACCTTCACCGCAAGGTCTGCCAGCGGCTGATAGGCGGATCGGGTCAATAAATCAAAGCGGATGATCTCTGCGGTATCATAGAGAAAATGCCGGATGAGGCTGAAGTCGTATTCGCTATTCGGTAACTCCGTAAAAATGCTGTTATGAAACTGATTGGCATTGCGGGTAAAGGCGATGGTATCCGGCTCCTGTTCACCCAGTGCATGGAGCAGGTTGTAGATGGCATAGCTCTGCCCCACTTTGTCCTGTGCCATGGAGGAGAAGGCGATATCTTCTTCCAGCAGCGGCCCCATGCCGGTCCACTCCGAATTGCGATGCCCGAGGATCAGTTGGTCATCAGCGATTTTGTACAGAAGTTCTTTAAGGGCAATTTCATTCATCTAAATAGTTCATTAACATTATCGATCAATCAGGAAATCAACGCTTTATTAGCTATAATCAGGAGTGGGCGCGCTCCAGGAATTCTTTCAGTTTGTCACCCCCTTTGTAATCCGAGGCATCCCTGAATTTTTTTTCCGGCAAGGTGAGCCACAATTCCTTTTCCTCCGGACGGGTATACCGTATATCATTGGTGCGGATCACCCACAGGTTGTAAATGACTTTATCTGCGGGCAATATTTTTTTCGCCTCGGCCATGGCTTCTTCCGGGCCAGCAGCTTCTACCTGGCCGGCCTGCAGATGTTGTTTGCCGCGTTTCGGCAGCTGAAAGATTTCATACGTTTCTTTAGTACTGCGCTGCAGTGAAACGTCACGGATATAATTCAGTACCGAGTCGTTGCCTTCTGTCATAGGGGACACATGAACATGCCGGGTGTCAGCAACAAATATGGAAACGCACAAGAACCTGCGGGTGAAGGCCTCTTTTGCCAGCACAAAGGCCAGTTCGAGGTTGGGTGCGTGCACAACACCCTCGTGCTGAAACGGCTTGCCGTCTCGCGGCTGTACAAATACTTCAAAGGTACCGAACTGGTCCATCGGTGCCTTGGGTTCAGCCTGCCCGGGAACTCCAACAGCGGGCAATCGGTTAACTCTCGGATCGAGTGAATTCATATGACAAAGCGATTGCCTGCTGGCAATCTTTATGATGGTTCAAGCCAGAGGCATGACATAGCTTGCCTTCGGTGCTTTTAATGCTTCTCGCACCCAGTGGCCACGTTCTTCAGCGATTCTTCGTACTTCCAGTCGCTCTTTATTACAAGGGCCATCCCCGTTTATGACGCGCTTGAATTCTTCCCAGTCAGGTTCGGTGTAATCCCATCGGCCCGTTTCCGGATTCTTGCGAAGTTTCGGATCGGGTATGGTGAAGCCGAGTTCCCAGATCTTAGGCACATACATATCGAGGAACTGATTACGCATATCATCATTGGAGGCCATCTTCACTTTCCATTTCATCAACACTTCCGTGTGCGCTGAAATTTTATCAGACGGGCCAAAGAAATGCATCATCGGTGCCCA
This sequence comes from Cyclobacteriaceae bacterium, assembly GCA_025455465.1. GTDB lineage: Bacteria > Bacteroidota > Bacteroidia > Cytophagales > Cyclobacteriaceae > UBA2336. Next base: position 3,827 of record JALOMI010000188.1, on the reverse strand, counting down.
CCAGCGGTTCAACGCTTCCTGGAACATGGCGCGCTGTTTGGGCGTACCAGTGGCCAGGTAAATAACACAATGATGTCCGTATTTCAGGTGAAAGGATTCTTCCGCACAGATTCGATCCAGAGCACGACAGTAAGGACCATAACTTCCCTTCGCGTTCGCCAGCTGATTAACAATGGCACCGGCATCTACGAGCCATGAAATGAAACAAGAGTCAGCCCAGGTGAAGGCCGGGTAGTTGAAAATGTTCGAGTATTTGGATTTGCCGTTGATCAGATCGTTGATCATCTGTTCGCGCGATTTGCCAAGTGTTTCTGCGGCACTGTATAATAATTGTGCATGGCCTACTTCGTCCTGCACTTTGGCCATCAACGCCAGCTTGCGCTTGAAACCGGGTGCACGGGTAATCCACGTTCCTTCGGGCAACGCACCGATAATTTCACTGTGGGCATGCTGCTCAATCATGCGGATCAGTTGCTTACGGTAGAGCTGCGGCATCCAGTCGGAGGGTTCTATTTTTTCTCCGCGGGCGATGCGTGCTTCAAATTCAGCAAGTTTTACCGGATCTTCCTGCGCCAGGCTGTCCGTCTTAATGCCTTCAAACGTATTTCCTCCTCCGTACATACAGCATGTAAATTGGTGAACAAAACTAACAACTGTTAGTGGAAGAACAAGATGCTCAGGCGTTTTGTTTCAGCCCGTTGATGAGCATATCGGCCAGTTGGGTGCCGAGGTTTTCGGGCTCGATAGTGCTCTCCGGACTGAACCATAACGGCAGCCAGTTCAGTGATGAGAAAAGTGTCATGACGGCCAGTTTGGTGTCAATGTTTTTTTTGAAATCACCGGATGCAATGCCGTCTTCGATAAACTGTTTGAAGCGGTTGATGTAGTTAATTCGCAACAATAAAAATTCGCGCAGGTAAGGCTGGCTTAGGTGCCGGTGCTCATTCATGAATACGGCTGCTGCAGTTAGGTCTTTAGACATCACCTTTACATGCCCGATAATGCCTAGGCGGAGTTTTTCACTGGCTGATACCGGCTGGCTTTCTACTTCCGCCAGGGAAGCCCTGAATTCAGCTGCCATATCGAAACAAAGAGTGCGGAGAATCTCTTCTTTCGATTTTATGTGGGAGTACAAACTCGCGGCTTCGATACCCAGCTTTTGGGCAAGATCGCGCATGGAGGAAGCTGAGTAACCTTTCTCCTTGAAAAGTTCAGCCGCCTGACGGATGACTTGTTCTTTGCGGGATAATGTTGCGTACGCTTCAGCCATAATGATTTCAAAAATAGTTCAAAATCATCAGAGACTGAAAGAAGCAGGCAGAAATCGTTAGGGTTACTGAAGTGTTTTCATGATGTGCACCTAACAGTTGTATGTTTTACCATGATGATCGTAAAAGCAAAGAGGTTCAGCAGTAACTGAACCTCTTGTGAAGCATAATGAACTTCGGCTGATCAGAAGACGATACCAAAGCTGAATGCGTTGAGCTTCGGGTTGTTGGGCGGGGTGGTGCTGAATAGTTCATTCAGGTCATAGTTAAAGAAGAAGTCGGCATTGCGTACACCTACCTGAAGGCGCATTCCATACCGGAAATTGTTCAGGAAAAAGTTATCAAACTCTTTTTCTTTTTGTCTTCTTCCATCATTGAATACCAGTTTGGAGTGGCTTCCTAGACGGTAGCCAGCATATGGGCCAAGGCCAATGCGGAACCTGCTTCCTCGCGAATCCCACATGCGGGATTTATCACCACGTCCGCCAAAATCAAGAATCGGTATGAGGGACGTGCCGATGTAGCTTGCGGTGAGTTTACTCTTTATGTAATTCACGTCCCGGTTGTCTTCCGTGAAGATAACGCCACTTTCATCACGCGACATCACAATCTGATCGCTCTGAAATTTAAAATTGTACCAGCTGACACCCTGTCCCCATTCGAGAAATAGTTTGCCTTTTATGGGCAAGTGTACAACCGAGTTAAGTCCTACGTACCAAGAACCCCACGGACGTACCGTATAGAGTTCATTAGTTTCGTCCGGGAATTTTCCTTCCTCGAGGTAATTATTCATACCCAGATCCAAATTGAAGGAATGACGCACCCTCCGTGACTGGCTTTTATTCCAATGACCGGACCATTCGTACTTATCGTCATCATCCCAGGTTACTTCTTCCTGGGGTTTCAAAGAAATCTTATCGTCAGTTTCCTGTGTAGGCAGAGCAATCTTTGTTGTATCAATACGATTGAGAATATCAGTAAATAAAGCCTGATAGTCATACTGCCGCAAAATGCGTATATCGCTGCGGTCTTTGATGGTGAATATTACGCGGCTGCTTTTGCCCAGTTCAACAATAACCGTATCAGGCTTTTGCTGTGCCCACAGCGTGCTGCCGGTCAACAACAGGGCCAGTGAAATAATTAATATCTTCTTCATGCTCGTTTAATTTTTTTCAGTTTTTGATGCTTTACGGTCGAAGAAATTCAGCGCTAAAATTTCATCCTTCCATTGCCTCAGGTCTCCGATGCCGGCATCACCGGAGGTGATGTTATTGGCTACGGCCATCAGCATTTGCATACGAGATGATTTTTTTTCGGGTGAGGTTGCATCGTCCTCAGGATTTTGTCGCAAATATTTTTGGTTGACTTCGTCAGCTGTGTAAACAATATACATGGAAGCAACTTCAGCAGAAGGTTTAGCCACAGCTGCTTCGTCAGTATATACTTGTTCTGCTGGAACTTCATTGACATCGATAGCCGCATCCGTCTGATGGGTTAATGGGGTAACATCAGCGATCAATCCTGTGGTGTTGGCATCAATGATCGCTGGCTTTTTGGTTTTGCCCTTATTGGTTGATTTGTTGGAGGAAGTCGTTGCTGCTGTAATCCCAGTTGTTGCTTCATCTTCTGCGACCAGTGCATTGCTCATATGTTGTTGCACCGGATTTTCCAGTGCAACAGATTTTTCTGATTGTTCAGCTAATTGTACTTTTTGCTCAGGCGAGAATGTACGGTAGAGTACACCTCCTGTCATCAGTAATAATACCACACTGGCTGCCACCCTGATCCAGAACCATCCAGACCTTGAAGTGTTTTTTAAACCGGCTTCAACTTTAGACCAGGCACCGGCAGGGGCTGGCATCTGAAAATTTTCCAGTTTGCTGCGAAACAGTTCGTCAGGTTGTGGTTTCATGGATTTGTCGTTTAAGTTGCCGGTCGCTGTCGGCCAGTTGCTTTTGCAGGTGCGCACGGGCCCGGCTTAGTTGTGATTTCGATGTGTTTTCACTGATGCCCAGCTCTTCAGCTATTTCTTTATGGGAGTAGCCGTCAATGGCATACATGTTAAAGACGATGCGGTAGCCGGTCGGCAGTTCCTGAATCATTCTCATCAGGTCTTCGGCCTCCAGGTGATTGCCGATACTGTCGTAATCCGGTTCGCGGTTAGCCGCTTCCAGATCTGTTTCCAGGTACATTGATCGGTTTCTTCGCAGGTAGGAGAGTGCTTCATTGACAACCACGCGCCTGATCCATCCTTCAAAGCTTCCTTCGCCTTTGAATTGATCAATGCGCTCAAAGATTTTAGTGAACGCGGTTACCAGAATGTCTTCCGCTTCCATGGAATCGCGCACGTAGCGATAGCAGAGCGCATACATTTTTGATGAAAAGCGCTCATACAGCTTCTGCTGGGCAGACCGGTTGCGTTTCAGGCAACCGCTGATCAGTTCTTGCTCACTGGCCCGGAAAACGTTGAAGTTCATGGAAGCGCTACAGATGGTAGATGTGCAATTGACCGCATGGGTTGCATGCTTTGAAAATTATTTTTTTACCTGCAGGGTAGCA
>JALOMI010000024.1 GCA_025455465.1 Cyclobacteriaceae bacterium | reverse complement strand
CCGAAATTGCTGGCGGCCATTCCTCAGGGGGAGAATCAGCTGCGATTGATCTTCGATGAACGTCTTGAAAGGGATCTGCCTTCGGTTAACGCTTTTGCAATCAATCCGGTACAGGAAGTTGTTCGTGTTGATTTTTTGAATGAGAGTCTGCGAGATCTTCTGTTAACAGTAGCCACAACTTTTCAGCCTTCGTTACGCTACACCATCACGGTCAATCAACTACGCGATTGCAGCGGCAACCGCATCCAGGATGACTATCGTTCGGCAATCTTCGGTCTTCCGGAAGTTTCAGAAGCGGGTGATGTGGTGATTAACGAACTCCTGTTCAATCCGCGACCGTTTGGTGTTGACTTTATTGAACTTTACAATCGTTCCGCCAAATTTATCAACCTGAAAAACTGGAGCATCGGAAACTTTCAGAACGGTGTCTCCGCCAACTTACGTGTTGTAACGGATGATGACCTCTTGTTCCCTCCTGACAGTTACCTGGCCTTTACCATCGATCCGTTCAACATTCGCGCAAACTATCCTTTGGCAAAAATGGAACAGGTAATTCAGGTCAGCGCCCTGCCTGCCTTTCCGGATAATGATGGCACCGCTTGCGTGATCAGTGAGCGTGGCGTGTTACTGGACTTCTTCTCTTATAACCGTGATTTCCATTCTGTTTTTCTGCGTGACCGCGAAGGTGTTTCACTGGAAAGAATTTCAGCCACAGGCAGCAGCACCGACCGCAACAACTGGAAATCGGCTGCCTCTACTGTTGGCTTTGCCACACCGGGGTACCGGAATTCAAACTCCGTGAACAGGGAGGAGGAAGAGGGTGAAGTGACTGTGGTTCCGGAGATTTTTATACCCCTTTTCGGTCAGCCCGACTTCACCGAGATACGCTACGCTTTTCAACAAGGAGGACGAGTTGCCAACATCCGTGTGCTGGATCACCAGGGTCGGGAGATCCGTAAAATTGCCAACAATGAACTGCTTGCAACGGAAGGTTTTTTCCGGTGGGATGGGGATCGTGATGACGGAACCAAGGCCCGGCCCGGCTATTACTTCGTGTGGTTTGAATTGTTTGATGCCAACGGTATTGTACAAACGTACCGTAAGCGGGTTGTCATTGCTGCCCGTTATTAAACTTGCTGCAACAGCTGATAGAGCAGAATCAAGGCTGCGATACCGGCAACAACCAGCAGGGAGAATTTGATGATGCTGTAGGGCCGCTCACCCTGCACTTCACCGGTTCGGGCATTGATAACGAACTGATAGAGTTTGTTTTTATACCGGTAGGCGCTGATCCAAACCGGCAGCAGAATGTGTTTGAATGTTGGGTTGGTGTAGGTGGTGTTGATGTAATGCACACGCTGTGTGTTGCCACCGATTTTCATTTTCACATCCTGTTCAATCAGCATGTCCATGGTCTTTTTGGCCTCATCATAGGCAGTGCGGATGTCGGTCTGGTAGGTTTCCGTTTGAAAGCCGCTCAGGAACCTATCGTTGTAAGGCACCAGGTTTTTAAGATCCCAGGGCTGCAGCAGGCGCATCAGCTTTTGCGGCAGGGAGCGCGAGGCCTCAATCAGAATATCATCAAAGACTTTATCATGTTGTCCGGAAACGGATGTCCATCGTGTCTTCTGTACCTGGCGTGTGCGCGTTACGGCTTTTCCGTTTTCAACAGCCGGGTAGTTTTCCGATACGGTGTAATGATCTCCACGCTGCCCGGTATAGCTGGATTTGGTGATAGCATCGAACGTCCAGAAGGGCATGTAAATACCACTCAGTTTTCCGGCATGATCTGCATAATGTTTAAGATCACGGGGGGCAAACCACAATGACTTCAGCCATTTTTGAAAATAACTTCGGGCCGTTTTTTCATCGAACCCGAAAGGCAACAAATACTGCGGCTTGTGTGTGCGTGAGGTTTGTCCGTTTTCAATGATCAGGGGTGATGTGCAGAACGGGCATGTCTTCGCAGAGATTTTTGAGTCGAACGTGATGATGGCATGGCAGCCGTCACATTTCACGGTAGGTACTTCAACCTGCTCCTCTTCTTTGAAGTGCGTGACGAGGTAATCATCCAGGCGTGTTTCGGTGATTTTACCAACACCTTCCGGCACAGCTATTTCATTTCGGGCACCGCAATAGTCGCACATCAGGTGTTGCGTCCCCGGCTTAAACGTTAGCGTAGCCCCGCAATTGGTGCAGGCCAACTCTAGGTTGATAGCCTTGGTTTCATCGGTAAAACTGTTCATCAGCCTGCCCGGAATTATTGAGGAGGTAGTGGCGGAGGAACTGCGCCAAAGGCCGGTTGCAGATCACCAACTTCGCCCGCCTTGCTCCAGGCAGGCATGCCCTGCGCCCAGACCATCGTATCGCGGGTTACGGTGCCCTGGCGAATCATCGATTCCAAAACCTGTTTGGCATAAGGTCCCTGTTGCTGACCATTGGCCGCGATATAATACTGGACGCTGGTGTCAGGAATCGGTGGTGGTGAAGGAGGCCTGTTTTGCGTATGGAACATCTGCCCCATCTGGTTGGCCATGGCAAAGCCCATACCCATGCCCATGCCCGCTGCGGCATCACTGCCGGGATTTTGCGCGGCCTGCTCCATGGCGTTGGCCGCCTGAAACTGGGCGTAATTATTCAGGTTACCCAAGATGCCCATGCTGCTGCGCTTGTCGAGTGCCTTTTCAACTTCGGGCGGGAGGGATACATTTTCTACTAAAAACTTGGTGACCTGTAATCCATACTCACCAAACTCGGGATTGATTCGATCGCTGATGAATTTGGAGAGTTCATCCAGGTTGCCGGCCAGGTCAAGCAATGGAATACGGCTTTCGCCAATAGCATCGGTAAACCGGGTAACGATCAGGTTGCGCAGTTGTTCAGTCACTTCTTCCAAGGTAAAGTGAGCCTGTGTACCGGCAATCTCTCGGATGAATTTGGCCGCATCGATTACTTTGATGGCATAGGTGCCGAAAGCGCGCACCCGAACGGCACCAAACTCGGCATCGCGAAGGATAATGGGATTTTTTGTTCCCCACTTGTTATCGGTAAAGTTCTTGGTGTTGACAAAGTAGACCTCCACCTTGAACGGACTGTTGAAGCCGTACTTCCATCCCATCAGCGTGGTAAGCACAGGCATGTTCTGTGTTTCCAGTTTGACACGCCCCGGAGGAAAGACATCCGCAATCTGGCCTTCATTAACGAATACGGCCGTCTGGCTTTCACGCACAGTCAACTGCGCCCCGTTCTTGATTTCATTCTGATGCCGTGGAAACCGCCAGACCATAGTATTGGTGCTGTCGTCCGTCCATTCGATAATGTCGATTAATTCATTCTTGAGCCGATTCCAGATTGACATGGTCGTTGAGGGTTAATTTCGGTGAGGTAAATTACTAATTACTGGTTCTTTATCATGCATCGGTTATTCAGAAATCTGCGGGCTAAGATTACATCAAAATATGATGCTGAGTTATTTACCGTAAAAGCGCCACTGCGTTTTGAAGTCGCGCGTCAGCGGCTGGTCGGTGAGTGTGGCCCGCACCATTTCTACAGGAAGACTATTTTCAGCCATCACCGCATCATGGAACTGCTTGTACGTCATTTTACCGCTGTCTACCAGCTCTTTTTTCAAACCGTAAAACTGAATAGCCCCCATCATGTACGCTAACTGATACAGCGGTCCGTAACGACCGGTAAACGATCTGCGCACTTCCCCTTCAGCATTGGCGCGCTCATGCCCTACGCGGTCCACCAGGAAATCAATGCACTGCTGCGGAGTCCATTTGCCCAGGTGGTAGTTCAGTGAGAAGATGATACGTGCGCAGCGGTGCATGCGCCAGAACAACATGCCAACACGGTCTTCGGCATTGCGCGGAAAATTCATATCCCACAGAATCATCTCCCAGTATAACGCCCATCCTTCCGTCCAGAACGGTGTGCGGAAATTGCGATAGGCTTTATTACGGTTGTTCATGAATTGTTGAAGATGATGCCCAGCGATGAGTTCGTGATGTACGGTTGCCCGCGAAAAGTGCGGATTGTTACCGCGCATGCTCATGAGCTTATCATCGTGGTCCATGGCGCTGGTCGGGTACGAAATCTGGAAGAGCTCGCCCCCGAGGAAGAACGGACTCACTTTCTGTTGCTCGGGAGTCATCATACGCATGCGCCAGGTTTCTTCGGCTATCGGAGGAATGGTGATGAGGTCATTCTTTTTGATGAAGTCGATGGATTGGTTGTACAAATCAAGCATGGCTTCCGGCTGCTGCCCTGCCGGCACGAAGGTCTGCTTCACTTTTTCCAGCGCTTTTTTCCAGTCGTTGCCGAAGCCCATCTCCTGCGATGCTTTCAGCATCTCCCGGTCGCACCAGGTAAATTCTTTCTGGGCAATGTCGATAAGTTCTTCCGGGGTGTACGGAATCATCTCGAAGGTGAGTTGGCGGATGATTTCATCGCGCCCAATCGGGTTGCCGATGATGCCACTGCCGTCATCTTTGGGCAGTTTGGTTTTGTCTGCTTTGTTTTTCAGCTGACCGGCATAGACAGTAAGGGTGCTGTCCAGTCGCTGATACGGTTTCGGCACCCACCAGGTGAAGAGCGGGTCGTAGCCGGAATAAAAATCATACACACTTTTCAGCGCAGCCTTATGCCCTTTGATTACTTCTTCTGCGCGGGCGGCCAATTCCGGGCTCAGGTTGGGTTCGGCCGCAAGTTTTTTCTGCATCTCCTGAACGCGCAGCAGTACGTTGTGCAGTGTTTGTGCTACCTCCTCTGAATTTAATGTGTAGCCCCGCCTGCGCTTCGCTTCGATATCATAGACCGGATCGGCCACGGCTACATATTTCTTCACGAGATCATATTCCTTCTTCTCCTGATCCAGCGAATACAATTCATCGCGGAGCAGTTTACGAAGCATGATGAAATCAACCTTTCCCGGAGTAGACATGGTTTCGAAGGGCAGCTGTTCCAGCCTATTGAGGTAATCGGTATAAAAGGTGCGCATGCGCTCCCTGCGTTCTGGTGATCCGGTAACGAAGTAGAAGCGATTCAGGCTGCCGCGGTCGGCTTCGAAGTTGACCAGCAGGTGGTGCACTTCACTGGTTTGAACTAGCAAGTTGGACTGAGCGGATACGGCAGTAGCTACAAGAAAGACACAGCAGCACAAGATGAGATGACGAAGCATAGATTTTAGGTTACAGGCATTCAATCTATGCTTACAGGCACTGAATCGCAAACCCTTCGTACAAACGTTTGAATATTGACAAAAAGATATTCAACAGCAGCCGGTAATAAGTCTGTCTTAATTTTTTGTTTTACACCCCGCCACCTATTTTTGCGCATCTTTTTAACGAGGGTAAGATTTATGGCAAAAGCAAAAAAACCCGCCAAAGCAGCTAAGAAAACTGTTGCCAAGGCAAAACCGAAGGCAGCGAAAGCGGCTACTAAATCAGCAGGAAAAAAGGTGGTGAAAAAGGCGGTTAAGAAGCCTGTAGCCAAGAAAGCTGCAAAAGCGGCTCCTGCTAAAAAGGTTGTTAAACCGGCAGCAAAACCGAAAACCGCAGCCAAGAAGGCAGTTGCTAAAAAAGCACCGGTAAAGAAGGCCGAACCGAAAAAGGCAGCCCCTGCCAAGGTTGTTACTAAAGCAGCTCCCGCAAAGGCAGTGGTAAAACCAACTCCTGCCCCGCCCGCCCCCGTTAAGAAAGAAGTTGCTGCTAAAAAGGCCCCCGCACCGTCCAGGCCTGCTGTAAAACCTGCTCCAGTTGCGCCTAGCCTGAACACCTTCTTCCCTCCGATAACGCAACGCCCGATTGCCCATAAGCCGGCCAATGCTCCGTCTGTACCGGAAGACAAAACCCGCTACTCTGAGGAGGAGCTTAAAGAGTTTGAATCCCTTATTCACGAGAAACTGGAGAAAGCACGCAACGAATACCGCATCCTGAAAGAAACACTGAACCGTAACAACGATGAGGGCACTGATGCCACATCAGGCGGAAACACGAAGGTGTTGGAAGATGGCGCAGAAACAGCCGAAAAGGAAAACCTCAGCCAGTTGGCAGCCCGTCAGCAGAAATACATCACCAACCTCGAAAACGCACTGGTGCGTATCAAAAACGGTACCTATGGAATTTGCTCGGTTACCGGCAAGCTGATACCCCGCGAACGACTGATTGCCGTGCCCCACACTACGCAGTCCATCGAGGCAAAAATGATGAAAAACGACTAAGAAAAAACGAGCACCTGCCGGGATACCGGCAGGTTTGCTTTCTACCGGAACCCTGAACCATGGATTTTCTTCAGAACCACATAGAGGCACTGATATTCTGCTCGTCAACTCCGATCAAGCTGGCCGAAATCAAGTCATGCCTGTCAGAGATGTTCAATGCTGAAGTTCCGGAGGAGGATATCATGAACGCCATTCAGCGCCTGGAGGAAAAATTCGCGACAGACGAATATGCCTTTCAATTGAACCGTGCCGGTGGCGGATACCAGTTCTTAACCAAGCCGGCTTATCAGGCCAGCATCAGCATCTTGCTGAAGCAGCAGTCAAAAAAGCGCCTGTCGACTTCTGCTATGGAAACCCTATCCATCATTGCCTATAAGCAGCCGATATCCAAGCCCGAAATAGAGGTCATTCGGGGTGTGAATTGCGATTATGCCATCCAAAAATTGCTGGATAAAGGATTGATTGAGATTAAAGGGAAGGCAGAGACCATCGGCCGCCCCATGCTGTACGGCACTTCGCCCAAGTTCATGGAATACTTCGGCATCAATGACCTGGCCGATCTGCCAATACCCAAAGACTTTTCTTCCGAAATCAACGTAATCGGTGAAAGCACCGATTTAAAAGATACCGATGCGCAAAGCTGATTCATCAGGCCCTTCCCGGGGCAGAAGAGGAACTGGACGACAGTCGTCCTCTTCATCAGGTAAAGGAAATTACGGGCGTAAGCCTGGTGGAAAACCAAAGGATTTTCGCAAAGACGAGCGAACCGGAAAATCAGAAGACATTTCACGAAAAAAGAAGCCGTTCTCCCGCGACCAGGAACAAACCGATAGGAAAAGACCGTTCTCCCGTGACCAGGAATCAGGTGGACATAAAAAATCGTATTCCCGCGACCAGGATCAAACGGGCAAGAAAAGACCTTTCACCCGCAGCAAGGATAAGTTTGGCACTAAGAAGAGCTTCTCCCGCGATCAGGATGAATCCGGCCGGAATAAATCGTTCTCCCGGAGTGATGACACCGGAAAGAAGCGACCCTTCGCACGTTACGAAGATCAGAACTCCCGGAAAAAGAAATTTACGAAGGCAGCACCTGCTGAGGGCGGTAAGCGACCATTTGCAAAACGCAGTCCTTCAACCGGGTCTGACTGGAAGAAGCCTTATGGAAACAGAGGCAAGGGAAGATCAGGCGGAAAAAAGGAAGAGGCTCCTACGATCGCCAATCTGACCGGTAAAATTCGCCTGAACCGCTACATTGCCAACAGCGGAGTTTGCTCCCGCAGAGAGGCCGATGAACGCATTAAAATGGGATTAGTTTCCGTTAACGGAAATGTCGTTACCGAGATGGGCTTTCAGGTTAATCCCGGTGATGTAGTTCGGTATGAAGACAAAGTCCTTCGGGCGGAGAAGCCGGTATACATCCTGCTCAATAAACCCAAAGGATATATCACGACCACCAAGGATCCGGAAGAACGCAACACCGTGATGAACCTGATTGGCTCTGCGGTAAAAGAACGCATTTATCCGGTTGGCCGTCTTGACCGAAATACAACAGGCCTGCTGTTGCTGACCAATGATGGCGACCTTGCCGACCGCCTTACGCACCCGTCCTACCAGGCGAAAAAGATTTACAAGGTTGAGCTCAGCAAGCCACTGACGAATGCCGATGCACAGAAAATTCTCGAAGGTGTTCACCTGGAAGAAGGAAGAGCCATGGTTGATGATTTGGCCATCGTGTCGGAAGACAAGAAAACAGTCGGCATTGAAATACACATCGGCTGGAACCGGGTTGTGCGCAGAATTTTTGAATCGTTGGATTATGAGGTCGTTAAACTCGACCGTACCGTATACGCAGGCCTCGATAAGAAAGACCTCCCCCGCGGGCATTGGCGGTTTCTTGATGATGAAGAAATAGTACGGCTCAAGCATCTTGGTAAATAACTGATAGATAGTTCCTCAACTTTCGTTTACGGCAAAACGTTGCTTCCGGAATGAATGCGAATCTTCGGGATCGCGTTGCTTACTTATTATTGTTCTTTACGATCTTACCTGGGAGATCATTACCATTTCCTTAAGAGAAGGGCTGATTCAAAAGGCGCAACAGGATTTATTCTTTGGAGGGCCTAGAACAAACCCAACAGAGCCTTGGGTTGCCTGTTTGTGGTAACGGAGGGAATGCTGACATAATGATTTGCAATGTCTTGGCCTTGGAGTATGTACACGATAAAAGGCATAAAAAAACCCCAGCAGCAACTGGGGTTGTTTGTTTGTGGTGACGGAGGGAATTGAACCCCCGACACAAGGATTTTCAGTCCTTTGCTCTACCAACTGAGCTACGTCACCGGAATTTATTCCCCGACCACTTATCAGGGGGCACAAAAGTATGTAATTTTATATTCGGTGCAAAACCATCCGCTTTTTTTGGAATTATTGTATTTGGAGATTATCTAACCATCATGATTGCACAACTCCTGTTCATCCTGACGCTGGGTGTCTTTGTATACCTGCTGCGTAAACGCGTTCTGTTTATTCGCAGGGCTATTCAGTTAGGCAAGGACACAACAGTATCCGGTGACCGGGGCGAGCGCATCCGCAACATGATGCTGGTGGCCCTTGGTCAGCAGAAAATGTTCAAACGTTTCATTCCTGCTGTGCTGCACTTGTTTATCTATGTTGGTTTTCTGGTGATCAACCTGGAGGTGCTGGAGTTTATCATTGATGGGTTGTCTGGAACACACCGAATTTTCGCTCCCTACCTCGGCAGCTTCTATTCCGTATTGATGAATGTATTTGAATTTCTGGCGGTGGCCGTATTGCTGGCCTGTGTGTTTTTCCTTATCCGCAGAAACGTGCTGAAGGTGCCCCGCTTCTGGTCGGCCGAGATGACGAAATGGCCCCGGCTGGATGCCAATGTTATTCTGGTGGTTGAAATCATTCTGATGATGGCCATTCTCACCATGAATGCAGCAGACCAGGTCCTTCAGACACGCGATGCAGGATATGCATCAACCGGAACAATTTTCTTCAGCAGCCGGCTGATGCCCCTGCTAACCAATCTGGAAACACCAGCATTGATAATCATTGAACGCTTTGCCTGGTGGTTTCATATCGCAGGCATTTTTGCGTTTGCCATTTATGTAACCTACTCCAAGCACCTGCACATTTTCATGGCATTCCCCAACACCTACTTTGCCAAACTGGAACCTAAAGGACATATCAACAACATGCCGGTGGTGACCAATGAAGTGAAGTCGATGCTTGGCCTGGCGGATGTAACTTCGCCTGCAGCGGAGCCCGGCCGTTTTGGAGCTAAGGATATCAATGACCTCGCCTGGACAAATCTGATGGCGGCCTACGCCTGTACCGAATGCGGACGATGCACATCGGAGTGCCCGGCAAATCTTACCGGTAAAAAACTTTCTCCGCGAAAAATCATGATGGATGTGCGCGACCGGATGGAGGAAGTTGGTAAAAGTATGGATGCCGGTGGACCAGGATTGAATGACGGCAAATCCTTGTTGGGCGATTACATCACGAAAGAAGAAATCAACGCCTGCACCAGCTGCAACGCTTGTGTGGAAGCCTGCCCTGTGATGATTAATCCACTGGAAATCATTCTGGAGATGCGCAGGTATGTGGCGATGGAAGAATCCGGATCACCGGCTTCGTGGAATGCGATGTTTCAAAACGTGGAGACCAACTTTGCTCCCTGGAAGTTTTCACCCAGCGACCGGTTTAATTGGGCCAACGAGAAATGATGAAAAACTTATTCAACCCGGATGATGCTAAGGAGATCATCGATCGCATCGATAGGCTGACTCCACAAACGCAAGCATTGTGGGGCAAAATGAATGCAGCACAGATGATGGCTCACTGTTCCATCCTCATGCGGATCGCACGCGGTCTCGATAAACCTAAGCGGAGGCTCTTAGGTGTGCTGCTGGGCCCACTCGTTAAGAAAACGTTTTTCGGAGAGAAGCCATATCCAAAAAGCAGCCCGACAGACCCAACATTTATCGTAGCCGACAGCCGGGTATTCGAAGAGGAGAAGCAAAAGCTGATTGAACATATCAAGACCTTTTCACAAGGTGGTCCGGATGCCTGCACCAATCATCCTAATCCCTTCTTTGGTAAGCTTACACCTGACGAATGGGCACGAGGACAATACAAGCATATCGATCACCACCTGCAACAATTCGGAGTTTAAAATAAACAACGCATGAATGTACCAACCATGGCTGAGCTGGCCGCCCGTGGAGAAACCCCGGAAGTATTATTCTGGGTAGGCTGTGCCGGATCTTTTGATGACCGATACAAACGTGTTACCAGGGCTTTTGTAAAAATACTCGAGGCCACCGGAACCCGCTTTGCCGTATTGGGCACTGAAGAAACCTGTACGGGCGATCCGGCACGCAGAGCCGGCAATGAATTCTTGTTTCAGATGCAGGCCATAAGCAATATCCAGGTGCTGAACGGATACGGCATTCGTAAAATAGTTACGGCTTGTCCGCATTGCTTCAACACCATCAAGAATGAGTATCCGGAACTGGGCGGCAACTACGAAGTCATCCATCACTCCACCTTTCTGCAGCAATTGATTGATGAAGGAAAAATTAAGTTGACGGATGCATCTGCATTCAAGGGAAAGAAAATCACCTATCATGATTCCTGCTACCTGGGACGGGCCAATACAATCTATGAGGCTCCACGAGCTGTACTAGAAACATTAGATGCTGATCTGGTGGAAATGAAACGATGTCGCACTACCGGGTTGTGCTGCGGTGCCGGAGGCGCACAGATGTTTAAAGATGCCGAACGTGGTAATAAGGAAATCAATATTGAGCGAACGGAGGAAGCGCTGGCAACCGGAGCCAATACAATAGCAGTAGCATGTCCGTTCTGCATGACCATGATGACGGACGGGGTAAAAAATAAAGAGCGCGAAGCAGACGTTAAGGTTAAAGACCTGGCCGAACTAATTGCCGAAGCGCAGGGTTTAGCGTAGAGTAATCATTCTGAAGAGTCGTTTATGTTTGTTCCTTTCGAATCACTGCCCGACCAAAGCAGAGTATGGGTTTATCAATCCGTACGACCCTTAACGCCTGGCGAGCAAGAAACAATTTCCAGCTACCTGCAAGAGTTCACACAGCACTGGCAGGCACATCAGCAGCCGTTACAGGCATCGTTTACCATACTTAACGACCACTATGTGGTATTGGCGGTGAATGAATCCTATAATCAGGCCAGCGGCTGCTCCATCGATACGTCTGTGCGGGCGATGCAGCAAATCGTTCAGCAACTCCATATTGATTTCTTTAACCGAAATTATGTCGGGTTTATGATGGAAGATCGTGTGGTCATGCTCAAACTCTCCGAGCTTGCAGATAAGCAGGCAGCAGGTCTGTGGAATGAGGACACGATGGTTTTCAACGCGCTGGCCGGAACAAAAGGGGAAATCAACAACCGGTGGCTGTTGAAAGCCAGCGAAACCTGGTTAACCCGGTATCTGAAAAAGCAGACCGCCTGACGGGCCTGATCAGACGTAGTAAAATACTTTTTCGTAGTTTTAAGGATATGATAATAATGAAGAGGCTTGTGTTTGTTGTTGCGGCAGTAGCACTGCTCGCTTCGTGCAGTGTGGAAAAGAAAGCCATCCGCTCCTTCCGCAGCGGAAAGTACCAAAGCGTGATCAGCATGCTGCAAGGAGGCAAGGCAAAAGATCAGGCCAGGGCGAATTATTTCATTGCCGAATCATACCGGTTAACCAACCGCATCAAGGACGCTGAACCTTATTATGCCAAAGCCGGTGGAGCAGGCGTTGATAAGGATTCTGTGCAGTTTTATTATGCACAGGCACTGAAAGCCAACGGTAAATATGACGAAGCAAGGCAGCAGCTCAATCAGTTGATGCAGCGCACAGGCAATGAAAAACTGAAGAACCGGGCCTCATTCGAGTATTCCGGCATCGCTTCACTGGCTTCATTAAAAGAAAATACGAGCTATTACCGGGTACGTAATCTTGAGTTGCTCAATACTCCGGCTCCTGAGTACAGTCCGGTGTACCTCAACAATGAATTGTATTTTACATCGGCACGCGGCACCAGTAAGATTTATGAAGCAGAAGGAAAGCCTTTTACTGCTATATACAAAGCAGCTACCCGGGGCGCCAACGTTGATGTTGCCACCATTCAACCATTACCTTATAGCGTTATCAATGATGAATTCCGAAATGTAGGCTCGCTCGCTTTTACACCCGATGGGCGCACCATGGTGTTTGCGAAAGGCAACACCGCCAAGAAGAAAGGCGGCTCCGATGTTGACTTATACCGCACCCAATTCAGAAGCGGCACTTGGACAGAGCCACAGCCCATCAATGTTAATACGCCTATCAAGGATGAATACGATGCGGCAGCCAGAAACTACAGCTGGGATTCAACACCTGCCTTCTCACCCGATGGGCGCACCTTGTATTTCGCCTCAAACCGATTAGGGGGCTATGGCGGAACAGATTTATATTCAGCCACGATGGACTCGCGTGGAAGGTTCTCACGCGTGCGTAACCTGGGACCGGAAATCAACACACCGGGTAATGAATTATTTCCGCATGTTTCGGAAGACGGCAAACTGTATTTGGCATCTGACGGGCACCCGGGTTTTGGCGGGCTTGATCTCTTTGTAGTGAAGCGAAGCAGCGGTAAGACCATCATCGAAAATCTGGGCGAGCCGATGAACTCTTCAGCAGATGATTTCGGAATTTTTCTTTTCCGCCCCGACCGGGGATTCTTTTCATCGAATCGCGCTGGAGGAAAAGGAGATGACGACATCTACACCTTCGTCAATGAAGATCCGAACCTGAAGGTCGTGAACTACTACCTGGCCGGAGTAACCTATACACCGCTGACCGACAGTACCCGCCAGATTCTTCCGAACACTCGTGTTTCGCTGGTGGATGCCAGCGGAGAACTGTTGCAGGATTTTGTCACCGGCAATGACGGTAAATTCCTATTCCGCGTTTATGAAAATGAAGACTATAACCTGATCGGTGAAACAGACGGCTACCTGGTGAAGCGACAAGTGTACACCACAAAAGGTAAGTCGGTTGACCCGGCAACGCTTAAAGACCTGGTGACCAACATAACGCTGGATACCCTGATGATACTCGACAAGATTGAGATCAATAAAATTTTCCGGTTAGAGAACATCTACTTTGATTTCGATAAATATGATATCCGTCCGGATGCGGCCAGGGAACTGGATAAGCTGGTTCAATTGCTGACCGACAATCCGGAGATCAAAATTGAGATGGGTTCCCACACAGATAGTGTTGGTTCGCTGGCTTATAACTATGAACTATCCAGGAACCGTGCTGAAGCCACCGTTGCCTATCTGATCAGGAAGGGCATCGCACCAGACAGGCTCACCGCGAAAGGTTATGGTGAAGAATCTCCGATCGCCCGCAATACCAATCCCGATGGCACCGATAACCCAGAGGGACGTGCCCGAAACCGTAGAACAGAATTTAAAATCATTGAAGTAGGTGTCATGCCCAAGCCCTTGCTGAAGGAGGAGGATGAGTTTGATGAGGATAAATACTTCCGAAAGGGGAATGATCCAAGAAAGGGTAATTGAGCCGAGCCAGAATACCACGAATGCCGGAGTCATCCGGCATTTTGTTTTTAGCTTTTTCTAACTTTGAAGGCAGTTTAAACCAATACGTTTATGAGTTTCCGCATTGAACATGATACCATGGGTGAAGTGCAGGTTCCGGCCGATAAATACTGGGGTGCACAAACCGAGCGTTCACGTAACAATTTCAAAATCGGTCAGGAGGCCAGCATGCCGAAAGAAATCATCTATGCATTTGCTTACCTCAAGAAAGCAGCAGCCATGGCCAACCACGAACTGGGCGTATTGGCAGCAGATAAGAAAGACCTGATTGCCACGGTGTGTGATGAAATTCTGACCGGAAAACTGGATGGTGAATTTCCTTTGGTAATCTGGCAAACTGGTTCGGGTACGCAAAGCAACATGAATGTCAATGAAGTGGTTGCCTATCGCGCCCATGTATTATCTGGCGGAGAACTGACCGATGAAAAGAAAGTCTTGCATCCGAATGACGATGTCAACAAATCACAGTCATCCAACGACACTTTCCCCACCGCCATGCATATCGCAGCGTACAAAATGGTAGCAGAGGTTACACTGCCGGGGATGAAGAAGCTGCGCGATACCCTGGATCAGAAGGCAAAGGAATACAGAGACATCGTTAAAACCGGGCGCACCCATTTTATGGATGCCACTCCGTTAACACTCGGCCAGGAGTTTTCCGGGTATGTGCAGCAAATTGACAACAGCATGCGTGCTGTTAAGAATGCACTGGAGATGGTTCGCGAACTGGCCCTGGGCGGAACGGCCGTTGGCACCGGGCTGAATACGCCAAAGGGTTATGATGTATTGGTGGCAAAGAAAATTGCTGAACTCACTGGCTATCCGTTTGTAACTGCACCGAATAAATTCGAGGCGCTGGCCGCACACGATGCAATGGTAGAATTGTCCGGTGCATTGAAACGTGCTTCGGTGGCCCTGATGAAAGTAGCTAATGATATCCGCATGTTGAGTTCAGGTCCGCGTTGTGGTATCGGGGAAATCATCATTCCCGATAATGAGCCAGGCTCATCCATCATGCCCGGTAAAGTAAACCCCACGCAGCCCGAAGCGCTCACGATGGTTTGCGCTCAGGTGATGGGCAACGATGTGGCCGTTTCTATAGGAGGGGCAACCGGTCATTTTGAATTGAATGTATTCAAGCCGCTGATTGCGGCCAACGTTTTGCAATCGGCCAGACTCATTGGTGATGCCTGCGTTTCATTCAATGATAAATGTGCTGTTGGCATTGAGCCGAACAATGCCATCATCCGTCAGCACCTGGAGAATTCCCTTATGCTGGTTACAGCCCTTAACACACACATCGGCTACGAGAATGCGGCTAAGATTGCCAAGAAGGCACATAAGGAAAATAAAACTTTGCGTGAAGCGGCTGTCGAACTTCGATTACTCACCTCTGAACAATTTGATGAATGGGTTCGTCCGGAAAAAATGGTGGGAACGCTCTGAAGGTGGTAAATTCAAAATATTTTGTACTTTTATTCAACTTTTTAAACTATACCCAATGAAAACCACAACTCTGCTCCTCTGTCTGTCTTTACTTTTTGCGGGCACGGAGACAATCGCCCAGCTTTCCAAGCAAGAGAAAAAAGAATGGAAAAAGAAGGCCAAGCAATTCTCCAAGCAGCCTGCTGATCTGAAGCAATTCACCGAGGACAAGCAAAGTGCCGACAACCAGGTTGTTGCACTAAACAAGCGCGTGACAGACCTTCAGCGTACCATTGGTGAAAAAGATGCCCGTATTGCCGAATTAGAAGATCAGTTGGCACAAACCCGCAGCCAGCTTAGCGCAGCCCGTTCCGAAATTACCCGTATGAAAGAAAATCCGGTGATTGCCCCCATGGATTTTTCGCGCGGAGTAGTATTCCGTGTGCAGGTAGGTGCATTCAAAAACAAAAACCTTCAAAAGTACTTTGATAATAATCCCAACTTCGGTGGCGAGGCCCGCGAAGGCGAACCGCAACGAATTACCATCGGTATTTTCCGCGATTATTGGGAAGCCGACCAGTTTAAGAAATACATGCGTGAAATGGGCGTAAAAGATGCCTGGATTGTTCCCTACCGTGATGGACAGCGTACTGATATCAAAGAGGTGCTGGAAAGTGTAGTTACCGAGAAGCCGAAGTCATAGAATTTATTTTAACAGCCGATGAAAAGCAGCGCCTGGATAAGCGCTGCTTTTTTTATCTATCAAAAGTTTTAGGATGTTTGTGTCATGTGGCGGTTGTGGTCTATCATTTTCGGTGTTTTTCCGTTTTGTGCTCAGGCCCAGATACAAGCAGAAAAAATCATTGTTGACAAAGGTTGTGTCTTCAAAATTGACCGAGACGGAGACATCATTGTAGCAGATACCATAATCATGAAGGATTCGTCCTCATTGAAGTTGAATACAAACAAGGCCGAGAACTATATTCATGTAAAGGTCTTAATAATTGAAAATAATGCTTTTATAAAGGGAGTAGGTAAGTCAGGAAGAGACGGTTTGGACGGTATAGATGGAAAAACATTTGTGGGACCCTGTTACAATGGGTCAGAAGGCAAAAAGGGTTCTGACGGAGTTAATGGAGGCTCCGGCACAAGTCTGATACTTTATGTAAACGAAGTAATTGTAAAAGGGAATCTATACATTAATTTATCCGGAGGGAATGGTGGAAATGGCGGGAATGGTGGAAATGGCGGAGGAGGGAGTCCGGGAACCAACCATTGCAAAGGTGGAGATGGCGGTAAAGGCGGAGATGGTGGTAAAGGTGGAGATGGCGGTAACGCAGGAAATTTAACAATTGTTAGTCCAAAGGCATCACACATAAATAATCTTCTTAAGAAATCTGTTCACGTACTCCTGGATGGGGGTATTCAAGGTAAAGGTGGAAGAGGAGGATTTCTAGGTAAAGCAGGCCTTGGTCCGGGTCAACGAAATGGCGCTGATGGCAAAGCTGGATTATACGGTACTGCTGGACGAACAGGAAAGCAGGGAACTATCAAGGTTGATTTAAATCCATGAAAGAAAAAAAATGGATCAGAAGACCAATGCCCACCCGGGAATTGTTGGCTGAGTTCAGCCAACAATTGAACCTGAACACTTACCTCACCGCCATCCTACTGCAACGGGGCATTGATACAGTAGATAAAGCCAAAGACTTTTTTCGCCCGTCACTGAAACATCTTCATGATCCGTTCCTGATGAAAGACATGGAGGCTGCCGTTGACCGGCTCAGAAGCGCCCTCATCAGCAATGAAAAGATTCTGATCTATGGTGATTATGATGTTGACGGAACAACGGCTGTGGCTTTGGTGTACCGTTACCTTCGTGGGCTGAAGGCGAAATGTGAAATCTATATTCCTGATCGTAACAAAGAAGGCTACGGCATCTCTCAGGCCGGGGTGGAATGGGCAGCGGAAAATAATTTCTCCCTCGTCATTGCACTGGACTGCGGAATCAAAGCATCCGATATGGTCATGCTGGGAAGCCATAAAGGATTAGAATTCATTATTTGCGATCACCACTTGCCCGATGATAAGATACCCAATGCGGTTGCCGTGCTGGATCCAAAGCGTGAAGATTGTCCCTATCCGTACAAGGAACTCAGTGGCTGCGGTCTTGGATTCAAGCTGCTGCAGGGTTACGCCAGCCGATATGAAGATGAATCAACTATCCTTCAATACATTGATCTGGTGGCGGTAAGTATTGCTTCGGATATTGTGCCTATAACCGGGGAAAACCGGATCCTTGCTCATTTTGGATTGAAGAAACTCAATGAAGATCCGCTGCCTGGTTTGAAGGCATTGCGGGAAATTGCTGCTATTAAAAATGAACTTGATGTTTCCGGTATTGTATTTTACCTCGGTCCCCGCATCAATGCAGCCGGACGTGTAGCCCACGGCAGCGCAGCGGTAGATTTACTTACGGCAGAAACCGATGAAGAGGCCACGGTATTGGCGGAAGGGGTGAACATAAAAAACGACCTGCGCAGGGAATTTGATGCGAGCATCACCGAAGAAGCCATTGCATTGATCGAAGGTGACGATGTTTTACGGGAAGCAAAATCCACGGTGTTGTTTAAAAACACCTGGCACAAAGGTGTGATTGGCATAGTTGCTGCACGGTGTATTGAAAAATATTATCGCCCGACTGTGATACTTACTGAATCAAATGAAAAAATAACCGGTTCTGCCCGCAGCGTCAACGGCTTTAATGTATATGAAGCCATTCTGCATTGCAGTGACTTATTGGAGAAGTTTGGCGGGCACAAATATGCTGCCGGCCTGACGATGCAGCGGGAAAACCTCGAAGCCTTTCGGGAGCGGTTTGAAGACTATGTCTCACGCACCATTACCGATGAGATGACGGTGCCGGTTATCGAAGTTGATACACCGATTGTATTCGATCGGATAACATCAAAGTTCATGAGCATCCTGAAACAGATGGCACCCTTTGGTCCTGAGAATCAGCGGCCGGTGTTTGAAGCATCCAGGGTGTATGTCATCAATTCGCTCACCACGTTCAAAGACCGGCATATACGGTTTCAGGCAGCACAGGAGGGCAGTGAAAATATTTTCCAGGCAGTTGGTTTTGATCTGGCATCGCATTACGAATTGCTGGCATCAGGAAGTACATTTCGCATGGCATTCACAATCGAAGAAAATGTGTTTAATGGGAATACGTCCTTACAGTTGAAGGTGAAGGATATTAAAGCAGAATGATGCCGGAAGAGACTACAATAACAGACAAAATGATATTACGCGCAGACAACCTCGTTAAAAAGTACAAAAGCCGCACGGTGGTAGACCATGTCTCGGTGAAGGTGGAACAAGGTGAAATTGTGGGTTTGCTTGGCCCAAACGGTGCCGGCAAGACCACGTCATTTTATATGATTGTGGGATTGATCAAACCCAACGAAGGACAAATTTTCTTACGGGATGAAGAGATTACTACCTTACCCATGTACCAGCGTGCGCGTAAAGGCATTGGTTACCTCGCACAAGAAGCTTCTGTTTTTCGCAAATTGACTGTGGAGGAAAACATCATGGCGGTTTTGGAAATGCGCGAATTCACAAAGCAGCAACGCAGAGAAAAAGTCGATCAGTTGATAGAAGAATTCAGTCTCCAGAAAGTGCGTAAGAACCTGGGCATGTCTTTGTCCGGTGGAGAGCGAAGACGCACGGAAATCGCCAGGGCGCTGGCCGTAGATCCAAGGTTCGTTTTGCTGGATGAACCGTTTGCCGGGGTGGATCCGATTGCTGTAGAAGAGATTCAGTCCATTGTAGCCCGCCTGAAGAAAAAGAACATCGGCATACTCATTACCGATCATAACGTAGACGAAACATTATCCATCACCGACCGGGCTTATCTGATGGTGGATGGTAAGTTATTCAAATCCGGAACAGCCGAAGAGCTGGCCAACGACCCACAGGTGCGTAAAGTATACCTCGGCCAGAACTTTGAGTTGAGAAGGTCTAAGGTGATCGCCCAGCCTCACTCGTCAGGATAATCTGAGCAAAAAAGAGTTTGAATAAATTCAGGTTATTCGCGTAACTTTTGATTTTACCTGACCATGGGCCTGCTTAACTCGATACTAACCTGGGTGATGAAGAAGCGCATCCACCAGATGGAACTCTTCATGAAATACCCCCATGAAGTTCAGGAAGAGATTTTCAGGAAGCTGGTTAATACTGCACGTTTCACCGAATTTGGAATTAAATACGACTTCGCTTCCATCAACTCCTACCGGCAATTCAACGATCGCCTTCCGGTACATTCCTATGAAGACATTTATCCTTACATCGAGCGTCTGATGCGCGGGGAGCAAAACATTTTGTGGCCTTCAGAGATAAAATGGTTTTCGAAATCATCCGGAACCACCAATGCGCGGAGCAAGCTACGGAAATCTGCCTTGAGCAAGGAACGCAGGATTCTAGATTCCTCCCCTTGTTCACGCGAATGGTCAAGTAACCCTGTTGATCGAGCAGGATAACCGGCAATTTGGTAAGCGGATGCAGCAAGGAGCTTGGTTGGCACATTATCGACATTAAGTTCGTCATGGGATAACCATTCAAGCAACTCAGCTGCCCTCCGTAGTCCTTCCCTCCAACCCGTGTCTTGCTGATCCCGAATAGTGAGTGACGCAGAAATCAGACGCGCTGCATCGTGTAGCCTTTGCTCAGCTTCGTCGTCTCGCCATCCCGTCAATCCCGA
>JALOMI010000187.1 GCA_025455465.1 Cyclobacteriaceae bacterium | reverse complement strand
CCAAAGCTATTCTGGTGTTGACTGGCAATTGATCATTATACTGTTCCTTTTTGAGGGAATTCCCCTTACAGTTGGTACAATCCTGGCTTACGGTTTTAGAGAGTAGTTACATTATTTATTTACTTCAGCCGTATCATAATAATTTAAATAAGCGGATTATTAAATCGCCTAAGTTATACTTCTATGATACCGGTGTGTTGTGCAATTTATTATCCATTACTTCGGCATCGGGTTTACGGAAGCACCCAAACTATGGAAATATTTTTGAGAATTGGATAATAAGCGAAATACGGAAGAATCGCTTAAACATCGGACTTTCTGATGGTATGTATTTTTTCAGGGATAGTGCAGGTAATGAAATTGACCTGATAGTAGAAGAAGATGGCGCGCCAAAATGTGTTGAAGTTAAGTCATCAGCAAGGTATTCACCAGCTATGCTGAAGGGTTTACGGTACTGGTTGAAAAATAGCAGAGGCAATACCGCTTTGCTGATTTACGGTGGTGAAAAGCAAACCACTACAACCGATAACATTAATGTGGTGGGATGGAACGAAGTAGCGAATATTAATTAAACTAAAATTGATTACCGCAGACAGACATTTGAAAATTGCACAGAACGTGGAACCAAAGATAAAAGTCCTTCACATAATCAAATCGCTTGGCCGGGGTGGGGCAGAAACCTTACTACCCGAAACGCTTAAACTTCATGCGAAGGATACGTTCGAATTCCACTACCTCTATTTCCTGCCGTGGAAAAATCAAATGGTAGAAGCCATTGAGCAAGCCGGAGGAAAAGTTACATGCCTTACGGCTACCAATAACCTTCAGATGATACGAAAGGTATCGGCTGTAATACAATACATCCGGCAGCATAACATCAACATTGTACATGCGCACCTTCCATGGGCTGGTGTTGTAGCCCGGTTGGTACACCGGAGAATAAAGGTACCGGTTATATATACCGAGCACAATAAACAAGAGCGCTACCACATGGCTACGCGGTTACTCAATACGCTCACCTTTAATTGGCAAACATCGGCTGTTGCAGTTTCAGCAGATGTGGCGGTATCTATTAAAAAAAATATTAACCCTTCGGTGCCTGTTATCGAAATTTTGAATGGTGTAAACACCGATTTTTTTCAACGCGATATAAGTGCCGGTAAACAATTGCGTGGGCAGATGGGCATACCCCATAATGCGGTTGTGGTGGGCACATTGGCTGTATTTCGTTTTCAGAAGCGGTTAACCGAGTGGCTGGACGTTTTCAAAGAAGCATCCGAAAAACATCCGAACCTGTATGGCCTTATGGTGGGCGATGGTCCGTTAAAGGACGAGTTAGTACAGAGAAGAAAAACACTTGGCTTAGAAGACAGGGTGATCATGCCCGGCTTGCAGACTGAAGTAAAGCCGTGGTATTCGGTTATGGATGTATTTATGATGACATCGGTATTTGAAGGTTTACCCATTGCCTTGCTGGAAGCGATGAGTATGGAGTGTGCCATCGTTACTACCGATGCGGGGGGTGTTAAACAGGTAATACGGCACGGTGTGGATGGCATACTGGTGAATGTTGATCAGTGGAGTGGTTTACCGATGAAATTGGATGAATTGATTAATGATGAGCGTAAACGTATTGCATTTGGTGTAGCTGCACGAAGCAGGGTAGTGGAGGCATTCAGTCTGAAGCGGATGGTGGGGGAGTTGGAAGAAGTATACTTGTCGTTAACTTAGCGTACTTAGCGCCTTTACGGTTTTATTTTTTAACCGCGGAGATGCTGAGAAACGCAAAGGAATAGTATGACTGAAAATGAATTAGCCACCATTATTGTTGATGCCAGTTTGGAGGTGCATAGAGAGTTAGGACCGGGACTGCTGGAATCGGTATATGAAAATTGTTTATTGTTTGAACTTCGAAATCGTGGACTACATGTTTTGCAGCAACATCCATTGCCTGTAATTTACAAGGAAGTGAAAATGGAAATGGGTTTTCGATTGGACCTATGGGTTGAAAATAAAGTAGTTATTGAAGTGAAGTCAGTCGATGCCTTGAATGATGTTCATTTGGCACAGGTACTTACTTATCTTAAACTGACGAACAATAAACTTGGCCTGCTAATAAACTTTAATGTTCCGTTAATTAAAAATGGAATCAGAAGAGTTGTCAATAACCTTTAAATCTTGGCGTTCTTGGCGTCTCCGCGGTTAGATTGTATTTTAACCGCCAAGACGCAATGGGCGCAAAGTTAGTTATGGAGATACGACCTGCACAAGAAAACGATATATCCGCCATTGTTGAGTTATTAAAACTTAGCCTGGGCGAGTCGCTCATGCCAAAGTCTGAAGCCTTTTGGCGCTGGAAGCATAGTGATAATCCGTTTGGTCAGTCACCGGTATTACTGGCCGTTGAAGGATCGCAAGTGATTGGTGTGCGTGCCTTTGTGCGGTGGGCATGGAAGCAGGGCGATCAGGTTTACCGGGCAGTTCGGGCAGTTGACACCGCAACACACCCGGAACACCAGGGCAAGGGTATCTTTAAAAAACTCACTCTTCAGCTTGTTGAGCAGTGCAAGCAGGAAGGAATTGACTTCGTTTTCAATACACCGAATAAGAGCAGCAAACCCGGCTACCTAAAAATGGGGTGGCTTGAAGTAGGAAGGTTGCCGATAACGGTTTATCCGCGACTTCCTTTTAACGGACAAGCTGCGGAATTCATCAATCGGTACCAGATAGAGACAGTTAAGCTGCGTGAATTCCTTGATACGCATCCACAGTTGTTCACGGCACGACAGGATAAACTCACCACGCACGTGTCGAAGGAATTTATTCTCTGGCGATATGGGTGTAATCCGAACATACGGTATTGCTGGATTTACGATCCGAAAGGTACCTATGCGCTCATCTTCCGGCTTAAACCCAACCGTTTGGGGATTGAGTTCAGAACCTGTGATGTCCTGACAGCTCCAGGTTTTAATCGTAACGATTTCCGGCAAGAATTTTCGGAAGCAATTCGCTTGAGCGGTGCTTTCTTGCTCACCTGTTCCGGTGCATTTGCTCCTTACCGAGGGATCACATTGCCCATAGGCCCCGTAGTAACCCAGCGCCCGCTCAACGAAAAGAAATCCCTATCTTTCGCTTTTTGGAAACCCTCACTGGGCGACCTCGAAGTCTTCTGAGCATGGTTCAAGGATTATTTATCTGGCTGGTTACATTATTGGTGTCTTTCTGGATGATCAGCCATCTGCAGAAGCGCTATCCTTTCCTCGATCGCAGACTGATGATCGTTTTGTTTTTCTATCATTCCCTGCTGGCTGTTGCATATTATGTATATGCCCTGGCAAATCCTTCCGATTCCCATTTATACTTTTTCAGAACAGCGAACCATGTGCGTGGAGAGGCTTGGTTTGATTATTACGGAGTGAGTACCACGTTTATTGATTTTGTTGCATATCCCCTCATTAATTTCCTTGGGTTTACCTATGAAGGTGCCATGGCTTTCTTTGCCTGGCTGGGCTTTTTAGGCTTCCTGTATTTCTACATCTTTTTTAAGGAGCGGATAAGAACTTCTCCGAAAATTTTCGGTCAGGATGGAATCTGGTTATTGTTCCTGTTGCCGAACCTGCACTTTTGGTCCTCGTCACTGGGGAAAGGTTCGTTGATTTTCTACGGTTTTGGTTTGTTTTTTTATGCCCTCAATAAGCCGGCCTTACGAATTTGGGCGCTCATTCTGGGCGGGTGGATTATTTTCCAGATTCGTCCCCATATCTTTTATGTTGTCATGGTGGCGGTGGCCATCGGTTATTCCTTTTCAACGAAAGGCGTAAGCATGGCTTACCGGGTGGCGATATTGGTTGTTGCCGGTTTTCTGATTGCCTATGTGTACCAGGATGTGCTTGCCCTCACCGGGCTGGAAGACGAATCCATGCTGGATCCGCTCATTTCACACCGGGCCCGTGAATTAACCAAAGCAACGTCAGGCATTGATATCGCCAACTATACATTTCCGGAGAAGCTTTTTGCTTTTTGGTTCCGGCCGCTCTTTTTCGATGCACCGGGTGCTTTAGGTTTTATCGTCTCTTTCGAGAACTTGTTTTACCTGATGATCTTTTCCTACATGATTCTCCGTGGGGGTATGAAATACCTGCTGACAGCCGATGCGATTACCAAGACATGCCTGTTTACTTTTCTGGGTGTATCCTTTGCCCTGGCTCAGATATCCGGCAATCTCGGCCTTGCCATGCGGCAAAAAAGCCAGGTAATGATACTCATGATGTTTGTGATCCTGAAGTATATGGATGATCAGAAGATGATTCAATGGAAAAAAAGTTGGGCGCGTCAGCGAAAAATTAAAGTTAAGATGCAAGACTTAAGACTTAAGACATAAGATGTAAGTAAGCTGTTCACGCTTCATGCGTCTTACTGCTTTTGTCTTGCTTCGCACGGGTAAAAAAATGGAAGGAATCTTCACCATATCATTAGACTTTGAACTGCACTGGGGTGGTTTTGAGAAGTGGCTGTTGGAGCCGCTAGCTCCAAGCCGCAAGCCACAAGCCAGCGTGTCATCTGCAACAGAACAACGAATAACGAATCTACCTAACGGACAGGCAGGGAACTACCAGCCAGCAACTAACTACAACCAATATTTTCTTAACACTCGTCAGGTAATTCCAAAGTTACTTCAGTTGTTTGAGCGGCATGAAGTACATGTATTATGGGCTACGGTGGGTATGCTCATGCATCAGAATAAAGAAAGCTTAGTTGCCAATTTACCTGATCGAAAACCATCGTATGTGCATAACGAATTATCGGCATATCATTTCATGGATAGTATTGGCATTGGTGACAATGAAGACAACGATCCATTTCACTATGCGCATAGCCTTGTAACCAAAATTCTGGACACGCCATATCAAGAACTTGGTTCGCACACCTTTGCGCATTATTACTGCAATGAAGCAGGTCAAACGGTAGAACAATTTCGTGCCGATCTGCAGGCTGCGCAAAAGGCGGCATCGGCTTACGGGGTGAAGTTGAAATCCCTGGTATTTCCCCGCAACCAGTTTAATGATGCCTATCTGAAAGTTTGTTACGAGGAAGGGTTTTCCAGTGTGCGTTCCAACCCGGTGGATTGGTTCTGGAAAATTGAGACGCGCAACGAATCGATGTGGAAACGCCTCAATCGGGGACTGGATGCTTATGTTCCTTTGGGCAGTAAGAATGCTTTCCGTTTGTCGTCTTTGGATGTTCGTGATGGTTTTCCGGTGTGCATCCCGGCTAGCCGGTTGCTGCGGCCTTACCGACCTAAAGAACTGATGTTGAATCAATGTAAAATCAAACGCATCCTGAATGAGATGACCCAAGCTGCCAAAGCGGGTGATGTCTATCACCTGTGGTGGCATCCGCACAACTTCGGGTGGTATCCTGCGGAAAACCTGGAGGGACTCAGGGCTATTTTGCAACACTATGCTCACCTGAAGCGGCAGTATGGCATGACAAGTATGTCGATGGGGGAGATGGTCGATGCAGTTACTGGTAGTTAGTTGTTATTAAACAAGTCAATAAAATGATCTGTGTTAAGGACAGAATAGCCTTTAGATTTCCCGGCTATTGGTTCAATTTAGATTAACCCTTTTGGCATAGGAAAGCCTTAAAATTGACAGAAAATACTACCCTAACGACTTAGAAAATAGTGAAAAAGGACAGCGATAAGCCAAGCAATCGAATTCAAAATGTTTCGGATTTCAAGTAAATTTCGCTCGCATTAAAATAAGAAAATGAGCAATACACTAATTGAAAGTAATCTCCCTGGATTATCGGCTCACTTGTTTTGGGATGTGGATAGAAATTCATTGATTTTAGACCAACATCAAAAATTTATTATTCAACGTGTACTGGAATATGGTACACTGGAGGATTGGAAAGCATTACTTAAAATATATGGCCGTGACGTCATCACTGAAACAGTGCAGACCCTTCGCAGCCTGGATCCCCGGGCGTTGTCGTTTATAGCAGCTTTTTCAGGTTTATCCAGAGAAAAATTCAGATGCTACATTACGAAGTAGTTGATACATCCACATTAGACCTTTTAAAGAAGTTATTGTCTGTCCCGCAATTTGAGCCACTGCGATTAGTTGGTGGTACTTCTCTGGCATTGCAATACGGTCATCGTAAATCGATTGATCTTGATTTATTTGGAGATCTGAACCTTGATGATTTTACGATCGTTCGCACTGTTCAAAGCATGGGCAGAACAATCCTTTTGCAAAATCATCCTGCTATTAAGTCGTTTACAGTTGATTCAATTAAAGTAGATATTGTAAAATACCCCTACCCGTGGTTGGATGAAGTTACGTTGGAAGATGGAATCCGGTTGGCCAGTGTACGGGATATAGCGGCCATGAAATTGGCGGCTATAACAGGGCGTGGAACAAAGAAAGATTTCATTGATTTATATTTTCTATTGAAACGATTTTCCCTGAATGAAATGCTTTTATGGTATACGCAAAAGTTTCCGAATGCTACCACTTTTATGGTTTTAAAAAGTCTCACCTATTTTGATGATGCCGATCTGGATCCGGAGCCGGTTCGGCTTGTTTCATTTGAATGGCCTGAAGTAAAACGAGCAATTACGAAAGCGCTTAGTGAATACATGGCAAGCTTTTAACTCAGTTGAGAAGACGATGACCAAGGTACCTTTGAAAAAGCTCATCCGTATCACCACCGT
>JALOMI010000186.1 GCA_025455465.1 Cyclobacteriaceae bacterium | reverse complement strand
TTCTTCATAGATAGCTTCCGCTGTTTCCTTGTTCAGTAACTTTTGAATACCGAAGTAGCGTTGCAATTCAAGGTGTGTCCAGTGATAGAGCGGATTGCGTAACGTATACGGCACGGTTTCAGCCCATTTGATAAACTTTTCCCTGGGCAGTGCATCACCGGTGAGGTATTTCTCCGGAACTCCGTGCGTGCGCATCGCACGCCACTTGTAATGATCCCCTTCCAGCCAGATCTCTGTCAGGTTATTGAATTGCCGATTGGTAGCAATGTCTTCCGGTGAGAGGTGGTTATGATAATCGATGACGCTCATGGGGGCTGCATAATGATGATACAGCATGGAGGCATGATCATTTTCCAGCAAGAAGTCGGCATCAAGAAAAGCTTTGTCGTTGGTGAACATGGGATGTTGTGTTCAGGTAAGTGAGGATAAGATTCCGAGCTCAAGCCCACGCAATTCAGCCAGTCCGCGCAGCCGCCCGATGGCCGAATAACCAGGATTGGTTTTCTTATTTAAGTCATCCAGCATCTGGTGTCCGTGATCAGGCCGGAACGGCATTGGGCGATCGCGCTGCTGGTTTTCTATGATCAGTTGCTTCATCACGGCCGGCATATCCACATCACCTTCGAGGTGGTTGGCTTCGTAAAAGTTGCCGAGGTCATCCCGTTTGGTGCTGCGCAGGTGGATGAAGTTGATGCGGTGTGCCAGTCGTTTGGCCATACCGGGTAAATCATTATCGGCACGCACACCAAAGGATCCAGTGCAGAAACACAAACCATTAGCCGGAGCATCATACGCACGAAGCAGTTGGTGCGCATCGTCTTCTGTGCTGACTACGCGGGGCAAACCAAAAATCGGGTAGGGTGGATCGTCCGGATGAATGGCCAGTTTCACACCGACTGAATCGGCTACCGGAGCAATAGCCTGGATGAAGGTGTAAAGGTGCGCCCGAAGTTGTGCATCATCAATCCCCCGATAGTCATTCAGTGCATCGCGGAACTGATCAAGGGAATAACCTTCTTCAGCTCCCGGCAATCCGGCAATGATGTTGCGCTGTAGGTTCTGACGTGTTTCCGGTGAAGCTTGCTGCAACCATTTTTCAGACTGGATGATAAGGTGCTGCGGATATTCCTGCTCAGGATGAGCGCGCTTGAGCAGGAATACATCAAAGGCAATGTACTGAATCCTATCAAACCGCAAGGCTTTTGATCCGTCATCAACCGTGTATTCAAGATCGGTCCGTGTCCAATCGAGTACCGGCATGAAGTTGTAGCATACCGTATCAATACCGCAGGCAGCCAGGTTGCGGATGCTCTGCTGGTAACTGGCGATGTAGCGTTCAAATCCCGGCTTTTGTTTTTTGATGTCTTCGTGCACCGGGATACTTTCTACAACACTCCAGCGAAGTCCGGCTTTTTCGATGACATCCTTTCGTTTTTGGATTTCATCGGAAGACCAAACTTCTCCGTTGGGAATGTGGTGAAGAGCCGTTACAATGCCGGTTGCTCCGGCTTGTCGTATATCGCTGAGGCGTACCGGATCATTCGGTCCGAACCAGCGCCAGGTTTGTTCCAGTTTTTTCATGATGATCAGCGCTTGTTTGGTTGAACGTCTTCCAGGGTTTGCAGCATGCCGTTGTTGAAGATGCTTTCCAGGTAATGACTGACGCGCCAGGTCAACCCCGGAATATCATTTAGTGATTCCCCCCACCAGGACGTATGTTGCAGTAAATCGGCAGCAAGCTTATGGTAATCTTTTCCGGAAGCCAGACACGTTCTCCAGGCTGACCGGATGGCTGTTACCGCAGCAGGATCATCGTTAACATCAATCGGTGAGCCGGTCTCCTTGCCACCGTAGATAACAAGGAGTGCCGCCAGGGCCAGGGCAATGTTTTCCGGAACATGGTGATGCTTTGCCACGTGGGCTTTGATTGACGGCACCAGCCTCACCTTGAATTTCGACAGTGAATTGAGGGTGATGGTCGCGAGCTGATGGTCAATGGTAGGATTGAGGAAGCGTTCGATAACTTCCGCTTCGTAGGACTTCAGCATCTGCTGATCACCGGGCATACCGGGAAGAATCTCCTGATCCAGCGTTTGCCGGATGAATGCACCCACGAGCTGATGCTTAACGGCATCGCGAACGGTTTTAATTCCGGCCAGCAATCCAACCGCAGCCATGGCGGTGTGGATGCCATTCAGGATGCGCACCTTGCGCACACGGTAGGGTTCGAGGTCTTCGGTATAAATTACATTCAGGCCGGCTTGATGCAGGGGAAATTTTTCTTTAACCCATGGGGATGCTTCAATGGCCCACAGATGATAGGGTTCACCAACCACCAGGGCATGATCGATGTAACCCAGTTCTTTCCAGAAAGTCTCAGGATTTTTCGGATAACCCGGAATGATCCGGTCCACCAGCGTCTGACAAAAATGAACGTTTGCCTCCAGGTACTGAACAAATGCATCGGCCAGATGCCAGTGTTGAGCAAACTGAAGTACACATTGTTTCAGCCGGTCACCGTTCCGTTCAATCAGTTCGCAGGGAATAATGCCGATGGGTTTATCCGGGTAATGGTTGAAACGGTGATGCAAGAGTTGTGTCAGTTTTCCCGGAAAGGAAGCAGCCGGTAGATCAACTGAACGGTCAGTATCATTAAAAACGATACCCGCCTCCGTGGTATTGGAAAGAATGATTTCCAGATCGGGATTCAACGCCTCATTGAGCAATGCTTCCCGGTTATTTCCGTCTATGATTTTCTGAACAACACTGATCCGTTCAGCCTTCGATTGAAATACACCTTGTTCGATACCCCTGAGGATAACCGTGTACGTTCCCTGCTGCTGAAGCAGTGTATTATCATGCGATACGGACTGTATCAGACAAACACCCATATTCAATCCCAATGCATCATTGGCACGCTGAATCATCCAATCGGCAAATCCGCGAAGAAAATTTCCGGTACCAAACTGGAGTATGCGGATGGGATAACTCTTCCCGGGCAGGGATTGAACTGAAGGTAATGAAGTAATGGATGTATCCATGAATACGCGTTCAGCGCCAACGGCCTGAGCCTGAATTTAACGCATTAATTCATACCTGAACAATGACATTTACCAGACCGGGAATGTTATCTTTCGTCATGCAGGAACCTCTTTGGCTGATGATCTTACTGATGCTCACCATCACGTTCATCGTGTGGTCAGGTGTTCAGTGGAAATGGCATCCCGTTTTCAGTTTGCTGATTGCCTGCTTCGGGTTTGGTCTTCTTTCCGGACAACCTATCTCATCCCTCATCACCACCATCACGACAGGCTTTGGTGCCTTGCTGGGGGGCATCGGATTAATTGTTGTGCTGGGCAGCATGCTCGGTGCGGTACTGGAAGACGCTGGTGCTGTGAAGACTTTGGGGAATGCATTATACAAACGTGCCGGAAAGCATCCTTCGTTGAGTATGGCGCTGCTGGGTATGGTACTGGGTATACCGGTATTTTGCGACTCAGGGTTTATGGTGTTGGTCAGTTTGTCGCGTTCACTTGCTTCCGTTACCCACACACCCGCAGCCACCATGAACCTCAGCCTGGCCGGAGGATTATATACTACGCATACCCTGGTGCCGCCTACTCCGGGCCCGGTAGCGGCTGCTGCCAACCTGGGCGTGACGGATTCACTCGGACTGATTATCCTGCTGGGCATGCTGGTTTCTGTTCCCGTGATCATCACCGTGTTTTTCTATTCGCGTTGGGTCGGTAACCGGATAACCGTAACAGATGGTCATCCTATACTGGCGGATGGTGATGAACCCAATATCCGGTCATTGCGCCAGTCCATCCTGTTGCTTGTGTTGCCGGTGGTGCTGATAGCCATCGCTTCGTTGGTCAGTCTATTTGAATTGGATTTTTACGGAAGGACGCTGGTACTATTTATTGGCAGTCCGGTGGTAGCGTTACTGTTAACGGTAGTGACAGGAATCGCACTTTTTCAACATCAATTCACTCCGCGTCAATCCATCGAGAAGGGCATTGTGCAGGCGGGGCCGGTATTACTGCTCACCGGTTGTGGTGGTGCGCTGGGCGCTGTGTTAAAGGCCAGTCATTTAACGGCAATACTTCATGCATGGACAGCCGATCAGGCGCTGACGGGATTCGGTTTTTTGCTCACCGGTTTTATCGTTGCTGCTGTATTAAAAACGGCCCAGGGCAGCAGTACGAGTGCACTCGTTATTGTCAGCACCATGATGGCACCTCTGGCACAGGCTGCCGGTATGCAGGGTGCCGTTGAATTGTCTTTGCTGGTACTGGCCATCGGTGCCGGTGCGATGACCGTATCCCATGCCAACGATTCGTATTTCTGGGTGGTGTCATCCTTCAGCGGACTTGACCTGAATGCCGCTTATAGGGGTATTACCGTGATGACCTTGCTGCAGGGCTTTACTGCATTGATAACCATTCTTCTGCTCTATAGTGTACTTCCATGAATGTGTTGATTGCTCCAGATAAGTTTAAGGGAACGCTTACGGCTGAAGAGGTTTGTGACGCGGTTACCCGTGGCCTTCAGCGTGGCGGATTGAAAGCCACGGTTCAGCAATTTCCATTGGCGGATGGCGGAGAAGGAACGCTGGAGGTGTTTCGGTATCATGCCGGAGGAGCACTGGTGGCTGTTGAAGTGCACGATCCGCTGATGCGCCTGATAACGGCACATTATGCGGTGTCGGAAGATGGTGACACTGCCTTCATTGAGATGGCACGGGCCAGCGGATTGCAGTTGTTGCTGCCGGAAGAACGTAATCCCCTAAAGACGACATCATTCGGTACCGGTGAATTGATCCGGGATGCGCTAAACAGGGGCGTAAAGAAAATGATCATCGGTATTGGAGGAACTGCAACTAATGATGCTTCACTGGGAACGTTTGTTGCTCTTGGCGGCAGGACGCTGGATGCTCACGGAAATGAATTATTTCCCCGTGGTGAAAATCTGGAACTCATTCATGATTTGGATTTCAGTCTCCTTCATCCGGCATTGGCGAATGTTGAAATAACGGCCATCTGCGATGTGTCGAATCCATTTTATGGTAAGGATGGAGCTGCTTTTGTTTATGCTCCTCAGAAAGGGGCAACGGATGAAATGGTCCAGGCATTGGATCGCGGACTTCAACAGGTAGCCCGGGTCATTCGGTCTTCCCGTTCAATAGACTTGCAAGATGTAACTGGTTCCGGTGCCGGTGGCGGATTTGCCGGAGGAGTTTATGCGCTGATGCATGCTGCGCTGAAACCCGGTATTGACGTAGTGATGGAGATGGTTCAATTGGATAAGGCTTTAAGCCACGCGGATGTGATTATTACCGGGGAAGGTAAAATCGATCAACAAACCCTGCAGGGAAAGGTGGTTGCCGGTGTGGCCAGTCAGGCGAGGCAGGTTAAGAAGCCGGTCATTGCGGTATGCGGTGTGTGCCAGTTGAGTGAAAATCAGTGGCGTACATTGCCGGCCGATTATGTTTTTTCATTAGTTGATTTTGCCGGTGAACACCAGGCCATGAACAACGCTGCGGAAAGTCTGGAACAACTGGTTGCCGCTAAGCTTATTCCTGTCCTGAAACAAAAAGGGTGATCCTTGCGAATCACCCTCAGTTTTTTCATTCAACTTGATCAGCAGTATTCTTCGAACACTTCCAGCAAGTGGTTGCCGATCATCTGGGCGTTACGGCCTTCGATGTGGTGGCGCTCTATGAAGTGAACCAGCTCACCATCTTTAAACAATGCAATAGATGGCGATGACGGGGGGTAAGGCAACGTATATTCACGTGCCTTTGCCACGGCTTCTTTGTCCACACCGGCAAAAACTGTCGCCAGTGTATCCGGCTTTTTGTTGGTGTGCTCAATGGCCCAACGCACACCCGGACGGGCAGCGCCTGCCGCACATCCGCATACGCTGTTGATCACCAGCAGCGTAGTGCCTTTGTGATCTTTTAAATGCTTGTCTACTTCTTCCGCGGTTCTGAATTCGGTGAAACCGGCTGTCGTTAAATCAGCCCGCATGGGGGCTACTAAGGGTTCGGGATACATATTCAGTTCATTTTTTACAGTTCAACATTTATTAAAAAGTCGTTTCATTTCTTCATTACAGGAAGCCGAGCTCCAGCTTGGCAGCTTCACTCATCATATCCTGCGAGTAGGGCGGATCAAACGTGATCTCCACTTTCACATCATTGATGCCCGGTATGCCTTTCACTTTCTGTTCCACTTCACCCGGTATGGTTTCCGCGGAGGGGCAGGAGGGAGAGGTAAGTGTCATCATGATGTAGACGTTGTTGATTGGGTATACATTGATCTCATAGATCAATCCCAGCTCATAGACATCGACCGGAATCTCCGGATCATAGACCGTTTTAATGGCCTGAACGATTTTTTCCTTCAGATCCGGTATCGTGGCCGTATGTTCAGCGGTGTCACTCATGATCCAACCTCCATTTTTGTTTTATAAGCCAGGGCATATAATTTCATTTGTTTGATCATGGCAGCAAAGCCATTGGAACGTTGTGTGCCGATGAAACGTTCCATGCCGATCTTTTGCATGAAGAAAAGATCGGCATTCAAAATATCGTCCGGTTCCTGTCCGTTGAAAATCCGGATCAGCAAACTCACCAAACCCTTCGTTATCGCTGTATTGCTGTCGGCCGTAAAGTAAATCTTGCCGGCTTTCAGGGTAGCGGTCATCCACACTTTCGACTGGCA
>JALOMI010000023.1 GCA_025455465.1 Cyclobacteriaceae bacterium | reverse complement strand
ATGAATATAAAACCATCAGAACCGAATCACTGGGCGGATGTAATCAACCTTTATTTCCCTGCGCCAGCTTCGAAGTTAGCTGGCCTGAATTTGACCAGATGAATTCATCAGTTAAGGCTACCCTGAGTGATAGAATCAATTATGCGGTTGCTTATGATGATCCGGATGCCGATGATTTTTCCTTGCAGCAGATGGCAGATGCCTTTGTTCGTGATTTTAATTCCTTCCAGAATGAGTTTCCGGAAAATCAATTCAGCTGGTATTTCAAGTCGCATGTGGAAATTTTATCGAACACGCAAACCATCCTCAGCCTGTCGGCCGTGACGGAGCATTATACTGGTGGTGCCCACGGAAACAGAACCGTCTATTTTATCAATATCAACCCGGAAAACGGGGAAGATATTACCCTGAACAGTGTGTTCAAGACCGGCTATGAATCGGCTTTACGAAGCGAAGCTGAGAAGGCGTTCCGCAAGGCACGTGAACTGGATGAATATCAGGATCTAACCGAAGCCGGGTTTGAATTTCCGGAAGGCAAATTTGAACTGAATTCCAATTATGGATTCGGCAGCAATGGCATTGTATTCTGTTTCAATGCCTACGAAATAGCTCCTTATGCCATGGGCCCCACCGAATTTACTGTGCCCTGGTCAGCATTGAAAGAGTACCGCAAGTAATTACTGCAGTGCGCTGGTAAAACAATACGAAATAATATTGGCGCCCATGCGCAGGGCATCCCGGTGCTTTTCTTCCGGAGTATTGTGTACACGCCTGTCTTCCCAGCCGTTGCCCAGGTCGCATTCATAGGAATAAAATAGGACCAGCCTTCCTTCGTGGATAATACCAAAACCCTGGGCCGGTTTTCCGTCATGCTCATGGATCTTTGGCAGCCCTTTGGGGAATTTGAATTTCTGATGGTAGATGGGATGGTCAAACGGAAGTTCGGCTAACTCAAGTTCCGGAAATACTTTTTTTAATTCGAGCCGGATGTATTGGTCAAGACCGTAGTTGTCATCAATGTGAAGGAATCCTCCGCTGATCAGGTAATTTCTCAGGTTGGTGGCCTCGCTTTCTGAGAACACTACATTTCCATGCCCCGTCATATAGATGTAGGGATACAGAAAAAGGTCTCTACTGCCTACTTCAACGATATCTTCATCCGCAGCGATAAAAGTGCCCAGTTCCTGGTTACAGAATTTAATCAGGTTGGGTAATGCGGTTTTGTTAGCGTACCAGTCTCCTCCGCCATTATATTTCAGTTTGGCGATCTTCACCATGGATTGTCCCTGAACGGAGTGCAGAAACATCAGGGTCAGAAATAAGTGGATAATTATCAGTCTCATAGCGGTGAATAAACTCAGTTGAAATTATATTTGTTACCTATATGCCATTAGTGTGATTAAATCCCATAAAGGCAGAACACTCAAAGAAAGAAAGTAGATACCATGAAAGCTATTCAAATTACAGTAAAAAGTGCGGGTCTGTTAATGATGTCAGCCATGATGGTGTTGTTTTCCTGTCTGGAAGAAAGCATCAGTTCACAGGAAGATACCGCACTCATTACTGAGGATGCCATCATGGATTCATACTACGAAGATACCGATGACCTGATCAGCCTGGTGTTGCTTTCTGATGATATCTATTCAAC
Organism: Cyclobacteriaceae bacterium; assembly: GCA_025455465.1. Lineage (GTDB taxonomy): Bacteria > Bacteroidota > Bacteroidia > Cytophagales > Cyclobacteriaceae > UBA2336. The sequence goes on along the minus strand of JALOMI010000023.1, from coordinate 18,644 downwards.
CGGTGGGAGGGTAGCCAATAGCCGGTTAGTAAGCTTGAATGATTCACGTTTTGCCTGTTCCGGGGTTGCTGTAACAGTTACGCCAGATCCTAAGTCGACTTTGGAGAAACCGATGGTGACCATACTGATTGATTTCGGTGACGCATGCACTGATGCACAGGGTAATGTTCGCAAAGGACGTATCAAGGTACAGATAGAGGGTCATAGGTTTAGGCCAGGATCTACGGTAGTAGCCACCTTTCAGCAGTATTACATTAATGGCATCGCCCTATTCGGCATTCGTAAACTCACCAATATCTCAACCAGCACGGCCGGTGTACCTCGTTTTTCGATCGAGCTGACTAATGCCATGGCCATTTGGCCGGATGGCACTCAGACCCTGCGGCAGAATTGTGTAGCGCGCACCTGGTTAAGGGCCATCAATCCGCTTAACGATGCCATTGTAGTGGAAAACTGTGACGGCATGGCTGTCGCGGCAACCGGTACTAACCGTCTTGGACGGGAATATCAGATCCGCATTCTGGAGCCGATGCTGTTCAAGCGGGGCTGTCCCATCGCTGTTAAAGGCGTGAAGGAAATTACCGACCTAAGAAACAACAAAGTGATGATTATCAATTATGGTGAGGGGGAATGCGATCGCACCATCACGCTAACGATTGACGGCAACAGCCGTAAAGTGGAAGTGAAGAAACGCAGTTGAGTATTTATAAATAGACTATCTGCCGGTTAATTCGTTAACCTATATTTTTTCTGCTTTCCACCTTTTACGTGGAAAATATTGTTCGAAAAAGAAGGCCATTCACAGGGAATATCATTATCCAGTGGTTACTTGAAAGGTTTTGTCGCCATTTAACGCTACTGAAACTCTAATTCGCTGAACAGTTTCTTTTTAAGCGAGAAAAATAAACGATAGGATTAAACTATTCCTTTCCGCGTCAATCTAAGGGGCAAAAACCAAAACAGATTTCGTATGAAAACCAATCAAAAACTAATTAAGAAACTAAGCCTGCTTCTTATTGTTATTCTTGCAGTTTCTTTTTCGTGCAGTGACGAAAAAATTAATCTGGAACAGGATGTTGCGCTGGTAACCGATGATGCCATCGCGGACTATTATTATGAGGACACGGATGATTTAGCCGGCTTGGTCTTGCTGGCTGACGAGGGTGCAAACACTGGCGGGGGGGCAGCTTCCTCACGAACGATTACTATTCAGGACCCCCGGTTTATGTGCAGCGGAGTAGTAATCACTCTGGTTATGGATCCACAATCATCCCCGGATGTCCCCAAAGGTGAAGTGACTATTGATTTCGGACAAGGTTGTACAGACCTGCAGGGCAATGTCAGGAATGGTATCATCAAAGTACAGTTTGTCGGTAAACGATTTGTCAATGGATCCCGGGTTACAACACAGTTCGTTAATTACAGTATCAATGACATTCAACTGGAAGGCACTCGTGTATTAACGAATATTTCGGGCAGCACACCAGAAGTGCCTAAGTTTCGTATCGAATTAACCAATGGTTCTGCCCGTTGGCCCGATGGTACTTCTGCACAGCGTGAGCACTGCTATGTTCGTACGTGGATACGCGCAACTAATCCATTAAACGACAGCATGGTGGTGGAACAATGTGAAAATAAAGATGTAGCTGCCACCGGGATCAATCGTCAGGGTAGAGAATACAGCATGGCTATTATTGAACCGATAATCTATAAACGGGGATGTCAACTGGCTGTAAAGGGCATTAAGAAATTTACCGACTTGAAAACGGGCAAGGTCGTACAGGTTAACTATGGAGATGGAGAATGCGATCGGATCATTACATTGAATGTTGATGGTAATTCCCGGCCGGTTGTTGTCAGCAAGAAAAATTAAGGTCACTGCATCAGTTAAAAAGCTCCGTTTTCTTAAAAGGAAGCGGGGCTTTTTCATTTTATTTGTAGTGAACAACCACCACCATGAAGCAATACCTCGATCTGATGCGCGATATCCTGGAGACAGGATCGCTCAAGACAGACAGAACCGGAACAGGCACCTACTCCGTATTTGGACGCCAGCTGCGTTTTGATCTGGCACAGGGCTTTCCGATGGTTACTACGAAGAAACTGCATACCCGATCCATTATTATTGAACTACTCTGGTTTCTTAAAGGAGACACCAACATCAAATACCTGCACGACCATGGCGTAACCATTTGGGATGAATGGGCCGATGAAAACGGTGATTTAGGTCCTGTTTATGGGCATCAATGGCGAAGCTGGCCTGCACCGGATGGAACCACGATCGATCAGATAAGTAAGGTATTGGAGCAGATCAGGCAGAAGCCCGATTCTCGCAGGCACATCGTTTCAGCGTGGAATCCGGCCGAGGTAGATAAGATGGCCTTGCCTCCCTGTCATGCCATGTTCCAGTTTTACGTGGCTGACGGAAAGTTATCCTGCCAGTTATACCAACGCTCAGCCGACTATTTCCTCGGAGTGCCCTTTAACATCGCCTCCTATGCCTTACTGACCCACATGGTTGCGCAACAGTGCGACTTGCTGCCGGGAGAATTTGTATGGACCGGTGGCGATATACATCTGTATACTAACCACATCGACCAAGCCAGGCTGCAGCTTACCCGGGAGCCTTATCCCTTGCCGCAATTGGTGATCAAGCGGAAACCCACTAGCATCTTCGATTACCAGTTCGAAGATTTTGAGATTGTCAATTATCAATGTCATCCGGCCATTAAGGCACCGATTGCCGTCTGAAAAGAACCGGAAAATCTTCCTGTAGTGATTTGTAACGATACCTGAGGTGGTGCGACAAATCGGGTATTCTTTGTTTCCATGCACGAAAAAAGCAGTGTTTTTGATATGATCGGCCCGGTAATGATCGGCCCGTCAAGCTCCCATACTGCTGGTGTCGTGCGTATTGCCCGCGCGGCACTGAAGGTTTTAGGAGGTATTCCGGACAAGGCAGAAATAACGTTTTACAACTCCTTTGCCCGTACGTATGAGGGACACGGCAGCGACAGGGCCATCATTGCAGGGCTACTGGATTTCAAAACTGACGATATACGAATTAAAGATGCACTGGAACTTGCCAATCAGGCCGGTCTCAACTATCACTTTAAGTCGATTGGCAATGCATCCACCATGCATCCAAACACGATCCGGCTGGAACTGACTCGCGGTGACCGCGAGGTGGAAGTGCTGGGCGAAAGCAAAGGCGGGGGCATTATCAATATCGCTGAAGTGGATGGCTTCAAAGCCGACTTCAGCGCCAATCTTCATACGCTGATCATCTTTGCCGATGATGTGAAAGGCAGTGTGGCCTTCATCGCCAGCATACTGGCACATGACGACTGCAATATTGCCACCATGTCTGTATCCCGTAAGGGAAAACACGATCAAGCCTGCCTGGTGCTTGAAATGGACTCCGGTTTAAAGCCAATAACTCTCGAGTATATACGAAGCCTGAAATGGGTAAGAGAAGTAATCTATATCCCTGACATCGACCGATAATAACTATGAAGCAACGATTAGTATTCTTTATTCTACTTATAATGACCAACCTGGCCACTGCCCAGGAGGTCAAAAAATGGACGCTGCGCGAGTTGATTGACTACGCCATTTCCAACAACCTGACCGTAAAGCGCAGCACCTATGGCGTGCGTAACAGTGAAATCAATTTGCTGCAATCAAAGATGGCGATGTTACCCAACCTGAATGCCAATGGCCTATATGGTATCAACTGGGGGCGAACAATTGACCCGACCACCAACATCTTTACTGAAAACGAGATCCGTAATTCTAACCTCAATGCTTCCAGCAATTTGTTGTTGTGGAATGGTTCAAGGCTCTTCTTTGCCCTGAAGCAAAGTGAGACCGAGCTGGATGCGGTGAATGAAGATTTAATGCGGGCTCGCAACGATGTTGTTCTTCAGGTAATCAACCTATACCTCACTGTTGTCTTCAATAAGGAGCTTTTTTCCGTAGCTCAACTACAGGTGCGGTCAACGCAGGAGCAATTGGATCGCACCCGAAGACTGGCTGAAGTGGGCTCTGTGCCTATGGCTGATGTCCTTAATCTTGATGCCCAGTTGGCTACCAATGAGTTGACAGTAATACAGCAGGAGAATGCGCTCAACCTGTCGTTACTGCAATTGAAGCAGGCGTTACAGCTGCCGGCTTATACCCCCATGGATGTGGAATTGCCACAGGTAGCCATCGAGGGTATGCAGTCCATCAACAAATCTGCAGAAGAAATCTATGAGATAGCCACCATGTCAATGCCGGAGATACGCGCTGCAGAATTACGAAAGCGCAGTAACATGTATGCCTTCAAGTCAGCACGCGGTAACCTGTATCCCCGTATTAGCATCAACGCACAATACTTCACTGTATTCTCTGACCAGCGAACGCAATTTCTTCCTGACGGAACCTTTGTGCAGGTGCCGCTGGGTTATGTTCAGGGAACGACTATACCGGTGGTGCGCGATGTGCCGGGAGGATCTACGTTTGTTCCCACCATTGGCGAACAATTCCGTGATAACCGGGGACGAAGCGTGGGCCTGAACGTGCAAATACCGATCTTTAACGGACTGCAAGCACGGTCAGCTATGCAGCGGGCAGCCATCAACCGCGAACTGGCCGATGTATCTTATCTGGAGATCAGCAACCAGCTTAGACAGGCCGTGGAGACTGCCTATAATAATGCCATAGCCTCGCTGAAGACGTTTAATTCAACTGAGCGCCAGGTCAAAGCGCGGGATGAAGCGTTTCGCATGACCAGCCAGCGTTATAACCTCGGAGCTGCCAATTTTGTGGACTACCAGGTGGCCGAGAACAACCTTTTCCAGGCGCAGTCCGATCTGCTGCGGGCCAAATATGATTTTATATTCCGGAAGAAAGTACTCGACTTCTACCAGGGCTTACCACTTGAATTTTAATTGAACCTCACTAAGTACGTTATATCATGGCAAAGCAAAAACGCAAATCCAACAAACTCATTTATATACTCATCGGTGCGGTGGTAGTATTACTGCTGTTCATCGTAATTGGCCGCTCCCAGGGCTGGATTGGCAAACCAAAGGAACTGGAAGTAGAGCTGACCAAATCCAAGCGACTGACAATTGTTGAGAAGATCAGCGCTTCCGGTACGGTTCAGCCGGTTACAGAAGTGAAGCTGGCACCGGAGGTTTCCGGAGAAATCCGTGAGCTGCTCATCGAAGATGGTGACTCAGTGTCCAAAGGCATGATGCTTGTTAAAATCCGTCCTGATACCTGGTTGTCGCAGCTTGAACGAGCTGAAGCATCACTCAATCAACAACGCGCTAACGTGGTTGCCTCAGAGGCAGCATTAGCCCGCGCAGAAGCCACCTTTACACGGGCAGAGCAGGAATACGAACGTCAGAAGCGCCTGTGGGATCAGAAGGTGATTGCTGAAGCCGACTGGCAGTTGGCCCAGCAGAACTACAAAGTGGCTGAGAACGATCTAAAGTCAGCTCGTCAAAACGTGCAAGCGGCTAAGTATATCGTTCGTAGCGGTGAAGCCACCGTGAATGAAGCGCGCGAAAATGTGCGGCTTACCAGCGTAGTAGCACCTATGGATGGTTATGTTTCCAAACTTAATGTGAAGAAGGGCGAACGCGTGGTGGGTACCGCCCAGATGCAGGGCACAGAAATGTTGCGCATTGCCGATCTCAATGCCATGGAAGTGCGCGTGAATGTCAATGAGAATGATATCGTTCGTGTACATATTGGCGACACCGCCATTATTGATGTGGATGCTTATGCCAATACCAGCAAACAGTTTCGCGGCATCGTAACCCACATTGCAAACACGGCCAAGGATAAGGTGTCCAGTGATGCTATTACAGAATTTGAAGTCCGTATTCTCATTCTCCAGCAATCCTATCAGGACCTTGTCAATCAGGGAAGGCGTTATCCCTTCCGCCCGGGTATGACGGCCAGCGTAGAAATTCTGGCTAACAGAAAAGAAAATGTAGTGTCTGTTCCGCTGGCATCCGTTACTACACGCAGCCCCGAAGACCTGAAAAAGCCGGAGGGAGGCGAAGTAACAGAAGCACCGGCCCAACCGGCAGCACAAACAGCGGCTAAGCCCGGTGATAAGAAAAAGGATAAGGTGGTATTATTTATCAATGATAACGGCATCGCCAAAATGGTGGAAGTGCAGACAGGCATCAGTGATTATGAGAACATCGAAATCACTTCCGGCATTGATGAAGGCGCTGAAGTAATTACCGGTCCGTTCCTGGCGGTTTCCAAGCGCTTGAAGGATGGTGACAAAATCCGTCAAGCTGATAAGAAAGACCAAGAGAAACCCGCAGCTGAGAAGTAACAGCAGCGGTAGAGAAACTCAGGATCAGTTTGAGGGATGAGCATAAGATGCAGCCTTCGGACTGATCCATTTTTTTTTCATGATCACGTTAAAGTAATACCGCCACAAATTTCGGTAAATGTACAAGTATGACCTGGCTGAGGCGTTGAACCATAAGAGAACTCCAATCAGTCCCATGATCAGCGGGCCAAGCAACAGGTTATTGATGATCAGAAACGAATGTGCCCATGTTTTGGTAAGACCTGAAAAGTGCCGCGATACATAGACATGCTTTGAAAACATCACTTCCGATTTGGTTATCGCTTTAATCTGCGGATTGACACGGGAAGCTCCACCGTGGTTGTGGAATATGGAGACGTGCGTAAGCAAGCCGATTTCGCCTCCATCATCTCGGACACGTTTGCACAGATCCGCGTCTTCATAATACATCCAGTAATCTTCACACCACCCGCCCAGGGCCTCCAGATTGTTGCGGTTGATGCACATGAACGAGCCGGAGATCCACTCCGGCAAAAGGATATGCTCACCGGAAGACATTATTTTCTGTTGATAAGGCAGGTGATTAATTCGGTAAAGCGCACGCAGTCCGCTGGTGAGCGTAGCGGGGCCGAGAAAAAAACCATAAGGACGTGTGTCTTTGCCAGTAGAGGTAAGTTGCTGGCAGGTAACCATCCTGAACTCCGGATGATCATGCGCAAAATGAAGAACCTGTTCCAATGCAGGCAGGTTTACAATAGTATCCGGATTCAGAAACATGAGGTACTCGCCTGAAGTGTTCCTGGCTCCTGTGTTGCAGCCATGGGCAAAACCGAAGTTGCCGCTATTTTCAATGAACCGGAATTCCGGGAAATCAAGAATGAATGTTTCCAGTTGTCCGTCATTCGACTGATTGTCAACAATGAGTACTTCCCACAGGAGCTTTGACTGGTGCAGACAACGAAGCGATTCCAGGCAGGGCTTAAGTTTTTTCCAACCCCGGTAGTTCACCAGAATCACAGAGAGTTGCATGATTATCCTTGTTTGCGTGCGCGCACAACGGCTCTGCGCAGATAGGGTTCCTTAACAACATTCTCCCTTCCGTAATGATACAGGATGTAACCGGGAGTGAATTCAGTAAGACAACCAAAATTTTTAAGCAAGGCATCAATGCGATCAGCATCGTCCTGGTGATGGTATGTGCAGATCGCCAGTTTCAGGTTTTGCTGACGGGCAATGGTTTTACGGGCTCCCTGAAGGAGGGCATACTCAAAGCCTTCCACATCGGCTTTAATGAAATTAATACGTTGCTCTTCCGGTAGATAATCATCGATGCTGATCATGTTGCCTTCCGTATGGTCGGAGACATAGTTTTTGACGATGGTGACTTTTTCTTTCCACGGGGCAAATGTGGCTTCAAGCGCTTTCACCCAATCCGGCTCCGGTTCGAATAAAAAGATGTGCGAGGCTCTGCTGATAACACTCAGTGAGAAATTCCCTTCGGCAGCACCCACATCCAGCACGACATCGTTATCGGAAATTGTGAATTCAGCCGTCAAGTAACAGTGCGGAGAATTCGCATCCTGTTCCATCCGAAGACTGTTAAAGTACTTCCTTGCTTTTCGTTTATCGGTTCCGTTCTTGTAATACAGTTTCGCTCCATCCCACATCGTGTAGAGTAAATTCCTTTCCTGATCGTACTGCAGTGTAATGTCTTCCGGTTTGTAGCGAGATGTAAACGCATAGGGAAAAACAGCCAGGTCATGCTGTTTGAGATAGGCGAGTATTGTTTTTTTTTCATCGCTGCTGGCCTGATCCGGTAGCGCGGTGAGGTAACTGATAACCCGGGCCTTTAATCGCATCAGACGGATTTTTTTAGGAACGGTCAGTCTTTCCAGTAGCGTTGTTTTCATGGTGTTTCAGATCAGCAAAAATATCAAATCGGCAGCGTATCACTGTCTGGAAGTTGACCGGTTTTTATAAAATACTGTTGCAGTACCATCAGGGAGAGCAGATCTTCGCGTCTTTTGACCCGAAACTGGTCAATATACTCATGCGCATTTTTAATGATATGCAGGGCTTTGTCGGTATGTTTTACATAGTAGGCGAGTTTTTCCTCAAGGTCGGAATAATCATCGTTAATCAGGATGAAGTGGTGGTCGGGAATCAGCGTGCCTTCCATAAACCATGTTTCATATTTGGGGCGTGGCATGACAGCAATGGAGTTGGACGACATCACCCACTTGAGATTGGAGGCAACGTCATTTCCTTCCAGGCTAAGAATGAATTTATAGTCAAGGTGTTGGTTAATTGTAATCGTTTCTTTGCGCCATTCCTCCGGACCGCCACCCTCATTGATTTTACCAAGATCGCATAATGAATTGTTAAAATACATGGCCATAAATTTCATCCGGTGCTCCCGGTTTTGCGTTTTGCTTCCTGTTACACCGCGCCAGATCAGTTTATCTTTCTTTTCAGTAAACGGCTTATCGTGCTTAACATACATGAAATGCCTCACCTTTTCCAGCTTCAGGATGACCGAATTTTTATTATCACCGTGGATAGGCCTGCTCTTGGTGATGGAAGGTTCATCCGGAACGTGGGTGATATCGCCAAAGAGAAAATGCGCATGCAATTCGGGATTAAAAAAACGCGTGTATTCGTAGGTGTCAAAGTAATAAACTCGTTTACGTTCTGGAATTTTCAGATCGGCCAGTTTGATGGCTTTGTCTGAGAGCGGACGAATGTCGGTTAACTTATTGTAATACCGGAGCCTGCGTAAAATATAATCTCTGTCGAATTCGTGTATGGTTTCGAGTTTATCATGAAGGGCTCTCCGGCATAAGGCGGCCGGGTAGATCTCCCGCCAGAAACAAAGGGCATAGTAAAGGGGTTTGAAGTTTTTATGGGGTAGGAGGTAAGCCAGCGGGTTGCCCATGCAGTATTGTGTATTGAATTCTCAAATTAACTAATAGTTGTTCATGTTGAACAAGGTTTTATTAGAATGGACAGCCCCGGAAAATACCGATATTTATCAATATGCCGGTATGAAGAAAGTAATCTGTATATCTGAATTTGAGCAGAATATCATCTATCACCTTCCCAATAACTATGCAACAGGCAAGCTGGGACGGGATAAGCTCGGTTCAGATCATGAGCGCATGCGTGAAGCCCTTCAGCGGTTGCTGAATGCACCTGTGGTAAATCGCTGATTAATGAAATTTTGAATGAGGGTTACCAGTTAATCAACTGGGTGTACACTTTGTGGATCGGTAACCCCATCACGTTGAAATAGGAACCGTTGATTTTTTCGATGGCAATCATCCCGATAAAATCCTGTGCACCGTAGGCGCCTGCCTTGTCGTATGGTTGATACTGGTCAACGTAGAATTCAATTTCTTTTCGGCTGAGGTTCTTGAAGGTTACCTCGGTCATATCATCAAACGGATCCTCCTTCTCTGCTGATAGAATACACACCCCGGTGATAACCCGGTGCGTCTTGCCACTCAGCCGTTCCAACATGCTGATGGCTTCCGGGCGGTCTGCCGGCTTATTCAATATGGTATTTTCCAGGATAACGACTGTGTCGGCAGTTACAACAATTTCCTGTTGGATGCGCAACCTGAATTTTTCTGCCTTTTTCAAGGCCAGGTAGCGGGCTACACCCTCTACCGGCATGGTGTCGGGAAAAGATTCATCGACATCCGGTTTCTCCACCTGGAAAATAAAGCCAGCTTCCTTCATCAGGTATTGCCTGCGCGGAGATGAGGAGGCTAGAATAATGGGGCGTTTGATCATATCATGAAAACGGACTGTATGCCGGCAACTGAAATTCATCTTCGCGGATGGAACTGAAGAGAAATCCACAGATCACTTTCGGATAAAAATACGTTGACTTCTGCGGCAGCGTAGCACCGCTGTGGCACACCTGGGTAACTTCGTCAATTGTCAGTTCATTGGTAATCAGCGCCAGTTGAGCTTCTTCCTTGATGACTTTTTTCAGGCAGTCGGTAAAGCTTCGGTCAAACTTGATGTGCTCCGAGTTGCGTTGTTCTTTTCCGGGGATGCCCAGCGCTTTTTCGATGATGAAGTAATGCATCACTGTCAGATCAAGCTGCTTCACCAGCTCCGGAAAATGCCATGGGATGGTATTAATCACCTCCGGTTTTAGCCGGAGTTTGTAAGCGTTCTCTTTAAACAGTAAACCAAAAGCCCATTTTTTGCCGATAATAATTTCATTCAGGGTTTCCGGGTCGTCAACGGGTTTGATGATGAAGTCGTGATCCAGTTTGCTAAGAATCTCCGCTTCCTTCAGACCAGGCAATCCATTAATCAGCCGGTGGGTGGGGAGTATACGAAAATCACCGGCTGCAGTATTGGTGAGATACATCAGGTGAAAGTTGTATCCTTCGCTTCCGGTATGGTGCGTATTGATCGCCTTCATTTTTTTCTGCAGGAGCAGCGAGCTTTCGTAGCGGTGATGCCCATCGGCCAGGATAATGGTTTTGTCCTTCAGGCATCGGATGAATTGCCGGATCACTTCGGCATCGTGAATGACTGCCAGTACATCGCGCACACCCTGGTAATCCTCCGTTTCATAGATCGGATGCTGAATGGCTTCATCCAGGTAAGCTTCCAGTTCGTACTGAGGGTCGGTGTATAAGCCGTGTGTCGGACTGACATGTAACAACGTCTTTTCAAGCAATTCAATCCGGTCGTTGACGGATTGCGGAATGGTATTTTCGTGACGCAGAATGACGCCTTCATCCCAGTCGTGGATACGGATATGGCAAACAAATCCCTTTCGGCATAATTCACGTGCAGAACCCGGCAGTTTGAAGTACTGATAGTAAGCGTAGATTCCCGGAAGTTTATCCTGCTGAATGATACCCTTCATTTTCCAGTCGCGGAGCAGGTCACGTGCATGTTCTGCCGGATTTTCTCCCTGGGGTACAGATAGATGTATACTGTTATATGGATTCAGGTAGAGCGAGTTTCGCTGTTTGGCAGAGACTACATCAAACAGCGGTGAACTCAGTGATTCCATATCACGGGCCATCACATCATTATATCGCCATGCCTGTATTGGTTTGATTTCTGCCACAATTAAATGGAATTAAAGCCGGTTCCGCTTCCAATTACTGATACTCCGGCTAGCTACTACTTCGGCCTGCTGTTGATTTTTGTTATTGGCAAAAGCATGCACTGTGAGTGCTGCTGCCAGCGAAACTTCTTCATTGCTGTTAATGCCTTTCAGGTATTCGGGTTTGAAAAACTTCTCTACGAACTTGGTATCAAACTTACCGGTACGGAATGCATCGTGCTGCATCACAAACTTGCAAAAGCCAAGCGTGGTCTCCAGACCGGTAATCTGGTATTCATCAATTGCCCGGATGGTTTTTTCGATGGCTAATTCACGTGTTTCGGCATGGCATATCATTTTGGCAATCATCGGGTCGTAATAAAACGGAATGCTCATGCCTTGTTCAAAGCCGTCATCCAGCCGGATGCCATTGCCTTGCGGACGGATGTAAGTTTGCAGTGTGCCGATGTCCGGTAAAAAATTATTGGCCGGGTCTTCGGCATATACACGTACTTCAATGGCATGCCCGTGCATGGTAATGTCTTCCTGACGGAAGGGCAGGGGTTCACCTTCGGCTACACGAATCTGCAACTTCACCAGGTCTACTCCGGTAATCATTTCCGTTACCGGATGCTCAACCTGCAGGCGTGTATTCATTTCGAGGAAGTAGAAGTTGAGCTTTTCATCGAGAATAAATTCTACCGTGCCGGCACCGTAGTAGCCACAGGAACGCGCCACATTAATCGCGGCTTCACCCATGGCTTTACGCAGGTCGGGCGTAAGTACTGCAGAGGGTGCTTCTTCAATCACTTTCTGGTGCCTTCGTTGAATGGAACACTCGCGTTCGAAAAAGTGCACCACGTTACCGTGCTGGTCACCAAAAATCTGGAATTCAATGTGCCGGGGTTGGGTTACGAATTTCTCGATGAATACTGAGCCATCCCCGAAGGCTGACGTAGCTTCGCTGATGGCCCGCTCCAGCTGTTCATCAAAAATCTCTTCACGGTCAACAATACGCATGCCTTTTCCGCCTCCACCTGCACTGGCCTTGATCAGCACCGGATAGCCGATTTCTGCCGCAATGCGTTTAGCCTCGCTGATATCATCAATGGGTTTGGATGCTCCCGGAACCAGGGGTACATTAAATTGGGCAACCGCTTCCTTGGCGGCCAGCTTGCTGCCCATAACTTCGATCGATTTTGCCGATGGACCGATAAAGATTAATCCGGCATCTTCCACGGCCTGCGCGAAGTCTTCGTTCTCTGAAAGAAAACCATAGCCCGGATGTATCGCATCTGCATCATGGTCTTTGGCTACCTGGATAATTTTATCCATCCGCAGGTATGATTCTGAAGAGGGAGGCGGCCCGATGCAAACAGCCTCGTCCGCATACCGTACATGCAAGGCATTGCGGTCAGCTTCGCTGTAAACGGCAACGGTATGGATGCCCAGTTCACGGGCGCTCCGCATAATGCGCAGGGCAATTTCACCACGGTTCGCTACCAGTATTTTATTTATTCTGGTCATTTTATTCATGTTTCCTTGCAATGCTAAGGAATAATTAAGTTCACACCAACCGCTTTGGGCAGGACGGCAAGGGGCTTTTCAAATGCGTTAATAATCCCTTGTTACTGAGCTTTTTTGGTTATTTTTGCCGCAATTTTAAAATCACCACACGCAATGACTGATCTGTTTGATAAGCTTAAAATGGAGGCCGGTCCACTGGCCAAATATTCGCACATGGCCGACCAGTACTTTACTTTCCCCAAGCTGGAGGGTGAAATTGGGCCTCACATGACGTTCAACGGCAAAATGATGCTGAACTGGAGTCTGAACAACTACCTCGGTTTAGCCAACCATCCGGAAGTACGGAAGGTGGATGCCGAATCAGCTGCACAATACGGATTGGGTAGCCCGATGGGTGCCCGCATGATGTCGGGTAACTCCGTACACCATATGGAGCTGGAGCGCCAGCTGGCTGAATTTGAACATAAGGAAGATGCCATGTTGCTGAACTTCGGCTATCAGGGCGTTGTCTCCATCATCGATGCCATTGTTGACCGCAAGGATGTTATCGTGTATGACGCTGAGTCGCACGCCTGCATCATTGATGGCGTTCGCCTGCATATGGGTAAGCGCTTCGTATTTGCCCACAATGATATGGAAAGCCTCGAGAAGCAACTGCAACGTGCTACCAAATTGGTGAATGAAACCGGTGGTGGCATCCTGGTAATCACTGAAGGTGTATTCGGTATGTCGGGCCGTCAGGGTGATTTGAAAGGCGTGGTTGCATTGAAAGATAAATACAAGTTCCGCCTCTTTGTCGATGATGCTCACGGTTTCGGTACGATGGGTAAGACCGGAGCCGGAACCGGTGAAGAGCAGGGTGTTCAGGATCAGATCGACCTGTACTTCTCTACATTTGCCAAGGCCATGGCCAGCATCGGTGCCTTTGTGGCTGGTGACAAGCGCATTATCACCTACCTGCGTTACACCATGCGTTCGCAGATCTATGCCAAGAGCTTGCCCATGCCACTGGTGATCGGAGCATTAAAGCGTTTGGAATTACTGAGAAACAAGCCGGAATTGCGCGAAAAACTGTGGCAGATTGTAACAGCCATGCAAACCGGCCTTATCGAAAGGGGATTCAATATCGGCATGACCTCATCACCGGTTACCCCGATATTGTTTAAAGGAGGTGTTGGCGAAGCTGCCAACATGGCCATGGACCTGCGTGAGAACTACAATATTTTCTGCTCTGTAGTGATCTATCCCGTTGTGCCTAAGGATGTTATCATGTTCAGGATTATACCAACAGCCGCCCACTCCATGGAGGATGTAGAGCGTACCCTGAATGTGTTTGCTGCCCTGAAGGAAAAGCTCGATAACGGCTATTATCGCAAAGAAGAACTCCTTGCTGTTACCAAGTCTTTGTAAAAAATGTGTGTTTCGGCTTGATTTTCAGGGTTTTTGCTTAACTTGGCATTACGTAATCAATTCAACATCTTAAACTCATAGCACAATGCAAAAATTTCAAGACCTCAAAAATCTAATAGCTTCACTGGAAGGCGATGCAGACAAGTTCTATGCAAAAGGCAACAGTGCAGCTGGAACGCGCCTGAGGAAGGGTATGCAAGATCTGAAGAACATGGCTCAGCAGATCAGGGCGGAGGTTCAGGATCTTAAGAATAAAGCTTCTTAAGAAAGCGTAAAATCTTTCTGGAATAAGGGAGCCGGTTTACCGGCTCCCTTATTTTTTAAGCTCCTGGTAAGCCTTTTTGATTTTGGCTTGTAACGCCTCCGAAGCAGGTAGGAGAGGCTGGCGAACACTGTTTTCACAGATGCCGATCTCCCTCAACAACTGTTTAATGCCTACCGGATTGGCCTCTTCATACATCGGCCCGTTTATCGCCAGCAGGGTGAACAAGGTCTCACTGGCTTTCAGGTAATTGCCGGCCACCACCTGGTCCTTAACTTTTTTGAAGACCCTGGGGAGTGCATTGGCCAAAACGGAAATAACACCGTGCCCACCCATCGCATAGAGAGAAACTGTCAGCAGGTCATCTCCGGAGATGAGCATAAAGTCACGGGGTTTTAGCTGCGCAATTTTCATGCACTGCTCAAGGTTACCGGAGGCTTCTTTAATGCCGATGATGTTTTTGTGTTGCGCCAGCCGTAGGGTAGTTTCTGCAGAAATGTTGGATGAGGTTCTTCCAGGAACATTATAAAGAATAACAGGAACGGGAGAAGCATCAGCTATGGCTTTGAAATGCTGGTAAAGACCTTCCTGCGATGGTTTGTTGTAATAGGGGCTGACCGATAGGATGGCAGTGACTCCGCTGAAATCGGTCTCCCGGATGGTCTTCAGAACCTGTTGTGTATTATTTCCACCGAGGCCATAGACAATTGGCAGATTCTTCGGGTTATGGCTGCGTACGAAATCAAGAACAGCTGTCTTTTCTTCAGCTGAAGTAGTTACGGATTCACCGGTGGTGCCCATCACTACATAATAATCTACTCCTTTAGCGGTATGTCGAAGCAGTTTCAGTAACGCTTTAAAATCTATTGTACCGTCTTGCTGAAACGGAGTCACCAGCGCAACGCCCGTACCGAAAAGTTTTTTCATAGTAAGCTGTGGTTGATAAAAGTTGGAGACAAATATAAATCAGGATGTTATGCTTCAGCGTTTATTTTAAACAGGCGGAGTAACGATAAAAGCTTTCCAGCAAGCTGTGAATAGATGGCTGCGATTCAATCATCAGTTCAAAATAGGCTTGTCCTTCTTGCCAGTGCCGGCCAAAACGGCAGCGGGCTTTGCTTCGGGCCAACAGGTTGAGCAAAACCGGATTTGGTTGAAGGTCGAGGTAATAAACATAATCGAACGGTGACTGGCAAAATGCAGCAGCGGCATTGCTCCGTATTTCTCCCCAAAAGGTGATGTCATCCTTGGTAAAGAAATCAAACTTAAACTCGTAGTTCTCCCTGTCTTTAGGCAAAAAACTAATTACCGAGACTTTCTTGCCGTCTTTTTCCAGACGGTGAATAAATTCTTTGACCTGATCATGTTTTTGCCGGTCTTCCACTGTAAACACCAGGCCGATAGTTTTGGCCTCCGGATAAGCAATGGTTTCCCGGGGTGCCTTGTTTTTCTTCAGGCTGGAGTTAGTGCGCAGATTCAGAAAGTAGCTTTTCATTTGGTCATCCAATTTTCTTGCCGGCAAGAAGTTGATTGAATTCTTCTTCGGAGATAATCCGTACCCCCAACTTTTCAGCCTTCTCCTTTTTAGACGGCCCCATGTTTTCACCGGCCACCAGGAAATCCAGCTTGCCGGATATGGAACTTAGCACCTTGCCGCCATGGGCGATGATGGTATCTTTCAATGCATCACGTTCATATCCCTGAAATACTCCGGAAATCACGAACGAGCGGTCTTCCAGAACATTGCTTACCGGCTTTATTTCTTTTTCTTCAACGGCCATTTTCAACCCGGCTTTTCGCAGGCGTTCTACCTCCTTACGATTTTCATGCGCCTTAAAAAATTGAACGACACTTTCGGCAATTTTTTCACCTACTTCCGGTGCTTCCAGTAAAGCATCATAAGAAGCTTCCATCAGCCGGTCAATGTTCTTGAAATGTTTGGCCAGTTTTTCAGCAACGGTTTTTCCAACGTAACGAATGCCGATGGCAAATAATACGCTTTCAAAGGGAGCTTCTTTTGAAGCTGCTATTCCCTTCAAAATATTCTCCGCTGACTTATCCTTAACTTTTTCCATCTTCATCAGATCGGATTTGGTCAGATCATACAGATCAGCCGGACTTTTCACCAACCTCAGATCGTACAATTGCCTGATGGTTTGTTCACCCAAACTGTCAATGTCCATGGCCTTACGCTGAATGAAGTGTTCAATGCGGCCCTTGATCTGCGGAGGACAGCCAGAAGCATTCGGACAATAATGTACAGCTTCACCTTCCACACGTACCAGCCGATTGCCGCACTCCGGACAATGCGTTATATAGTGGATGTGCTTCGCATCAGGTTTGCGTTTGGAGAGGTCAACTCCGGTGACCTTCGGAATAATTTCTCCGCCCTTTTCTATAAACACAAAATCCCCTTCACGTAAATCAAGCCGTGCAATTTCGTTGGCGTTATGAAGTGAAGCCCGCTTAACAGTAGTTCCGGAAAGAAACACCGGCTCCAGTTCGGCAACGGGTGTAACGGCACCGGTTCTTCCTACCTGGTAGGTGATGCCGTTGAGCCTCGTGCTGGTGCTCTCGGCTTTGTATTTGTATGCAATAGCCCAGCGCGGGCTTTTAGCCGTAAAGCCTAAGGTTTCCTGTTGCTCCAGGCTGTTGACCTTAATCACCACGCCATCGGTTTCCAGGGGCAGTTCACCCCGCCTGCTTTCCCAGTGACTGATGTAGTTGAATACTTCTTTCAGTTGGTGGCATTTCTTATAGGTCTTCGATACGTCAAAGCCCCATTTCTCCAGTTTATGGATCCCCTCCTCGTGCGTATTGATACCGGTATCTTCTCCAAGCAGGTAATAGGCATAGCAGGCGAGTTTGCGCTGGGCAACGATGGAAGAGTCCTGCATCTTTAACGTTCCGGATGCGGTGTTGCGGGCATTGGCAAAGCGTTCTTCACCAATGTCTTCTCGTTCCTTGTTCAGTTTCAAAAATACTTCCCGCGGCATGTAAACTTCTCCGCGAACTTCAAAGCGCTTCGGGAGGTGGGGTGCATGGACTTTCAGCGGAATGTTGCGGATGGTCTTGATATTAGCCGTTACATCGTCACCGCGGGTTCCGTCTCCGCGCGTCACACCGCGCACCAGCAGACCATCTTCATAGATGAGGCTGATGGAGACTCCATCAAATTTCAATTCGCAAAAGTATTCGTATTCTTCTCCGTCAAGCCCCTTGGCTACTCGTGCGTCAAAGTCGGTTAACTCCTCTTCTGAATAGGTGTTGCCCAGCGACAACATCGGATACTGATGAACCACCGTCTGGAATTCTTTGGTGATGGTGCCCCCAACACGTTGGGAAGGTGAATCCGGATAACGGAATTGCGGAAATTGATTCTCCAGCGCGATCAGCTGCTCAAGCAATTTATCAAACTCAAAATCACTGATTTCAGTGTGATGCTGCTGATAGTACAGGTCGTTGTGGTAGTTGATCTGCCGGGTTAGTGATTCAATTTCCTGTTGGGCCTGCTCCGGGGTCATGAATAGCGTGCTTGAGATGCGAAAGTAGCAGAAAAAAACGGGACGCTGCGCAACTTCTCTACTGTCACAGGCAATCCCGTTTATAGTTTACCGATGATCTGTTTTTCCCTCGTTTGTTACGGCTGTTTAAGGGCTGATAAATTCATTTGATTATTCTTCCGGTCGACATCCGCCATACGCATGCTCGGGTCAATTTCCATACTGACAATGTCGCGGGATGGTTTGGAAATGGAAAGGGTATAGGTTGGCTCCACCCAGTTCCAGGTTTCCATTTCAATGCGGGTCAGTGACGTTTCTTCGGCCGGCTTGTTGCCCAGCGTTTCATTCATGGGGATATAGTACAGTTCCTTGCTGCCGTCAGCATAGGTTACCAGTAAGTCAACCGGCATCGGAAATTCTCCAATGCGTTCAAGCACTACCGAAGTCTTCTGGCCATCGCTGATCACATGTCGTATGCCGTAATCAATTTTTTTGGTGGTGTTTACCCAGTAGCTCAGGTACCACTTCAACTGCATG
>JALOMI010000185.1 GCA_025455465.1 Cyclobacteriaceae bacterium | reverse complement strand
TGATCATGTTCGGAATAAAAGCGCCAATGAAGAATGCCCCGATACCAAGAAATCCAAGCCAGGTGCCTGCAAGCAGGGCAAAGCTTATATAGATCATCAACTCACCCAGGTCATTGGTGTTGCGGCAACGCGAGAAAAAGCCTTCGGTGATCAGACCGGGTTTGTATTTCAGGGTATAGTATTTCTGCGAATCGCTGGCAAAGTGAAGCATTACGCCAACAACATTCAGCGCAACGGCAGTTGCCAGCAGGCCGGGTGATGGCTGGAAATCAGAACTGATCAGCAGCCAGCCCGGCAGCCAGTACAGTGCGAGTACAGCAAACACAAATACGGCATAGGCTAATGACACGGTTTGTTCCCACTGTTTATCGGGGAAGATGCGGTCTTTCAGCAACCAGAGCAATCCATAGCTGCCGTGAAGGGCCAGATAAATGAAGGCCGCGGTGCTGAAGTTATCGTAGCAGAACATCATCAACATGATGATGAATGCCGTAAGACCTTTACTCAGGTTGATGGGATATTTCAGTAGCATGCAGGTTAATGGCTAACGCAGTAAATATACACAGCGCCAGCCCCCGGCATCTAATAAGGAATACTTTTCATGGAAGACTCTTTCACAAAAGCGCGTGTCAGTTTTTCATGTAAGGCATACATGTCGGTGTCAGTGAGCAAACCAATCAGCATGCCGTTCTGAATTACCGGCAGACAGCTTACACCCCGGTCGGTCATGATCTTCATCGCATCGCGGATGTTCACGGAGGCATCCACACATACGGGGTCTTTGATCATGATATCTCCTGCCGTGGCGTAGGGATTGGCCACTGCTGTTTCAAAGTATTTTTCAATTCGTTTCCGTGTTAACAGACCGATAATATTTCCGTGATCATCTTCCACGGGCATGTGGCGGATCTTGCGCCAGTCCATAATGGCTTGCGCCAGTTCAATCGGATCATGTGCCTGGGTGGTAAACAGATCAGTAGTCATCACGTTGCTCACTACATCGTATTGGATGGTTACAAGGTCTTTTTCATTCACGCTTACCTCCGGCCATACGTGTATCGGTTCCCCGGTAACCCTGCGTTTATGGATGGCTGCTGTCAGCGTCACCATCGCTTCATCCCGTCCCAGTTTTTTCTTCAGGGTGCGAAATCCGTTGATCATCCACCGGCTGCCGGTTTTACCCGTACTGGTGCGCTCTTCTATTACGTTGAGGTAACGGTTGATGCTGGCGTCATCAATACCGTTTTTGCGAAGCCCTTCTTTCGCCAGGGGAAGGAGTACCTGTAAAACCAGTTTTTGAACTGACATGAGGTTGCCTTCCCAGATCATGCCGGTTTGAATGCCGATGCGGGCTGCCTTATAGAAATTTTCTTTGGCATCTTCGAAATCCATGATCTTCCAGATGTCTTTATATTGATCGGGCATGCCGCTCATCAGGCCGGTCCAGAAGGCCATGTTGGCAATCTCATCGATCACCGTAGGTCCGGCCGGGAGGTATCGGTTTTCAATGCGAAGGTGGGGTTTGCCATTAAGGATGCCATAACATGGACGGTTCCATTTCCAGATGGTGCCGTTGTGGATGCAAAGGGCTTTCAGTGCCGGTATGCCTCCGTTATTAAGGATGTCGAACGAGTCATGCTCAATATCCGACATGAAGATGAGCGGATAGCGGGAGATGTCATCTTTATAGACTTCCGAAACGGATCGTATCCACTTGTTTCCAAACGTTACGCGTTGCTGCCGTTCGCGCAGATGACTGGCGCGTCTGCGCATGTCCACACTTTGCTGAAATAAAGTAATGCGCGTTTCACTCCACAGCTCCCTTCCGAACAACAGGGGTGAGTTGGTGGCGATGGCCAGTAATGGCCCTGCAATGGCCTGGGCCCAGTTGTACTGGTCAACAAAATTGCTGACATCCGTTTGCAGGTGTATCTGGAAGCTGGTGTTGCAGGCTTCAAAGAGAATATTCGGGTGCGCCAGCATCAGCTCGTCTACTCCGTTGATGTTCAATTCAAAATCCTGTCCCCGCAGCCGTTTCACAATTTCTCCCAACGCCTGATAGCGTGGGTTGGGGGTCATGTAATCCATATCGAGGGCGCGAAGGTCAATGGACGGCAGGATGCCGGTTAGAATGAGTGTATCATCAAAGTTAGAAGCAACGGAATCAGCCATCATCAGCAGCCTGCGCAATTCACTTTCGATTCGTTGAAAGCAATTGCCGTAAAGTACCTCAGGATCGAGGTTGATCTCCAGATTATATCGTGCCAGTTCGGAGGTAAAGTGCGGATCTTTCAGTTGTTCGAGTATTTGAGGGCCATTACGGGATGGTTTGTAATGCTTATCGACAATAAAAAATTCCTGCTCGGCTCCGACACGGGTGATGCCTTCTTCGAACATGCCGTGCTCAATCATATAGTCGAGTGCTTCGACATCATGCAGGAGGTAGCGCAAAAAAGCTTTTCGCTGCTCATTGTTTTCGGCTATGCTGATCCGGTGTTGTCCCATATTCGTTCACCTCATGCGGGGGAAGTTACTGCGGCTCTGCTTGCCGGTCTATGATTTTTGGCAGGTCAGGAGAAGGTGTCAGGGGGATGGTGTTGCGAAAACAGGGGTTGACTGTCGGGTAATTAGTGGCATGAGCTGATGAATATCATTGCACCGCTGTCAAAGGATTGGTATCGTACAGGTGATGAAGGCCAGTTTTTCGATACTGCTGCGGAACTATTTCGGTCATGAACACAGCCGGGTGATCAGCACCGTGCTGCAATCTTTTGATGAACCATCACACGACACCTTTCATGAGTTGCGCGTAAGCCTCAAGCGCATACGCTTCATCAAGGCAATGCTGAAGAAACATCGTGTCGTAAAATCCATCAAAGCGTTTCATCCTTACGACCGGCTGTTTCAGCAGGCCGGCCGCATCCGGGAATACCAGGTGCATGCCTACCTGCTGGATAAGTTTGGCGTAGAATATCACGATGAAGCCTACCCGCACCGGTTTCAAAAAAAGGAACGAAAACGGATCAAAGCCTGGAAAAAGGAGGGCATGAAAAGCCTGCAGCAAATCATTTTCACATTCCC
The DNA here is from genome assembly GCA_025455465.1 of Cyclobacteriaceae bacterium. Taxonomy (GTDB): domain Bacteria; phylum Bacteroidota; class Bacteroidia; order Cytophagales; family Cyclobacteriaceae; genus UBA2336. Next base: position 3,730 of record JALOMI010000185.1, on the reverse strand, counting down.
GAAAATACAGCGTCAGCTGACCCGCTGGACCATCACCGTACCGGAATATACCGCTGAACTTTATCGGCAATTGAACAAGCGCTTTGGTAATGAAGTACCCGAAGAAAAGTTACACCGCAGCCGCAAAGTACTAAAAGCGTTGTTGTACAGCAGTGAACTCGACCGCAGTGTACGCAAGGAAATCACACCGTTCGCCAACCTGCGGATAGCCGCGACTCTGGAAGATGCCATTGGTGACTGGCACGACCTGGAAATGCTGCTGAAAGAAGATCCGGACAAAAAGGTGCGCAACCATCTGGAGCGGGAAAAGAATCGGGAGCTGAAAAAAATCCGCAGGCTTATTCCGTCACTGATCCGAAAAGCTAAGCAGCAACTTTTACCAGCATAAGAATCGGATGCGTTTCACTTCTTCCAGTTCCAGCATGGAAGGCAAAGGGTAGTCTCCAACACATGTTCAATGGAGTCCGGCAACTGATAAAAAAAGTTCAGGCCCGTAAGTGATTGCACACTGTCGATGCTGACGGCAAAATCATGGATGGGTCGGGAAGTTCCGTCATTCGGCATCAGGAAGCCGATGCCTTGCTGTTTACGCTTTGTCATCACAAGAATGACTTTAAAATAATAGTCTGGTACAGCAACCTGATTGACACCGATTACCGGTAAGGAATCACGAAGCACCGGTCCGGTTACAATGCACAAGGAAGTGTCGGTTATGGCCCAGTCGCGAAGCAGCTCTTCCAGATTTTTCCAGATGCCGCGGTTGAAGGCCGGCACCTGCGGACTGATGTTGCTGAAAAAGAATGATTCGCGCATGGCATCTTCCGACCAGGCCATGTCGGCTGCAGGAGCAAGGTGCCCGCGGTCGTACCCCGAGCGAACATAATCACTGTCAGCGGCCGAGCCGGTACTGATTTTTGAGTCGGGTAAAAAGCGGTTGGTGCGCGATGCCACTTTATTCAGAACCTCGTCCCGCGTCAGTTCATAGGCAACCCAGCGGGCTTGTTCGTGCGGCTCGCTGTAAACCAAAGCAAAGCCCGTATGCTGAATGACCTCTGACTGTGCGGTAACCAGTGGCAGTTCCAGTTGGCGGATGATTATTTCTTTCGGTTGTTCCTGTTGTTCGGTAGGGGCAGGAGCGGTTCCGGCAGTCTGTACTACGGGTGAGCAGGAAATAAGGTAGCTGACCATCAGGTAGGTGATAACCGTAAATACAACGAGAAAAACAATCAGCCAGAAGATTCTCATAGGTCTTTTTCTGTCACTGCGAAGAAAGGGATTATCCGTAAACTGCACCAGTCGCCTAAACTTTTTAACGGCATTTTCATTTAACCTATAGAATCCTGCTAACTTCAGGTAAACGAATACGAACGGTTATGATGGCCAAGGTGGTTGTGTGCTGGTTAACGCTTTTCTGTTTTGTACAGGATATTCCGTTCAAACCAGATAAGGAATTTACCATTCGCGTAGAGTTGAAATTCAAGCCGCGCCCGCTGGAAAGCAGCACCCGCGTAGAACTTTCGGAAACGCGGGCTGAATATGAGCGAAGGACATCCACCGACCAGCTTCCGTTCCTGACGCTCTACCTGACTACCCATGAAGTGCCCTTTGCGGAGACAAGGATGAAGGTGCTGCGCGATAGAAAGGTGATCATGGGTAACCGCAAAATTGAGTTGGGGAAGGAACTGAAAATTGAAGTAGGCTTTACGGATGATGCCAAAGATGGTATTTCCGGCTATGAACATGCCATCTATTACATGGATGAATCGCGCAAAGAGGTGAGCCGCATCCTCATCACCATCGACAAAACCGGTGACTACTACGTCAACGGGGTGAAACGGGGCCGGTTCTGAAGGCCGCCCGTGCCCCGTCAGGGCCAGTTATCCGGGCATATCCTTCGGTGGCCAGATTTCCGGGAATGAAAGTGAAAAATTGTTGTTAATTCGCGGCAAAACGATTGTTCATGACCAGGCTTTTCGCTTTCTTTTTAGTTGTTCCCGTGCTGGCCTTTTCCCAGCAGCTACAAACCGATGCCGCGCGCATCAAACACCACCTCAAGCGACTGAATTTCCTGGGTTCCGTGCTGTATGTAGCAGCTCATCCTGATGATGAAAATACACGGGTAATTGCGAGCCTCGCCAACGACCGGCTGGCAGCCACGGCCTACCTGTCGATGACACGCGGTGACGGGGGTCAAAACCTGATCGGTCCGGAGATACGCGACCAGCTTGGCTTGATCCGTACACAGGAATTGATCGCTGCCCGGAAAATTGACGGAGGGCAACAGTTCTTCACCCGTGCCAACGATTTTGGATTCTCCAAGTCAGCCACAGAGACTTTCGCCATATGGGGTAAGGATGATGTGCTTTCCGATGTGGTACGCGTATACCGGCAATACCAGCCTGATGTGATCCTCACGCGCTTCCCTCCGGATGAACGTGCCGGTCACGGACATCATACCGCATCAGCCATGCTCGCCATTGAAGCTTTCGATATTTCCGGAAAACCTTCGGCTCACCCCGATCTGTTAAGGGCCATGCCGGTGTGGCAGCCGAAACGCCTGCTCATCAACACCGGGCGTTGGTGGAATACCACCATTAACGAAAACACACCAGGCATTGTAACGCTCAATGTAGGTGGTTATAATACGCTATTGGGTGAATCATACTCCGAGACAGCAGCCACCAGCCGCAGCCAGCACAAGAGTCAGGGCTTTGGCGTACCCAGTCAGCGCGGTGATGCCCTTGAGTTTTTCGAACTGACCCGCGGTGATGCTGCGAAAGATATTTTTGATGGTGTCAACACCACGTGGACACGCGTAAAGGGAGGAGAGACTGTTAAGCCGCTGGTTGAAAAGGCTATCCGGGAATATGATCTTGAAAGACCGTATGCCAGCATACCGCTCTTGTTGCAGATCCGTGAAGCCATCCGCAAGGTAGAGCCGGGTGTGTGGCGCGAACGTAAACTCAACGAGACTGAGCAGTTAATAAAAGACTGCCTGGGACTTTATACTGAAGTGGCAGCAGGCTATTACTATGCTGCACCCGGTCAACCCGTTACCCTGAAGCTGGAAGTGATCAACCGATCACCGGTGGATGTTATGTTAACACGCATTGCTTCAGCCAACTTTCAGTTTGACTCAACAATGAACAGCCGGCTAAGCTTTAATGTGCCGTTAATGCATTCGATAAAAAAGCAACTTCATCCGGCCAAAGCATTTTCCGATCCCTATTGGCTGAAAGAGCCTCACAGTACGGGTTTGTTTACCGTGAACGATGCCTCGCAGATCGGACGCCCGGAAAATGAGCCTGCCATGATCATCACCCTCGAGCTGATGATAGGAAAAGAGAAATTAGTAGTGCAGACCCCCGTAACTTATAAATGGACCGACCCGGTGAAAGGAGAACTCTACCGCCCGGTGGAAGTGGTTCCCCCGGCTTTTCTGAATGTGAGTGAACCGGTGATGATCTTCGCTGACCAGTCACCGCGCAAACTCCAGGTGTTGGTTAAGTCAACCGTGGAAGGTAACCTCAGCGGTGATTTGATGTTGCAGGTACCAGACGGCTGGCGTTATGAGCCGCCAACGCTGCCGGTGAGTCTTTCGCGCAGGGGAGGTGAAGTGACCAGGACGTTTACGATTTATCCTTCATCCGTTGAAGCCACAGGCACGGTTAAAGCAATGATTTCCGTTGGTGGCAAGACGTATGATTACGCAGTACAAACCATCGACTAT
>JALOMI010000022.1 GCA_025455465.1 Cyclobacteriaceae bacterium | reverse complement strand
TTTTTTTAAGATATCCATCGCTTCCGCGGAATATTGCGCAGTGGTTCCTTTCATTTGAATGTATTTATTGATCCAGTCTACGCTCTGTTTAAATCTTCCGAGGAAATAGGAATTTTTTCCGAAGTAGAACGTAAGATCAGAAGGTACCCCATGGATATTATTCAGTACATACAGAAAGCGCTGATCGGCCAGTTCATATTTACCTTCATTCATAAAAACGACTGCGGAATCCATTACGCGAAGTAATTCCGAACGCTTCATTAATTCCTGGTCTCTGCGGAATTGTTCAACTGCGGCCTTGTCATTTTGAGCAGGTGATTCCTGAAAGATGAATATCCATAAAAAGAAAAAGAAATACAGGTATTTAAGGAGGGATTTCATTTACAGGCAGATTAATTAAAACGATCGGGTGAGACTCCTAACCACTCCAACGGTGACCTGAAGAAGATGGCTTCTCTGATCGATTTACTGATAGTCATGTCTTCAATATATTTTCCGATCTCCAGATCGCCCAATGGAAAGGGGTAATCAGAGCCGAGTACTACTTTTTCAGGGCCGATCATTTTCAGAACATAGTCCAGCAACATTGGATCGTGCGTTATTGAATCAACCCAAAACCGACCCAGGTAATTCCGTGGATTTTCAGTGTTGTCGATGGCCACCAAATCCGGACGACACTGGTAGCCGTGCTCAATGCGCCCCAGTGTGGTGAGGAAGGATCCACCGGCATGCGCGAACATCACGCGCAGATTTGGCAGCTTATCAAATATCCCGCTGAAAATCATGGAGCAGATAGCACGCGTAGTTTCTGCCGGCATGCCCACGAGCCATGGCAGCCAGTAACGCTGCATGTGTTGTTGCCCCATCATATTCCAGGGGTGAACCATGATGCACAGACCTAATTGTTCACAAGCTTCAAATACTGGATAGAAGCGGTCTTCGTGAAGATTCAGGTCATTGATGTTGGAGCCGATTTGTATTCCCTGCAACCCGATTTTTTTGCACCGTTCCAGTTCCTGAACAGCCAGCTCGGCATCCTGCATGGGAACAGTGCCAAGGCCAAGGTAATGTTTCGGATAATCATTGATCAGTTGTGCGATGTGATCATTCAAAAACTGAGAGAGGCTAAGGCAGTCAAGCGGTTTCGCCCAATAGGAAAACATAACAGGGATGGTGCAAACCACCTGCACCTGTGTGCCGAATTTCGCATATTCTTCAATGCGTAGTTCAGGATTCCACGCGTTCTCCCTGATCTCACGGAAGAACTGGTTGCCCCGCATCATCTTGGCAAAGCCTTTTTTATGATGTTGCAGATAGATAAAATCCCCATAGCCAAACTTCTCGCTCCAGTTCGGGAGTTTTTTAGGAATGATGTGCGTATGGGTGTCGATTTTCAGCATGAATGCAAATCAGCATTTGCCGAAATATCGCTGAAATTTAACATACTTCAAGACAGGCAAGTGCTCAGCGGCATTCTTACATTTTAAGCTGACGATCAAAACCAGAAACTTGCGAATTTAACTAACCTTCATCATCCCACTTTACCGACTCCTTCAGTGTTCGTTCATCATAGCTGAGACCATACTGCTCCAGCACATCCTGCGGCACACCATCCCAGCGATTTGGTTTGTTGCCCGCATAACCGAGGTCTTTTAATCCGATTTCGCTGGTGAAAAATCCGGTGGCTGTTAGATCTCGCAACAAGTTGAAAAACGCAACTCCTTGTTTCATTTCCGGGGCTGCCTTTTCAGGATAAGCGATGGCATCGACCAGTGCCAGTTGCTGGGAGGATGAACAGTTGATAAATACATTGTTGTGATTTTTCAGACACTGATTATCGAGCCATTTCAATCCGCCACGCAGGGGCAGTTGGTGCCTCGGCATATCCTTCACAATAAATTCAATAAAATCATGCACACCGGCATCGGTGGCGCTGCCACTTGCTTCGTCTTTGGGGATGATGATGTCAATTAATACTTTGATGGTGTTCATTTCATGGTCATCAAAGAATTTTTCGGTTAGCAGTTTCTGATCGCGTGCCAGTTCGAACGGATGCCGGTCGATGGAGCTTATTCCGGCCTTTGCATCAGAAGATGGTGCAGCAGTCTGTTTAGGTTCGCACGATTGTAATAAGGTGCCTGATGAAATGGCTGTAAGGGCCAGTGCTTTCAGTGAATCTCTTCGCTTCATACGTTCTGCTGTTTAAACTGTTCAATGATGTAATCGGATGCCCGCCATGAAAGTGCGAGAATCGTCCAGGTTGGATTCTTGTCGGCCTGGGAAACAAACGGACCGCCATCCACCACGAAAAGATTTTTGCAGTCGTGGGCCTGGTTGAATTTATTCACCACCGATTTTTTCGGATCGTTACCCATGCGTGTCGTGCCTACTTCGTGAATAATACGTCCCGGTGCTTCCAGTCCATAGTTGGTTTCGGCACCGGCTTTACCCCAGGTAATTACCGCGCCCATTTTGTGCATGATTTCCTGGAAGGTTTCCTGCATGTGTTTGGCCTGCTTGATTTCGTAATCACTCCACTGATAGTTAAACCGCAATACAGGTATACCATATTTATCGACAACTCCGTTTGGATCAATCTCACAATAATTGGTCTCTCGGGCAACAGCCTCACCGCGGCCGGCCATACCCACGGATGCACCCCAGAAATAGCGGTAATCGTCTTTCAGGGAGGCACCATAACCGCCACCCGCTTTTTGTTGCCCGTTACGGTCAGGATAGCGGCCGTTAAGATGCTGAATACCAAACCCGAAACCATATCCGGGCATGCCCATGCCACCCCAGTATTCAATATGATAGCCGCGCGGAAAATCCAGTTTCTTATTGTCGAGCCACCACGGTGAGTAAACATGCATGCCACCTACGCCATCTTCGTTGTATCGCTTGCGTCCGAATAATTGCGGCAGAATACCGCCTAATGCAGAGCCTGTTGAATCGTGCAGGTACTTGCCCACCACATTGCTGGAGTTGGCTAATCCGTTCGGATGTGCCTGCGATTTTGAGTTGAGCAACAAACGTGCTGACTCGCAGGCACTGGCTGCGAGAACCACTACTTTTGCCTTGATACGGTATTCCTGCAAATCATCATTGGCAATATACGATACACCGGTTGCCTTGCCGCTGGCATCGGTCAGTACTTCGCGTGCCATGGCATTGACGATCACATCCAGGTTATTGGTTTTGGTGGCCGGTTTAATCAAACAAGAGGAGGAAGAGAAGTCTCCATAGACCGTACAGCCCCGGTTGCATTGCGAGCAATAAAAACAAGCACCACGGTCGTCATTGATTTTTTTCGTCAGTATGGATAAGCGTGACGGAATTACCGGCACACCTAGCCCGGTTGCTGATTTCTTGATGAACAATTCATGCAATCTTGGTTTTGGTGGAGGAAGAAACTTTCCGTCAGGCTCATTGTAGATGCCTTCCTTACTTCCAAACACACCAATCAAATCATCTACCTTATCGTAATAAGGTGAAACATCCTCGTACCCGATTGGCCAGTCTTCACCAAGGCCGTCATGACTTTTGCCTTTGAAATCTTTAGGGCCAAATCGCAGGGAAATTCTTCCCCAGTGGTTCGTTCGGCCTCCCAGCATGCGCGAGCGGAACCAGTCGAACTGTGTGCCGGGAACGTGGGTATACGGTTCTCCTTCGAGTTCCCATCCGCCATAGGCGGCATCAAAATCACCGAAGGGGCGAAAGGATGTTCCTGCACCTCTGCGGGGTGATTCCCACGGCCACTTCAACTGCGTTACATTCTTGGCAGGGTCATACCACGGACCAGCCTCAATTACACATACTTTTAAACCGGCTTGCGTCAGGATGTACGCTGCCATGCCGCCACCGGCACCGGAACCGACTATGCACACATCGTATTGCTGAGGATTTTCTTTGATCTGGAAAGGCATGCAGAAAAAGTTAAGCTCGCTAAATGTAGAATTTTCTTTTAAGTTTAGAAATGCTCAATCTGTCTGCCATGCCTAAATTATTCTTGCTCATTATGATTGTTTCATTCGGTGCCTGTAAGCCATCCGTACTGGAACCTTATGGTGCAACACCTTCTGCCAGTCAGCTCGACTGGCATGATCTGAATTATTACATGTTCATCCACTTCGGACCGAACACGTTCACCAATGTGGAGTGGGGTCACGGGGATGAAGACCCGAAAGTCTTTAATCCCACTGCACTGGACTGCCGTCAATGGGCTGCCACCGCGAAGCAGGCCGGTATGAAGGGCATCATCATCACAGCTAAACATCATGACGGTTTTTGTTTGTGGCCGAGCGCTTACAGCACACACACAGTTCGGGAAAGCGCGTGGAAAAACGGGCAGGGGGATGTGCTGCGCGAACTGAGCGATGCCTGCCGTGAATACGGTTTGAAGTTCGGTGTTTATCTCTCGCCCTGGGACCGCAATCATCCGCAATACGGAACGCCTGAATACAACCAGGTTTTTGTAAACATGCTGGGTGAAGTGCTGGGCAATTACGGAGAAGTATTTGAACAGTGGTTTGATGGCGCCAACGGGGAAGGGCCCAACGGAAAGCGTCAGGAATACGACTGGGTTTTATTCAACAACACTGTGTATAAGCATCAACCCAATGCCATTATTTTCAGTGACGGAGGTCCCGGTTGCCGGTGGGTAGGGAATGAGCGCGGGTATGCCGGTGAAACAAACTGGTGCACGTTGAATGCAGATAGTGTTTTTCCGGGCTTTCCGAATTACGAGGAACTGACCCCGGGGCATGAAGATGGTACGCACTGGGTGCCGGCTGAATGTGACGTATCGATTCGCCCCGGATGGTTTTACAGTCCGGATACGGATGACAAGGTAAAATCCCTGGAGGCACTGATGGATATTTATTACGGCTCCATCGGACGGGGCGGAAATTTATTACTGAATATACCAGTTGACAGGCGGGGATTGATTCATCCGAATGATTCCATCCGGCTCATGGAATTCCGTGAAGCCATCGACAAAGCTTTTGCCGATAACCTGGTTAAAAATGCAACTATCAAAGCTTCTTTTTCGAAAAGAGGATATCCTGCAGAAAACTTACTGGATGAAAATAACAGAACCTATTGGGCAGCTGATTCCGGGAATGCTTCGCTTGAAATTCAGTTTCCTTCACCCATTACGTTGAACACCCTTTTGGTGCAGGAAGGCATCGAATATGGTCAGCGTGTTAAAGCGTTTGCGATTGATGTTTGGAAAGATGGCCAGTATCAGGAAGTCGAACAACAAACAACGATTGGTTATAAACGAATTATTCGATTCGAAACGCAGGAAACTGACCACATCCGTATTCGCATCCTGGAGTCAAAAGCATCTCCTATCCTTGCGGGTATCAGTGCCTACCTTGCGGATTAATCAGTGATTTCGTTTCGGCACCGGGTCATACCCGCTGGTTCCCCATGGATGACAGCGAGCGATACGCTTCATGCCCAGCCACGTGCCTTTTACAGCTCCCCATTCCTGAATGGCTTCAATGGTGTATTGCGAGCAGGTGGGCGTATGACGGCAGTGTGGCCCCAATAAAGGAGAGATGCTAAGCTGATAAAACCGAATCGGGAGAATGAGGATTTTCTTAACAATCATCGGTATGCAAGATGATTTTTAAACCGGTCTGAATCAAAGAAAGTTCATTCGAATTGATTTACCTTTCTACAGTAATTCAATGGCTATGAAAACTTTGTCATTATTATTTGTGCTGGCAATGATTACCATCGTGGTCAATGCACAGGAGCGAGTCGGTATTTTTACCCATCACCAGGATATCGGAAATCCGAAACAAAAAGGTTCAGTTATATACGATGAAACGCAGCAGCACTATCTTATGAAGGCAGGTGGATATAATGTCTGGTTTGGCCGTGATGAGTTTCATTATGCATTCAGAAAAATCAAAGGTGATTTTATTCTCACCGCCAATGTTCAGTTAACCGGAACTGGTGCTGATCCGCACCGTAAAGCGGGTTGGATGGTACGCGCTTCGCTTGAGGATAGTGCACCGCACCTCAGTGCGGTGGTACACGGTGATGGCATGACTTCCATGCAATGGAGACCGTTAAAAGGTGCGCACATGCGCGATCCGGAAGATGAAATCCGCTGGAAGAAAGGCGGTCCTGCTGTACTACAACTTGAGCGGCAGGGCTATACGTATATCATGCGGGCAGCCCAGTGGGGTGAACCTCTGCAGGTGGTGGGCACGCACACCATGGAAGTTCTGGGCAACGAAGTACAGGTTGGCCTTTTCCTTACGGCACACCACGATACAGCCGTTGAAGAAGCGAAGGCCTGGAATGTACGCATCGATCGGCCTGTACCGGACGGTTATAATCCGTACAGCAGCGGCTTTCTCGGAAGCCGACTGGAGATCATCAATGTATTTGATGGTAAGCGAAAGGTAATTCATGAACACATGGGCTCGCTCGAAGCGCCCAACTGGATGCCCGATGGCAAACACTTGCTCTTTAACCAGGGCGGTTTGTTGTACAAGATACCAGTTACCGGTGGAACTCCTGAAGTACTGAACACGGGCTTCGCCAACCGCAACAACAACGACCATGGCATTTCGTTCGATGGGAAGTTGCTGGCCATCAGCCACCATCGCGATGGCATGCCGGGTGGAGGATCGACCATTTATGTTTTACCGATTACCGGTGGAGAGCCAAAGTTGGTCACCGAGAAGACGCCTTCATACTGGCATGGCTGGGCACCGAACAACAAAGAAGTAGTGTATGTGGCGCAGCGGGAAAATCCATGGTATGATATCTATAAGATCAGCATCAACGGTGGACCGGAAATCAAACTGACCAACAACACCAACTATCATGTGGATGGCCCGGAATATTCACCCGATGGGAAATACATCTATTACAACTCCAGTGAGAGCGGTACGATGCAGATCTGGCGTATGAAGCCTGACGGATCAGAAAAGGAGCAACTCACCTTTGATGAATACAACGATTGGTTTCCGCACATTTCACCCGATGGCAAGTGGATGGTTTTCGTTTCTTTTCCTACTACCATCGATCCGAAAGATCACCCGAATTACAAACGTGTGATGCTGCGACTGATGCCGGTGAACGGTGGTGCACCACGGGTGATTGCTTATTTATATGGTGGACAGGGAACTATCAATGTGCCATCCTGGTCGCCTGACAATAAGCATGTCGCTTTCGTCAGCAATTCCGAGAAAGCGGAATAATCCGTTTGATCAGTCGATGGTATAAGACATATCACCGGCTTTACCATCCATCAGCTGGATGCCGAGGGCTTTCAGGTCGTCACGGATTTTATCCGATAATGCATAGTTTTTATTCGTGCGGGCTTGCTTGCGCAACTCAATCAATACCTGAATGATACCGTCAATCATTTCCTGGTTGTGTTCCTCTTCTTCGCGAAGGCCGAGTACATCCTCCATGAAGCTGATGAAAGTTTGCTTGAAGCGTTCAAATGTTTCGGATGCAATCGCTGTGCCCTTGCCTGCTTTCCAGTCGTTAATCCAGGAAGTCATTTCGAACAATACAGCTAATGTTTTGGCGGTATTGAAATCATCACTCATGTTGGTGTAGCAGGCAGTGATCAGCTTTTCCAGTTCTTTGGTTAGTTCGTGATCTTCTGCACCAAGCGGTATGAAGTCCAGCTTTTTAATGGCACCCAACGCATTTGATAGTTTCTTAAATCCTTTCTCAGCAGCGCTCAGGGCTTCATTAGAAAAGTCAAGCGTGCTGCTGTAATGCGATTGCAACATAAAGAAACGCACAGCCATCGGACTGTATGCTTTTTCCAGCAGGGGATGCGCCCCGGTAAATAATTCTTTAGGCAGGAAGGAGTTGCCTTTCGACTTGCTCATTTTCTCTCCGTTCACGGTGAGCATGTTGGCATGCATCCAGTAACGTACCGGTGTAACCCCATAGGCGCCCACGTTCTGCGCAATTTCACATTCGTGGTGAGGAAACTTCAGGTCCATGCCGCCACCGTGTATATCGAATGTTTTACCAAGGTATTTCGTGCCCATAGCCGAGCACTCCAGGTGCCAGCCGGGAATGCCTTCGCCCCACGGAGAAGGCCAGCGTTGGATGTGGTTGGGCGACACCGCTTTCCATATAGCGAAGTCTACGGAATTCCGTTTTTCATCCTGCCGGTCGAGTTCGCGGGTGCCTTCCAGCAGATCATCAATGTTGCGCCCACTCAGTTCACCGTATTTGTATTTCTCCATGAACCTGCGCACATCGAAGTACACCGAACCATTGGTTTCATAGGCATATCCGTTGTCAAGAATCTTTTTAACCATTTCAATCTGTTCCACGATATGCCCGGTAGCAGTCGGTTCAATGCTGGGCGGTAGTATGTTGAATATGCGGCATACTTCGTGAAAGCTGGTGGTATACTTCTGCACCACTTCCATAGGTTCCAGTTGTTCCAGCTTGGCGCTTTCTTCAATGCGGTCTACTCCTTCACCGGCATCGTTGGTCAGGTGCCCGGCATCGGTAATATTTCTGACATAGCGCACCCGGTAACCGATGTGGGTAAGGTAACGGTACACCACATCGAACGCGGTAAAGGTTCTCAGGTTGCCGAGATGAACTTCATTGTATACGGTTGGGCCGCAGGAATAGAGGCCTACAAACGGAGGGTTGAGCGGAACAAAAGGTTCCTTTTTACCGCTGAGGGAATTGGTTATTGATACCGGATGCTGTTCGTATAACGTCATAGCTGCGCAAAAATCGGGAGCGAAACTACTAAAAACTACCCTGTCAGCGGGTATTTAAAGGGTAATATTAACCGAACAGGCCGGGAGCTGCATGCAGCTGTGGCAGGCGAACAGTTATACCGAGCCGGCTATTGATTTGCTCAATAAGATGATGCGCCAGTTCAGGCACGAGAGATTCATCCGGTTCGTGCAGGAAGAAGTAGATTTCCTGCAAACCCTTTTCCTTCCACTGACAGATACGATCAATCCATTGATCTATTCGCGTGTAATCCGTTGGATGAAGATCATTGCCCACAAACCGGATCATGGCGGTGGCTGATGTCAACCGCATATGCACGCAGTCTCTGCGACCGGCTGTATCGGTAATGCAAGTTGCCTGCTGATGTTTTTCGAGTATGCTGCACAACTGCCGGAAGGACGAAGTATCCGTAAACCATTCCGTATGACGCAATTCCAATGCTACACGCATGCCGGGAGGGAGGCTCTCAACAAAATGAGCGATGGTATCCAGTTGGTGCGGTCCCATGGCAGGGTGGGGCATCAGCAGGATGGGCCCCAGCTTTTTTCCGAAACCGGAAATGCCGTCCACGAAATCATGGACGAAGGCTTCCGTATTTTTTAGTCGTCTGATATGGGTGATCTGATCAACAAACTTCGGACAAAAACGAAAATCATCACTCACCTTGCTCTGCCAGTCGCTGGTCTGCCTGAACGTGGGCATGCGGTAGAAGGTGGTGTTCAGTTCAATGCTGTTGAACTGCTGTGCATAGGCTTCCAGAAATCTTGCAGACTTGGTGCCTTTCGGATACCAGGTGCCAACCCATTCCGGAAATGTCCACTTGGTGGTGCCGAAATAAAAACGGAAAGGTGTGTTGTTTTTTACGGATGCTAATACCGGAGCATTTTCCTCCGGATCCGGAGGCAGGGAGAAATCAATTGCAGGCAGTTGTTCCAGCGGTACGCGACCGAATTCCATAGTCGTTGACGGGAAAGGTGGTTAGTTGTCCGAAGATCAGCAGCAACAATAAGCATCCGATGACGAACAACCAACAACGAATCGCAAAATTACGATCGCTTCATGCGTTCCATCTCTTTCCGGATTTCATCTTCTTCCCACTTTTCACCAAACAGCACATTGTTTTTAAACAGGCTGATGCCGTGGAAGAAAATGCCGATACCCCAGCCTAGCCATACCCATTGAACCCACCAGTGTCCCGGGCGCGTGTACCAGTTGATAAAAGTGAGGAATGTGCCAATGACCAGGTAGCTGATCAGGTGGCTGTAAAATTTCTTTTTCTTTTTAACGCGCTTGCGTGCTTCGCGGTAAAGTTGATCTTCGGTGATGTTCATGGGGAATTGTATTTAAGTATTGGTTTTGGTTAATGAATAGCCTGTTGAGATTTCTTCACATCGGGTCGAACTGGCTGCCGGGTAACTAACTCGAAAGCATGCATCGATATTATTTCAGCAGAAAGCCAACGACCAGACTCGCCTGAAATCCTCCGAACGGATCAGCCACTGAGCTGGTTAATCCCGGGGCACTCCAGGTTGTTGAACTCAGCGCGGCATTGTAGCTACCCTTTATGCCCAGATAAAATGAGTTGGCAAGAATCCGTTCCAGACTAAGCCCTGTGTGGATGAAAGAGTTGCCATTGGTTATCTGGCTGCTGTTGGGTTGGGTGCTTAACAGGTTTTGTAATGAGGTATCGGTTTGGCGTGTAGCGTTGACTGTCAGTCCGCCCCAGCCAAACCCGGCTGCGGGTATTAATTGCCATCGGCCAAATGAAAGATTATATCCGGTGTAGAAATAGCCCAGCCCTCCACTCATGCTGGTTTCATTATTGGCATTTCCGCTCGAACCACTGAAATACATTCCCTCACCACCGATACGCCACCGGTGAATCGTACCATAACCTCCAAAGCCATTCGTATACACTACGCCTGTTTCAGGGAAACCGTTTTGTTTCAACAACCTGTTCAGGTTATCAAATTTGAAAAATTGAACGGATGGCATGAAATAAACTGATGCGTAATATTCGTTTTGTTGCGCATGAGCCGGAGTTAACAGCAGCATCACAAAAATCATCTGAATTGACTTTTTCATAATCCTTTAGTTTGCGTTTTAAATATTTATTTTCCCTGGTAAGGTTATTGATTTGCCTGACAGGCAACGTTCAGTTTTTTGCGGCTGTCCGCCTCCATCCTTCATAGCGTTTTCTGAACTGATGAATTCCGATGATCATCACCAGGAAGGTGGCAGCACCGACCATGACAGAAAACGGTACACCCGGAATTCGGACAATCAGCTCGGAGGCAAAAGCAGCATAGAGGCCAATGACGGAGAAATACATCCAGGCAATATGTTGCTCCATTTTACGGTTACCGGCATAATTGAAAAAGAAGGGGGTTAAACCAGCCAGTAATGTCAGTAAGCTGATAATAGCCGCGGCATGAAAGGGTCCAAAACCTTTAAACAGGTGATACAATCCGAATGCGGTTCCATTCAATACCAACATGCTCATCGCGTAGCCATAGCCCATTCTTCGGTGTGCGGCAGTTCCTTTATGGGCTATCAATACTCCAGTTCCCAGAATCAGGGCAACGATGGCACTAATGAGATGAATAAGTCCGGTGGTGCTGTGAATAATGTTATTCATGGTGTTGTATTACGGTTTGATATAATCTTTCAGGGCATTGACATAGTCTTCAAATGCTTTCAATCCTTTTTTGGTGATGCGGCAGGTGGTCAATGGCTTCTTGCCGCGAAAACTTTTCTCGATGGTGATATAACCGGCTTCCGAAAGTTTGTCCAGCTGAACACTCAGGTTACCTGCAGTTGAATTGGTTTGCTCTTTCAGAAAGGTGAATTCAGCCCCGTCAACACTCATCAGGATTGACATGATGCCGAGCCGGAGCTGGGAGTGTAGTAAAGGATCGAGTTCGCGAAGCATCTTACTTTTCGATCGTTGACCTCAGCATGTACCCCGGCACCAGGTATCCTAAAACAATGGCGATGCCGCCCACGAGGTATTGCGTTTGATAGTCCACCAGAAAGGCAATGATGGAACACAGCCAGAAGTTGATACCGCCATACAACAATGGTTTGAAGCGCAGCATGATGCCGGTTAAAAAGGTGGGGATGGCTGTCATGCACAGTATTACCGGACTGATGTTGAAGTTCAGTTTGGAGCCAAAGATGGCTATCGGAAGCACAGCGAGGCCGAAGCTGATCCACAGCCACATGTTAATGCGGTCGAGATGCGTAAATACCTGGGCTTGCCGATCTTGTTTTCTCCCATAAATCATGGTCACAATCCAGGCCGGAATGATGATGAGCCAGACAACGTAGGGATGTTGGTAATCGGTGAAAGCCATCAGCACGTACATGCCGAGGTAGGCCGAGGCAATAGCCCATCCCCAGAGCAAAAAGTAAAAGCTGTTCTTCTGCATCTTGCCCTGTGCCTGGCGAATCATGCCGGTAATAAACGTCAGGCTTTGCTGGGGGTCGAAGGGTTGGTTTGGTGTGTTCATATCGCTCTATACGTTGCAAATATAAATTAGTTTATAATATAAACCATAATTTTAAAAAGCATCGATTTTGAGCTGATTTCCGCTATTTCCGTCCTTCATATAACCCGTTGGCAGTGGAACGGAATTCCTTAACTTTCGCCATTACCGAACCTGATCACATATGAGAGTTACCCTACTAAGCCTGCTTATTTTATTCGCTTACCATGTATATGGACAGACTGAAGTTCAACGCCTCGAAAAACTTAAAGCCGAGATAGTTGCTGAAGTAGACCGCAACGCAGCCCTCGGCCAGCAAATCAACGACATGCTCTACAGTTTCGCGGAGTTGGGTTTCCAGGAATACGAAACCTTTACCTACCTCACCAACCTGTTGGAGAAAAACGGATTCAAACTGCAACGCGGCATTGCCGGTGTGCCTACTGCCTGGATTGCTACGTGGTCGATGGGCAGTGGTAAGCCGGTGATTGCTTTGGGTTCTGATGTGGATTGCATTCCCAAAGCATCACAAAAACCTGGTGTTGCCTATTATGATCCGCTAGTAGAAGGTGCACCTGGTCACGGTGAGGGACATAACTCCGGACAGGCAGTAAACATTATTGCTGCATTGGCGCTCAAGAAGATTATGGAGCGTGAAAAAATTTCCGGTACGATCATGTTATGGCCAGGTATTGCTGAAGAACTGGTAGGCACGAAAGCCTATTATGTGCGTGCCGGTTATTTCAAAGATGTCGATGCCTGCATCTTCACCCACGTGGGTAATAACCTGGGCGTATCGTATGGAGATGCCGGCAACAACGGGCTTGTATCTGTGCGTTTCAATTTTGAAGGAGCCGCTGCCCATGCGGCCGGTGCTCCGTGGCGCGGACGAAGCGCACTTGATGCGGTGGAGTTGATGAACATCGGCTGGAACTACAGGCGTGAACACCTGGAGCTTACGCAGCGTTCGCACTATGTCATATCCGATGGGGGAGACCAGCCCAATGTGGTGCCCTCCAAAGCATCGGTCTGGTATTACTTCCGTGAGCGTACCTATCCGGCCATTAAAAATCTCTTTGACGTAGGGGTGAAGATTGCGGAAGGTGCGGCTATGATGACGGACACAAAATTTACCTACGAGATTCTTGGTTCGGCCTGGCCCGGTCACTTCAACAAGCCGCTGGCCGAAGCGATGTATGAGAACATCAAGAAAGTGGGCTTACCCCAGTGGAGCGCTGAAGATCAGTTGCTGGCGAAAGCTACTCAGCTTGAACTGAAAGCACCGAAAATTGAAGGGCTTGCCACCAAACTGGATACGCTCGGATTGCCCAGCCCCACCGGACCGGTTAACGTGATGGGGCGCCAGCTCATGGCCATGGGCGGAGGTTCCGATGATATTGCCGACATCAGCTGGTCGCTGCCAACCATTGTCTTACGTTATCCTTCCAACATACCCGGATTACCCGGACACCACTGGAGCAACGCTATTTCCATGGCAACACCGATTGCCCATAAGGGCATTCTGTATGGTGCACGGGCTGAAGCAATGACGCTGATCGATATGCTGCTCAAGCCGGAGATCATTGCTAATGCGTGGGAATACTACCGCACCGAACAAACCAAAGACATTCAGTATACACCGCTGGTGGGTGAAAAAGATAATCCGGCTATTTATCTCAATCAGAAAATTATGGAAGAGTATAAGCCGAAGCTGAAGCCGCTGTATTACAACCCTGCGAAATACAAAACGTACTTGGATCAGTTGGGAATACAGTATCCTACGGTGCGGCCTGATCAGCGCGAAGCCATTCAGAAACTGGAGAGCAAATCGAAGTAGAAAATGTTTACAGGAATTATAGAATCAATGGGGCGCGTAGTGCGCATTGTTCAGGAACAGTCGAATCGCCATTTCCTGATTGACAGTCCCATCAGCAACGAATTAAAAGTCGATCAAAGCCTGGCCCACAACGGTGTATGTCTTACCGTCACGAAAATCACTGATGAAGGGCATTGGGTAACCGCGGTGGATGAAACCCTGAAGAAGTCGAACCTGGGCGACTGGAAGGAGGGAAGTGTTGTTAACCTGGAGCGCAGCATGCCGGCTAACGGAAGGTTTGACGGGCATATTGTGCAGGGGCATGTCGACCAGGCAGGTATTTGCACCCGTGTTGAAGAGGTGGAGGGAAGCTGGTTATTTGATTTTGAATACGATTCTTCCGGGGGCAACATCACTGTAGAAAAAGGATCCATTTGTATTGACGGTGTTAGCCTTACCTGCTTTAATTCAAAGAATGGCAGTTTTCGGGTAACGATTATTCCTTATACCTATGAACACACCACCTTTGGTGTGTTGAAAGCCGGAGATAGGGTGAATCTGGAATTTGATATTCTGGGCAAATACATCCAGCGGTTACTTCAAAAACAAGTTTGAAAAAATCTGGTCTGGTAAGCAACGTTTGTTCACGTCCGTGCGTCTATGGGTTGTTAAAGCACTATTCATGAAACGACTAATAGGAATTTTCGCCCTGATCATCAGTCAGATAGCCTTTGCTCAACGCTCCATTGATCCCGCAGGAGATTTTACCAAAATCGATGTTTTTGGTCCTTTTGAAGTGGAACTGATTAAAGCGGAGAAAAATGAGGTGGTGATGGATTACCGCGGTTTTGATCGCGACAACATCATCAGTGAAGTCAGTCGCGGTGAGTTGCGGCTCAAGCTCCGGAACAAGCATTACATGAATGAATGGACTTCTGAATATCCGCGCAGTAAATATGTTCGTGTAAAAGTCTACTATACCGATTTACAGGAAATCAAGGCGCAGGCCGGTGCTGAAGTTTTCACGTCAGGCACCTTAAAATCGAAGAATCTGGTCTTGCACAGCGGCATGGGTGCGCAGATTCGCATGGACATCCTCTCGAAAAACCTGGCAGCCAAAGTAGCCATGGGCGGTGAAATGGACCTGGACGGCCGTACGGAAACCCTCGATGTGAAAGCCAGCATGGGTGGTGTATTAAAAGCCTCCGCATTGGAAAGTAAAATGGTTTACGTCAGCGCCTCCATGGGGGCTGAAGTGGATGTGCGCGCCACGCAGGAAATCGAGATCAGTGCGGGCTTTGGTGCTACCGTGAATTACAGTGGTGAACCCAGCGTTCGCCACACGAATACGAATTTCGGTGCAGAGATACGCGGTCATTAGTAGCTTCTAATGTAATGATGATATTTTCACATTTTAGCAGTTGATGACTGCCGTTCTTCAAGCCATCGGGTAAACAAGGTTGCAATCCACCCGCAGCATAAGCCAATGATAGCGCCCACCAGAATATCCCCGGGGTAATGCACGCCCAGGTAAATCCGTGTGTAGCTAAACAGCACAGCCCAGAGAAATATCCAGCTAATTGATCGTGCTGTGGAGCGCAACAACAAAAAGAATAACATGGCAATGCCAAAGGAATTGGCAGCATGGCTCGAAGCAAACCCGAATTTACCGCCCCGGTATCCGTTCACGGTATGCACTTTTTCCATCAGCACAGGTTCGTGACTGGGGCGCAACCGTTCAAAGGCCGGTTTCATGATGCCGCTGGTGATGCGATCAGTGGCGGCCAGACAGAGTACAACACCAATCAGCGGAATCCATACCTGACGTTTATATTTTTTGATCAGTAAATACAGGAGCAAGCCGAAGAACGGAATCCACAGGGCTGTCTTCGTAGCGTAGAACATCACCGGGTCCAGCCAGGGAGTGTGGAGGCTGTTCAGCCAGAAAAAAACTTCCGTATCCAGTTGGGCAATGAAATCCATAGCAGCGTGCTCAAAAATACGTAATTAAGGTTTGCTAATATTGGATCATGAATATTCACCAGGCTGCCCGGCATATCCTCATGGTTCGACCGGCTTCGTTTTATGTTAACCGGGAGACCTCACTCACTAATCGTTTTCAGCATCAGCCTGATAATGCTACAATTTGGGAAGATGTGCATGCGGCAGCGCTTGCTGAATTTGATACCATGGTTGACTTAATCCGGCAGCAACGGATCAACGTCATGGTCGTTGACGACACGCCAGAACCCCGCAAACCCGATGCAGTATTTCCCAATAACTGGGTTTCCTTTCATCCTGATGGTAGGATTATTCTCTACCCGATGATGGCAACCAATCGCAGGACGGAGGCCCGCGATGATATTGTGGAGAAAATTAAAGCTGACTTTACAATAAGTGAAGTAATTGATCTCCGTAATGAGGCAATTCATGGTTGCTACCTGGAAGGCACAGGTTCTTTGGTTTTTGATTATCCCCATCAGCTGATTTATGCCTCCCGCTCTCCTCGAACCGATGAAGGATTAGCGAAAAAGGTGGCAGATATTCTGGGGTATAGGCTAATTCTCTTTGATGCTGTTGATGATCAGTCTACACCTGTTTACCACACTAATGTAGTGATGAGCATCGGTTCACGGTTCGCGATTATCTGCCTCGATGCCATTCCTTCTGATACTGATCAGGAGGTATTGCTGGAGACATTAGCCACTACCGGGAAGAAAGTGGTGGCCATCAGTTATGAGCAAATGAAATCTTTTGCCGGGAATTGCCTGGAGGTGATCAATGCCGAAGGGGAGCCGGTGGTAATTATGTCGCAAACAGCGTTTCAGTCGCTGCTGCCCGGCCAGGTAGATGCCATCAGCCGGTTTGCCGATGTGTTACCGGTAGATGTCAGCACCATTGAAAAATACGGTGGAGGTAGTGTGCGCTGCATGATGGCCGGAATTTATTTGCCAATACGCGCCCGGTGACATCGGTAAGTCGTATCTTGTACAGCCTATTTCATCCTGTCTGTTCTGTCTATGGAAAAATACGATCTGATCGTCATTGGCGCGGGTCCATCCGGATATGCTGCCGCGATGCGTGCAGTGGATTTCAAAAAGAAGGTTTTACTGATTGAACGTAATCAGCTGGGCGGTGCCGGTGTTACTAACGGTGCCTTATCCTCCAAAACCTGGTGGGAGCTGGCGCGCGAGGCCCATTTCTTTCATCGCAACCTCGTGCGGTATAACATTCATTCCCCCAGCATTTCCTATAAGGAAGTTCAGGCAGAAGTCAGGAGAGCCGTGGCAGAACGGAAGGAATTGATTCAGGAGCACCTCGACCTGTTGCGCGCAAAAGCCTCGCTGGATTATAAGACAGGTACCGCGCGGCTGCTCAATCAGCATGAAGTTGAAATAACACAAGGCGTTAAAAGGGAAATTGTATACAGTGACTACATCATCCTGGCCACCGGAAGCCGGCCCCGCTACCTGCCGGATTTACCGATTGATGAAAAGGTGGTGATGACCAGCGAAGGCATTGAGAACCTGGAGGATTTTCCGGAAAGCATGGTGATCGTAGGAGCCGGTGTAATTGGCTGCGAATATGCCACCATCTTCAGCAGCTTTGGAAAGACCAAGGTGCACCTGATCGACAAAGGTGAACGTATCCTTCCGTTTGAGGATGAGGATGTGGTTCGGGTCATTGAACGCAACATGGAGAACAATGGCGTTCACATCCACCGTAATTCCCACCTGGTGCGACTGGAAATAAAACACGGTACCGTTGAATATGAGCTGGAGTATACAGACGGAACCCGTGAAATATTCTTTGTGGAGAAGGCACTGATATCCGTTGGAAGAACCCCGAACTATGAAAACCTGTGGAATGAAAAAGAGGTGGATATTCATATTTCGAAACGCGGCATCGAAGATAATGATACACAAACCAACATCTCCAACATTTATGCGGTAGGGGATATCACTGCGGATATTTCCCTGGTGAATGTGGGTGAACTGGAAGGACGGTATGCAGTAGAGAAGATTTTCGGTAACCCGAAGCGCAAGCTGGTGTATGAAAACATCAGTAACATTATGTTTCTCAATCCGGAGGTAGCCGGTGTTGGCCTTAATGAAACCCACGCGAAGGAAAAAGGCATTGATTACCGTGTTGTAACACTTGATTACAGTTGTATCCCGAGGGCCATCGCCATGCGCAATACGCAGGGATTCATTAAACTATTGGTGACCAATGACGATGACATGAAGATTTTAGGTATGAAGGTTGTTGGTAATCATGCGTCCAGTGCCATACAGGCGGTAGCGTTGCTGATTTCAATGGATAAAGGAATTGACGAACTGGCTGAGTGTGTGCATCCCCATCCGTCCATTACAGAGGGAATTCAGGAATGCGTGCGCATGCTGATGGGTAAGTCGTTATTCAAGCCTTCCATTTTACATGGCAAGCTTACCTGCAGAACGTGTTGCAACGGAACGTATTCAAATATCGAATTTTAATGTTAAGGTTATGCGTGCTGTCATCGTTTTAATGAGTGTTCTTCTGCTGGCGGCAGTAGAATCCCATGCGCAGAAGAAGGTCAAGGTTAAGAAATCCATTTATGAAGAAGTGGACCTGGAGCAGATGATCAAGCGATACTTCGGCAAGGAAATGACCACATTCAGTACCATTGAGGGCATTTATTCCGTTTCCTGTGTCATCACAAAAACAGCCAACAACTTTCTTACCGGGCAGCCTGTAACCAAGGTTATCGCCAGAAAGGACAATTATGCACGGGTAGCTATCCTGAAAGACTGGCCGGGTTCAAAGCGTGAGTTCATTGAGGTGTCCATGAGCTTTCATCAGACCAATAAATATCCAATCGTGGGTGAATTTCAAACCATGCTCGAGGGCGGAGGCTATCTGTACAAGCACACTGAACCTGATGGAACGATCCTTCCGTTTACCATGCTGTATGATCACACGCAATTAATAGAAGGAAGCTATACATTATCAAACCGGAGAAAGATCATCAGTTATAAACTTTCTTATTTGAAAATTTATCCAAAGGCGCAGGAGTTGAATGTGGTGCGCTAGTGATCAGTAATGCACCGCTATTTCCCGTAAATCTTTTCGTCTCAATTCAGGCACATACGTTTCATCAGCCGCAAAACCTACCGGTATCAGCAAAAACGGACGTTCATTTTCAGGGCGGTTCAGAATTTTAGAAAGGAAGTTCATCGGACTGGGTGTATGTGTTAATGCGCACAGTCCTGCATGATGTATTGCGGCCAGCAGAAAGCCGCAAGCCAGTCCTGCAGATTCGTTGACATAGTAATTATTCTTTTTGCTTCCGTCCCGCAGCAGATCATACGCTTTTTTAAACACCACAATCAGGTAAGGTGCTGTTTCCAGAAAAGGTTTGTGCCAATTGGTTTGTAAATGTTTCAGGTCGTTCAGCCACTCCTCACTCATGCGGCTGGTGTAGCTTTCGTATTCTTCTTTTTCAGCTGCTTCGCGTATTTGCTTTTTGATGGAAGGATCTGAAACGATGCAGAATGTCCAAGGTTGCTTATGCGCACCGGATGGGGCCGTTGATGCAGTGCGGATAACATTCTCAATGACGGATAGGGGCACAGGCTTATCCGAAAAATCGCGGATGCTTCTGCGCTGATTCATATACTGATAGAAGGCATCACTTCGCTGAAGCATCTCGTCCTCACGGAATACCTTCTGTTGATAATGTACAAACGGAAAACCGTTAATGATCTTTTTGCCTTTGTCCATGACTGTTTAGTTGAGCTGATGATCTGAAGGGTAATTCAAAGCAGGGGTTATTATGATTGATTTGCCATCATAATACCTGTTACCTTCTCACATTACTGATGCCTTTTCGTTAAAACGGCTTCCACCTCACGGAGTGTAAAATCCTTCGCTGCCAGCAACACCAGGAAGTGATACATCAAATCGGCTGCTTCATTCAGGAATAAATCGCGGTTGTTATCCTTGGCTTCAATGATCAGCTCCACGGCTTCTTCACCCACTTTCTGCGCAACTTTGTTAATGCCTGACTGAAAGAGTGACGTGGTGTAGGATCCTTCTTTGGGATTTTCTTTCCTGCTTGCAATAACCTCTTCCAGTTGATGCAAACCCCATGTTGTGTTGCTTTCATTGAAGCAGGTATCGCTTCCGGTGTGGCAGACCGGACCGGTCGGTTTCACTTTTATCAATAGCGTATCGTTATCACAATCGGAGGCAATGCTGTTCACTTCGAGATAGTTGCCGGAAGTTTCCCCTTTCGTCCACAGCCGCTGTTTCGAACGACTGAAAAAGGTCACCCGTTTTTCGCTGATGGTTTTTTGATAGGCCTCTTCATTCATGAAGCCCAGCATCA
>JALOMI010000184.1:2032-13449 GCA_025455465.1 Cyclobacteriaceae bacterium | reverse complement strand
AGTTTATTGATGCCCATGTCGGTCTTAACCAATTGTTCCCGAATGGGCAGAATTTCTGAATTGATAACCGCTATTGCGTTATCGGCAAAAGCTTTGTAATTCCAGATTTTCAGATCAGCTTCGTAAAAGTCAGCCACTTCCCTGCCGTCTGTTTTCAAATCGCGGATGGTAGTGAGATTCCAGCTTTGATTATATCCGGATTTCGGCAGGTTGCCAACGGCAATTTTATAGTGATCAAATGCCTTCTGGCACGAATCAAAACGCAGTGACAATTGCTGCAATGACTTAATCAGCGTTTCATCCGACCGCAAATACAATTCATTCTCATTATTAAAAGGTTCTTGAACTGCGAGAAATAATTCATTCGACTTTTGGTAAAGCTGAACAGTTTGCACAAAATAATGCTTGATCATTTTGACCTTATCGATACGCTCGCGCAATTCTTCATTGGCCTTTTCGATCGTATACTGAATATCCGGAAGCTTAACCCCATACTCTCCGGTACGCACGTCCCGCCTGTTGTACATGGCATAGTAGTCCTTATTGCGCTTTAATTCCTTCTCATCAATCATATTATACGCCTTGGTATAATTGATGACGGCTGAATCCATATGCCAGACTGCCTCCTGGGTATTGCGAAGAATATCATCTTTCATACCCTTCTCCTGGAGGATGATAGCCATGTAGAGGTAGGCATTCGGATTATCGGTGGTCTCAGCGAGGTATCGTTTCAGAACAGGCTCTGCGGTATCAAACTGGCGGGTACTCAAAAGCGCAAAAAGATCTTTGTATTTAACCTTTTGTGCCATACTGCTTATCGCAGAGCTAATCCAAAGTACTGAAACTAAAAGACGCAGACCAGTCATCGCAGGAACTAAATCAAGTCGAAATTAATTAAATTATCATCTTACTTTAACAACTCTTTTATAACCCAAACCAAATTCATCCTATTTTCATGTCCCGATGAGCCAAATCATGATCAAACGAGCAGCAACAGTACTTTTACTGGTTATAGCGATTTTTTATATCGTTACTTCATTCCGGAATAAATCAACGAGTAACCCGGTAAAGGAGGAATTTGATTTCCAGTTCAGCCTGAAAGACCTTAACGGACAGACTGTTGACTTCAAAGAATACCGAGGCAAAGTGTTGTTTATCAACCTGTGGGCAACCTGGTGCGGACCATGCCGCAGGGAAATGCCGGGCATTCAGCGACTTTATCAGAAGCTGGAATCACCTGATATTGCTTTTATCATGCTTTCGGTGGACCGGCCAGAGGACTTCAAAAAAGTAAAGTCTTACGTGGAACAAAATGCATATTCATTCCCCGTTTTCGTACCAGGACAATCACTGCCGGAGCAATTTAATGTGCCTTCAATACCTACAACCTGGATTGTTGACCGTAAAGGCAAGGTTCATAAAATGCTGGTCGGTTCTGAAAATTACGATACGGAGAATTACCGGAAGTTGCTGACTAACCTGGCATCTGCCAATCAATAGCAGGAGGCCACTAACCGCAAGCCATCCAGTGTAAGGTTGGGTTCAATTCGGGTGAAAAGACCTTCATCCGTTTTGATTACTGCCGATAGACCACCGGTGGCTACGGTTACCAGCTGCGGATCATTCAGTTCCTGACGTATCTGCCCGGTAATAGCCTGCACCAATCCTTTGTAACCGATCAAAATTCCAGCCTGTATGGCATGAACAGTATTCTTCCCCAAAACCGATTCCGGCATTTCCAAAGGCACATCAAACAACTTGGCTGTATTCTGAGATAAGGCACGGATGGCTGTCTTTAGCCCCGGAGCAATAGCCACACCGATGATCTCGCCAGCAGCAGAGACCGTGGTAAATGTAAGTGCTGTACCAAAATCAACGATGACACAATTGGTCTGAAAAATATGATGTGCTGCCACGGCATTCGCCACCAGGTCTGAACCAATTTCATAAGGATTCAAAACCTTAACCGGCAGTTTCGGATAGACCTCCGGACCAAGCACAATCGGTGATTTTTCGAACAAGGTTTTTGCTACATTGATAACCCGTTCCGTCAGGTTTGGAACCACACTGCTTAACACAACCTTTTCAACATCGGCTACCGAAATGCCCGCCTCATAAAAGTAATCGCGGATCTTTATGCCGTAGTACAACTCGGGCCTGTCGGTTACAGACGGAATGCGCCATACATGCAACCAGGCCTTATGGTTGTAAAGGCCCATGGTGATGTCGGAGTTGCCTATGTCAAATACCAGGATCATATGAGTTCCAATAGTTTGGCTTTTACCAGTTCCATTCCTGTACTCGCTTTATCGCGAATAACAGTCAAGTTACTGATTCCGGGCCAGTCAGCTGCGTTCGGATCAACCAGGAATTTCGGCACATCATAACCGGTTTCATGGATAAGGCCTGCAGCCGGATAGACATGCAGGGAGGTGCCCACCACCAGGAAAATATCAGCTTCGCTGACATGCCTGGCAGCCACCTCAATCATAGGCACCAGTTCACCAAACCACACAATATTCGGTCTCAGTTGAGATCCCTTTTCACATACATCACCCACGTTGAGCTCCCATCCGGAAATCGGATAAATCAGTTTTTCGTCAGCGGTGCTTCGGGATTCGAACAGACTGCCGTGTAAATGGATAATGGTTGAAGAACCGGCCCGCTCATGCAGGTCATCAACATTTTGTGTTACAATGACTACGTTGAAATGATCTTCCAGTTGCGCTAAAACAAGGTGTCCACGGTTGGGTTGTACTTCTCGTGCTTTCTTCCTGCGTTGATTATAGAAATCGAGTACCAACTCAGGATTTCGATGCCACCCTTCGGGTGATGCCACATCTTCTACGCGGTGACCTTCCCATAAACCTCCGGCATCCCGAAAAGTAGGTATTCCGCTTTCCGCACTGATACCGGCACCGGTAAGTACAACCAGCTTTTTCATGGCTTCAATTTTCAGGAAGCTTTCTTCTTCCGGGCAAAGCCGCCCCGCCCCTTTTTCTCCGGAGCCGCTTCGGCCAATGCGAGACACTCCTCCAGCGTCAGCTCTTCCGGCTTCTTTCCTTTGGGAATCTTCACGTTCTTCTTGCCCGCCTTGATGTACGGACCGAAACGGCCATTCAGTATCTGCACGTCCGGGTTTTCATCAAACAGTTTGATGGTCTTGTTCGCATCGGCCACACGCTTGTTTTCGATCAGTTCAATAGCCCGTTCACCGCTGATGGTGTAGGGATCTTCGTCCTTCGGAATAGACACGAACTTCTTATCGTGTAACACATACGGACCGAAACGACCGATATTGACAACAACAGGTTTGTCTTCGAAAGACCCAACTTCCCGCGGCATCTTAATCAATTCCAGTGCATCTTCCAGTGTAATATTTTCAATGAATTGTCCGGGACGAAGACTGGCAAACTTTGGCTTCTCCCCTCCGTTGTCATCCGGGTTTTCTCCAATCTGAACGTAGGCGCCAAACTTACCCAGCTTGGCATAGACATTCTTTCCTGATTTCGGATCAACACCAAGCTCCCGGTTCTTGCTGACAGCCGAACGTTCTACTTTCTCCGTAGTGCGGACTTTCTTACGGAAGGGCGTGTAAAAATGATCGATCATCTTCTGCCATCCCAGTTTGCCGGAAGCGATTTCATCAAACTCCTGCTCAATCTCGGAGGTGAATGAATAATCCGTAATGTCCGGGAAGTGATCAACCAGGAAATCATTTACCACCATCGCAATGTTGGTGGGAAACAGTTTATTCTTCTCCGCACCGGTGATCTCCGTTTCATCGTGAGCATTGATCTTTTTCTTTGCCAGTTTTAAGACACGGTAATTACGTTCCACACCTTCCCGGCTTTCTTTAACTACGTAACCGCGCTTCTGAACAGTCGAAATGGTTGGTGCATAGGTTGAAGGACGCCCAATGCCCAATTCTTCCAGTTTCTTAACCAGGCTCGCTTCAGTGTAGCGCGGAGGATTGCGCGTGAACGTTTGCTTTGCCGTCAGCTCATTTAACTCCAGGCGCTGGCCTATCGTCAACGGAGGAAGCATTTTACCATTTTGTTCATCTTCCTCATCATCACCCGACTCTATATATACAGAGAGAAATCCCTGGAATTTGATCACCTCACCGGTGGCTGTCAATGTTCGCGGATTATTGGAGATGGCAATTGTTGCTGTTGTTTTTTCAAGCTCCGCATCAGCCATCTGCGAGGCGATGGCGCGCTTCCAGATCAGATCGTATAAGCGCAAGGCATTCCTGTCCATGCCCGGATCCTGCACCGAAAAATCAGTAGGACGAATCGCCTCGTGAGCTTCCTGCGCTCCTGATGATTTGGTTTTATATTGCCGCAACTGCACAAAGTCATTTCCGTACATGGATTGAATCTGCTGCTTAGCACCGTGACGGGCTTCGTCAGAGAGATTTACTGAATCCGTACGCATATAACTGATCTTACCTGCTTCGTAAAGCTTCTGTGCAACCGTCATGGTCTGCGTTACCGAGAAACCAAGCTTACGCGATGCTTCTTGCTGAAGCGTTGATGTAGTGAACGGAGGTGCGGGTGAGCGCTTCAACGGTTTGGTCTGCAGATCCGCTATTGAGAATTGAGCACCGATACAACTGGTCAGAAAATCGTGTGCTTCCTTTTCTGTGTCATAACGTTCAGGCAGTTCGGCCTGCAATGTCTTTCCGTTGCCCAGGTCAAACTGTGCCGTTACCCGGAATGCTGACCTGGTTTTGAATTCAGTAATCTCACGCTCGCGGTCAACAACCAATCGAACAGCAACGGATTGCACACGCCCTGCTGATAATCCTGTTTTGATTTTTTTCCAGAGAATCGGAGACAACTCATATCCTACCAGACGATCTAACACACGTCTGGCCTGTTGGGCATTAACCAGATCGATATCAATTCCGCGCGGATGTTCGAGCGCGTTCAGAATGGCCTTCTTCGTAATTTCCGTAAAAACTATTCTGCGCGTCTTCTCGTCATTCAGGTCCAGTGATTCTTTCAGGTGCCAGGCGATGGCTTCTCCTTCACGGTCTTCATCACTCGCCAGGTACACCATCTCGGCATCGGAAGCCAGCTTCTTCAGTTTCTGAATGATCTCCTTCTTATCCGGACTTACTTCATAGGTAGGAATAAATCCGTTTTCAATATCAATGGCACCATTTCCTTTCGGCAAGTCGCGCACATGCCCCATGCTGGAAGCCACCTTGAATTCCTTTCCAAGATATCCTTCAATGGTCTTCGCTTTCGCAGGGGACTCAACAATTACAAGGTTTTTCGCCATAACAATAAATCTATCGAGGGGGTCAAATATCCGTAAAAATTTAAAAAATCAAATTCCATCCGCGTTCAACGGCATCTTCCAAGGCTTGCAAGATTTCTTTTTCAGCTACATTCGCCTCTCTTTTTTCGGTTTGCTTATCACACAACAATCTGATAAACATGGTGGTTATCAATTTTTAAAGTATGATCACAAAATCATAAATCAAGCGCTGAAACATTTCCTATTATAGGTTAACCCATTTATCAGCATTTTCACTGTTTAACGTCATCGCAATCGCTGTATGCCACACGAATGGCATTAGTTGAATTCATATAATTGTCTATTTTTAGCACGCTAACCCGACCTGATTGATGAGTGAATACATTGCCTTAATCGCCAACGAGATCTACACGCCTGTTGCCTTTCTGTTGATCCTTGGCGGTTTATTTTTTCTTTTCAAATCGCGTTTTGTTCAATACAAATACTTCAAACATGCCATCAACATTCTGCGTGGCAAGTATGCCAATCCGAATGATCCCGGACAAATCAACCCATACCAGGCTTTATCAACTGCGCTTGCGTCAACGGTAGGCATGGGAAATATTGCCGGTGTTGCTGCCGCTATTTCCATAGGCGGACCTGGTGCGTTGTTCTGGATGTGGATCACGGCTCTTGTCGGTATGTCTACTAATTTTTTTACCAGCACGCTGTCGATTATGTACCGTGGAAAAGATTCTGAAGGTGTGATTCAGGGCGGTCCCATGTATGTTATTCGTGAAGCACTGGGCAAAAAGTGGCAACCGCTTGCGATACTTTTCAGCGTATGCTGTCAGGTAGGTTGCCTGCCTATTTTTCAAGCGAATCAGTTAACACAGGCTATCGTAGATATTGGCATACAATCAGAATCGATTAAAGCAGCTACATTCAACTTACTGGGATTCACCATTCGCACACCGCATTTTATTATTGGCTGTACCATCATGTTCTTTGCCGGCATCGTTATCCTTGGTGGCATTCAGCGCATTGGTAACTGGGCAGGTAAAATGGTGCCGTTGATGATTGTTATTTACTTTCTCGCTGTATTCAGTATCCTGATCATGCACATCAGCGATATTCCCTCCTACCTGTGGCTGATTGTCAGCGATGCCTTTACTGCCGATAACTACCACGGCAAACCTGCCTTGGGCGGCATTGTTGGCGGACTGATCATTGCCGGTATACGAAGAGCCTCATTCTCCAACGAAGCCGGCATTGGTACAGCACCGATGGCACTGGGAGCGTCCAAGAGTACAGAACCCATTCGCGAGGGTTTAGTTTCTATGTTAAGCCCCGCCATTGATACTTTGCTTGTTTGCACGCTGACAGCCTTAGCGATACTGGCTACCGGAGTTTGGCAAACGACCGATGGCAGCGGTGTAACGTTGACGGCCAATGCATTTAACACAGCCATGCCGGGTGTTAAAGCCAGCAAGTGGTATAATTATTTCTACCTGTTAACCATCGTATTGGGGGCTATAGCTTCGATGCAGGACATCATGAATATCATTGATATTGCCTATGCCCTGATGGCCATACCGACTATGCTTTCAGGTTTTGTTCTGGCACCAAAAGTTATGGCGGAAGCGAGGAGGTATTTTGCTACGCTGAAAGAATAGTGATGTAATGAGATAATTTGCTCGTCAGGAAGCAACCTCCACCCGGTCAGGCATCTGGTAATCAAATAGTCCGCGTTCTTTAATAGCTTCTGCCACTTTGTGCGGAACGTATTTTTCCCAACCCGTCTCCCCTTTTTTGATCATTGCCAGCACATGATCGGATATGATGTGAAGATTTTTAACGTTGGCATCGCGGATGTCTTCCAACTTGTTGTTGTCCATGAGGTAACGGAAGAGACTTTTTAGACGATCCGGGAGACCAGCCTCAAAATCCGTTAACGTTAACAGGTTTCCATCGCTGGTGAGTGCAGGGTAGATATAAAGCTTAACACCAGCACCAAACAAGGAAGCAAAGCATTCCAACAGTCCGCCACGCACATTTTCATAGGTGCTTTCATCAAAGACTTTCACCAGTGCATTGATGCCCAGAATAATTCCGATCTTCTTGCCTTTTGTAATGCGTGTGAGGTAATCCGTTAACCGGTAATATTCGAAGTAGTTGGAAATCAAAACATTTTGCCCCAACGAGCAAATGATATCCGCGCGCTCGAGGAAATCCTTCTCATCAATGTTTCCATCGGTACTTAAATCGTGCAGCGTCAGTTCAGTAAGTACAACAATTTTGGAACGATCAACATCCGGCTCATGCTTGAAGTGCCTGCGAGCGGCCAACAGCATATCCACATTAACATGGGTAGGCGGACGAAACCTGCCGCGTAAAACCAATACATGCTTTTTATACAATTCATCGGCAGGCTGCATCACTTCACCATCCGGTCCAAACATAGCAGCGCGTGTAAACCCGTTTTTAACCAGTTTCAGCGCCATCAGTCGGTTGTCGACCGTGCGGAAATCCGGACCTGTGATGCGGAACATATCAATTTCGATACGCTTTGTACTGAGTCCATCCAATAGCGACATCAGGATCTGCTCGGCATTGGAGAAGAACGCGCAGGCATAGATCATATTCACACCGACAACACCCAGTGCATATTGCTGAAGCAACGGGTCGTTGTCGTGCATCTTCACGTGGATGATCAGGTCGTTGTAATCACCTTTTGGCGTATTCTGAAAGCGCAAACCAATCCATCCATGTGCCTGGTTGGTGCGTTCATAGTTCAGTATTTCAACCGTGTTGGCAAAAGCAAAAAAACTGGTATCATCCACCCGGTGCGGCAGGCGTTCTGCCAATAACGCATACTCGTGATCGAGCATACGGATCAGCCGTGGTTCGCAGACATACCGTTCACATTGTCCGTAGATGGCATCACTGAATTTCATGTCGTAGGCTGACATGGTTTTGGCAATAGTGCCGGAAGCACCACCGGCCTTGAAAAAATTGGCCGCCACTTCCTGGCCGGCACCGATTTCGGCAAAGGAGCCGTAGATATCTCTACGGAGATTAATCCGAAGTGCTTTTTCCTGAGTTGTTAATTTTCTGAATTCATCCATAACCTCGCCACTGCCCCGGGTCTTTTGTGGGCACTGCCCGTGTAGTAAAAAATCATACCAAAGGTAAACATCCTTTAATCATAGTCTTCGCTGCCCCGGTAATTTTTGATTATTACACATTAAGGCCTATTTTTCGATTTCACCTGTATTAACACATGAGCAACCGTGGAAGTTTTTCAAGTCGTGTAGGTTTCATTCTTGCGGCAGCCGGGTCGGCCGTAGGATTGGGTAACATCTGGCGCTTCCCCTACCTGGCCGGACAAAACGGTGGCGCGGCATTTCTCCTCATCTACCTGTTGTTCATCTTCCTGCTGTGCTTCCCGGTTATGGTCGGTGAGATTGCCATCGGCCGGTCAGCCAGGCGCGATGCCTACGGATCCTATTCGGCCCTGGGCGGAAAACGTTGGGGGTACCTCGGACTCTTCGGCATCATTGCCGGGATCTTCATCCTTTCCTTTTATAATGTCGTGGCCGGATGGGCGTTCGGGTATTTCCTGGAAATCTCGTTTGGCAGCCTGCTCAACGAGGGTGACTTCGGAAACTTCTTCGGGAATTATGTCAACGATATCAGTGATAACCTGTGGTTCTCCCTGGGGTTTATGGTGATTACCGCCTTTGTGGTGTCGCAGGGTATTCAAAAAGGTGTGGAACGGGCTAACAAGATTATGATGCCCGCCCTGTATACGATCCTTATCCTGCTCATTATATATAGTCTTACCCTCGATAACGCCTGGGCAGGTGTACAATTTTACCTGGTGCCTGAACTGGACGAAATCAGTTCCCAAACCATCTTTGACGGCCTCAAGCAGGCTTTCTTCTCACTATCGTTAGGCATGGGGGCACTGATCACCTACGGTTCCTATGTGGGTAAAAATCAAAATATCGTCTCTTCTGCTGCGATCATCTCCTTTGCAGATGCCATGGTGGCTTTCCTGTCAGGATTCATGATCTTCCCCATGGTATTTTCACAGAACATCTCCCCTACGGAAGGCCCAGCCCTGGTGTTTATTGTATTGCCGGAGGTATTTCACGATATGGGGCCGCTGCTCGGACGGATTATCGGAGGTTCATTCTTCCTGTTGTTGTGTTTTGCCGCACTGACGTCCACCATCTCCCTGCTGGAAGTACCTACCACTTACTTTGTCGACCAGATGAAGATGCGCAGATCGCGTATTGTATGGGTGCTGGCGATAGTGATTTTTATCCTCGGTCTGCCTACCATGATGAGCCAGGGTATGGTGCCGGCCTTGAATGAGTTGCCGTTCTACCTGAATCGTGACTTCCTCACCTTCATCTCTGATATGTGCGACATCAGCCTGACCATTGGCGGCTGCCTGATGTGCCTGTTCATTGTGACCAAATGGAAGATTACCAACATGGACAATGAACTGGCAGAAGGCAACCCGATCTACATGCGAACGTTCCTCAGGAACTACCTGCACATTATGATCGGTTATGTCTGCCCGATCTTACTGGGCGGTTTATCCATTTTAATCATTGATAAATATTTTGGCCTTGGACTGTTTTTCTGATTAATGCCTGGTATCAAATACTGGTTTGCTCGGCACACAAAAGTTGTTGAATGGGTACAGCACCGGCTCAGTGAACGGCAGTTTTTTATCTTGTCCAGTATTCTCGTTGGATTGACTGCCGGCATTGCAGCTGTCATCCTGAAGTCACTGGTGCACTTTATTAACAAGTCAGTCACGCGTGATATAGCCCTTCCCTTTCAGCTTTCCATTTACCTGTTTCTGCCGTTCATCGGTTTATTACTAACGGTAGCCTATGTTCAGCGTTTTCACCGTCATGTATTTGAAAAAGGTAATGTGTTTGTGCTGTATGCCATCACTCGGAAATCGAGTCTGATCGCCCCGTTTCACATGTTCGCCCATGTGATCACCAGTGCGTTAACCATTGGCTTCGGTGGTTCTTCCGGTTTGGAAGCGCCTATTGCCACTACGGGTTCTGCTATTGGTTCCAACTATGCACGCACCTATCAGTTGAATTACAGGCAGCGCACCTTGCTGCTTTCCTGCGGAGCTGCAGCCGGTGTTGCTGCGGCTTTCAATGCTCCTATAGCCGGAGTGCTGTTTGCCATTGAAATTCTGTTGCTGGATATCAGCGCCACCGCATTTATTCCGCTGATCATTGCTGCAGCAACAGGGGCATTATGTTCCAATGTTCTTTCGCAGGAAGATGTACTGATGACATTTAAATCACAGGTGCCTTTCAACTTCAGAAATGTTCCGTATTACATCCTGCTCGGCATTGCTGCCGGGCTGCTTGCCAGTTATCATTCGCGCGTATTTCTGCGCATGGATAAGTGGTTTTCCAAACGCAACAATCCCTATTTGAAAACAGTTGTTGGCGGAGGCATTCTGGCTGTTCTGATCCTGCTCTTCCCTCCGCTGTTTGGTGAAGGATATACCTCCGTTATGGCCCTGTCGGAAAGCGATACGCATGAATTGTTCATCACCAGCGTGCTAAGCAGCTACATTAAAAACGACTGGGTAATTCTGTTTTTTGTTGGCGCTGTTATGCTGGCGAAATCAGTTGCTGTAGGTGCCACCATCAGCAGCGGTGGGAACGGTGGCAACTTTGCTCCATCACTGATGTCCGGAGCGTTTCTCGGATTCTTTTTCTCTCGCCTGGTGAACATGCTCAACCTTGGGAACATCCCAGAGAGTAACTTCACCCTGGTGGCAATGGCCGGTGTGATGAGTGGTGTGCTCCATGCACCGCTTACTGCTATATTCCTTATCGCTGAAGTTACCGGTGGTTACGGACTGATGATTCCGCTGATGCTGGTCTCATCGATCAGTTATGTTGTGTCGCGTTATTTCATGCCGGAATCCATTGAAAGTCAGAAACTGGCCGAACGCGGTGCTGCCCTGATTCACGACCGTGACAAGAAAATTTTATCCGACTTATCCCTGGAATCCCTGATCGAGAAAAACTTCGAGACGATCAGTGATCAGGCTACCCTGCGCGATCTGGTGAAACTGATTGAGCGCACCACCCGAAATATATTTCCGGTAG
>JALOMI010000184.1:0-2014 GCA_025455465.1 Cyclobacteriaceae bacterium | reverse complement strand
ATGCCATCCGCGACATCATGTTTAATACCGAGCAGTATGATGTCGTTTCCGTGAAGGAACTGATGCGAAAGCCTCCCGCGGTGCTGCAGCATACAGACTCCATGGATGGTGTAATGAAAACCTTTGATGCCACCGGGGCCTGGAATCTTCCCGTTACCCAAAAAGGAAGGTATCTCGGATTTATTTCCAAATCGGCAATCTTCAGCCGGTACCGGAATGAACTGATTGAGAAATCAGTGCATTAATCCAATTATTTACTAAGAGATCAGTCTACCCAGTCAGCAACAAAGAGGTTGGTATCGCGGGTGCCGTTGTTATTCCGGTTGGAAGAGAAAACGATTTTCTTTCCGTCATACGAAAACATCGGAAAGGAATCGAATACCTCATCAAAGGATATCTGCTCCAGGCCGCTGCCGTCTTCGTTGATCATGAACAGGTTGAATTTAAATCCGCGCTCTCCGTGATGATTAGAAGAGAAGATGATCTTCTTGCCTGACGGATGATAGAACGGAGCCCAGTTGGCTTTGCCCAGGTTGGTGATCTGACGCAGGTCGGAGCCATCAACGTTGCAAATAAATATCTCCATCTGGGTGGGAGCTACCAATCCGTTCGCCAGGTTGTCTTTATATTCCTTGATGTCCTCTTCTGTTTTGGGGCGGGAAGCACGGAATACAATCTTGCTGCCATCGGGAGAAAAGAAAGCACCACCGTCATAACCCAGATCAAAGGTGATCTGCTTCACATTGCTGCCGTCAATGTCCATGGTGTACAAATCGAGATCGCCATTGCGCGTTGACGTGAACACAATTTTATCACCCTTCGGTGATACCGTGCCTTCTGCATCGTATCCGGGCTCACTGGTCAGTTGCTTGATGATGTTTCCATTCAGGTCAGCAACAAAAATATCGTAGCTGGGAAAAATAGGCCAGAGGTATTTACCACCGGGCACACGCTCCGGATCTTTCGGGCATTCATCACCACCGAGGTGGGTGGAAGCATACAGTATTGTTTTATTACCGGGCATGAAATACGAACAGGTTGTTCTGCCCAACCCATTGCTGATCATGGTCGGCCGGTTGTTCTTCAGGTCGTCCTGTCCAAGCGCAGTATAAAAGATATGATCACAGTTTACACCCCAGGTTTTATAATTGGACTGGAACGTTAGCATGGTATTATCGAAACTCCAGTAGGCTTCAGCATTATCCCCGCCAAACGTAAGTTGCCGCAGATTCCGGAAATGCGTCTCCTGCGGATAGCGAAGCGTATCTGCCTCATTTTCTGCAGCGGCATCTTCCTTTTTAGCAGTGCTGCAAGCAGCCAGAATAAGGGAGAATAATGTGAGCAAGTAGAATGATCTCATGGTTTGAAAATTAAGGCGCAAAAATAAAGGGGTATCCGTCATTTAAATACCCCTTTACGAAAAGAAAATACCCTGTAATAAATCTAATCAGGCTTTGGCTTCCTCCTCTTTCAGTGCCCGCCTGAGAATTTTACCCACATTGGTTTTGGGCAGCTCCGTCCGGAATTCAACATGCCTGGGCACCTTGTAGTTGGTCATATTTTCCAGCGCAAAACTGCGGAGTTCCTCGACAGTCAGTGAGGCATCACGTTTCACCACAAAGGCCTTGATCGCTTCGCCAGACTTTTCATCGGGAACTCCGATGCAGGCTACTTCAAGCACTTTCGGATGCCCGGCCAGTACATTTTCCACTTCACTTGGAAACACATTGAATCCGGATACTTTGATCATATCCTTCTTGCGGTCAACAATCTTAAAGAAACCATCTTCATCCATACAACCAATATCACCGGTGCGGAACCAACCTCCGGGGAAAAACACACCGGTGTTATCTTTTTGCCAGTACCCGGACATCACCTGCGGCCCGCGGGCACAAATTTCACCGGTTTCTCCCCGTGGTACTGCATTTCCGTTATCATCCATAATAACCACTTCTGTGCTGGGCATCGGCAGGCCGATTGTTCCCATGCGGTGGGTTCCATCCAACGGATTACA
>JALOMI010000183.1 GCA_025455465.1 Cyclobacteriaceae bacterium | reverse complement strand
AATGTGTTCATCACGCTTCTTATCTCGCTCAATTATATTACCTGAATAATGATATTCTCCATCCAACTCAATAGCCTGCTTCTCCTGCGGACAATAAAAATCAAGAATGTAATTCCCAACGCTAAACTGTCTTCTGACTCTTCGGCCTTCCAGTTGCCTATTCTTGAGCATTAGCCACAAAGCAGCTTCAGCCGAAGTTGAATTATTGCGTAATTCTCTTCGTCTTGACTCCAGATATTTTCGGTTATACAGGTAACCCATTGTTATGCAGTTTATTACCCCCTTGAAAGTTTGTGCTCATAGTCTGTTGTCGCAGGCTTCCCCTTTCAGGGGGAGAATTTTATAATCACTCACCCAACTCTTCCTCCCCTTTTTAAGGGGAGGTGTCCCAGCACAGCACATGACGGAGGGGTTTTTAAATACCCAACCCCAACTGCCCCTCATCTTTCTTTTTCACACCTTTCGCTTTTCCACTTTTGACTTCCACCACATCACCGGTACGCACATACAACACGTAGCCGCTGACTTCGGCAAAATGCATCTGCTTCAGGATGTTCATGTAAGCCAGAACTTGTTCCTGGTCCATGTGGGTCGGTGAGCCTGTCTTATAATCGATTACCACTGCCTGGCTGCCTTTCGTCAGCAGCCGGTCGATGCGGTTTTCCTTTCCGCCCGGCTGCAGGATGGGCACCTCCGTGCGCACTTCCCATTCCCGGTCAAACCACGAAGCGATGACGGAATTGCTGAATAAGGCATTCAATTCTTCCGCAGCACGCTGCTTGTCAGCCGATGTTAGGATGCCCTCCATCACGGCCTGTTCCAGAGCTACTTCCAGGGCATCATGGAATTCTATCCGTGCCAGCAATTCGTGCATGTGTATGCCGTAGCTTATTTTCTCCTGCTGTGCATCAGCCGGTATATCAAAATTCCTTTTTCCGGCTTGCCGGATCACCAGTTTATCACGCCAGCGCGATACGGGATAGTTTCTTAAGTGAAGCATGTCCTGCGCTGACTGCTCCGCTTTCTTTTCCACCGCGCTGATCACACCACGCGCGTAATGCTTTGCTCCTTCGTTCCAGTGAACAGCCAGTTCAGATGAAGCTTTTATGCATTGATACAACAATCCGCTAACTTTCGTGGCCTCATCTTTTCCGGTGAGCTGTCCTTTTGATGGAACAGGCGCCAGGATGTACAACCCGCGCTCGGCACGGGTGAACGCTACATACAACAGGTTGAGGTTATCGAGGTAACTGTGCAGCTGTTCTTCGGCCCAATAGGCAGTGAACTTTGTCTCGCTGAGCTTGCTGCTGTACCGCACCGGCAGATAACCGGCATCGCGGTACAGGCCTTCTTCTGACTTCACCCACAGCAACGGCCCCTGGCTGCCGTGGTCGAGGCTCCAGCTGCAGAAGGGCACGAGCACGTATGGAAACTGCAGCCCCTTGGATTTGTGAATAGTCATGATCTGTGCGGCATCCACCGCTCCGGATGATTTCAGTGATGTTTTATCCGTGCCGGCATGTTCATCCCACCACTGCAGGAATGCCTCCAGGTCGTTGCGCTCGCGGGTGAAGAAGTTCAGCACCAGTTCCTGGAAAGCCTGCACATAGGGCAACTCCCCTTCCTGATCCTGGATCCCGAGCAGTGCGATAAGGGTTTCCGCCAATTCAAACAGCGGCAGCTTCTTCAGTGCCGCACGGTCCTTTACGAGTGCAGCCGGTATCATTTTCTTCAGCCGCTCCAGGTTGGTGATGCTGAATACCTCACTGCCCACCGGCTGTTCCGTTCGCGTCAGCCGATGATATTCAAACGCCATCTCGGCCCGGGCGATGTTATCATCCGGATTGTGAAGAAAGCGCATGGCCGCCAGCAGCAAACTGACGGAGGCGCTGCCATCGAGCCGCAGCGATTCATTCGAGATCACATCATAAGCCAGTTCAGGCTTCGCTTCCCCGGAGTATTTGTAGTCGAGTAAATGAGCAACAATCTTTTGTCCTTCGCGGTTGCTGCGTACCAGTATGGCGATGTCACGCAGGGGCACACTTTGTTCTTGCAGGTATTCCAGTTGACGGGTCATTTCCTGCAGCGCGAGCTTCTCAAATTTTGCATCACTGCGGGTATCATTGTCCAAAAAGCGCACATCAACGATGCCTTCCTCCGACTTGCCGGTCTTTTGTTTAACATCCAGGTAGACGTCAGCGGCCATGGTGCCGGAAGTCATAGCGGCCACCTGGCGGGAGGCCTCTTCAAAAAACAGGTTGTTGAACTCGACAATGCCTCTCAGGCTGCGGAAATTTTCGGGCAGGTTCTCTACCTGCACGCGTTCACTGCCGATGTGCCCCGCAATCTGCTGCTGCAACAGTTTCAGGTCGCCACCGCGCCAGCGGTAGATGGCCTGCTTCACATCACCCACTACCAGGCTGCGGTAACCCGAATCGAGGCTGTTCGTGACCAGGGGATAAAAATTCTTCCACTGCATGCCTGAGGTATCCTGAAATTCATCGATCAGGTAGTGACGGTAAAACGAACCGACTTTCTCATAGATAAAAGGAGTCTCACTCTCGCCAATCAAGCCGTTCAGAAATACGGGTGCATCCGCCAGCAGCATGAGGTTGTTGGTTGCTTTGTACTCGATGAGCTTGCGGGAAATGTCTGCCAGTAAACCAAAAGCGTAGAAATTTTCAATGACAAGCTCAGCCGATAAGGCCGCAGCCAATTTCTTCTCACGGTACTCCAGAATCTCTTCCCGCAACGGCATCAGTTTTTCCAGGGCCAGCGCGGTGATCTCGTCTTTACGTTCGCTGTCTTTCTTCGGCCACTTGTCAACGGAAGCCAGATCGCGCGTCACCCGTACACCCGGGTCATCAAAATCGCTTACTTTTTTAATGTCTTTGTACTTCTCAAAAAACGTATAACCCGTTCCGTTCCAGAAGTCTGATTTTTCCAGTCCGTGAGATTGAATCAGTGCATACCCTTCTCGGAATTTCTCACGAACGGTGTGGATAAAAACTTGTTGTTCTTTTCGAAGCCCGCTCAAAAGTGTTTTGAAAAAATCGGGCTGTGATGTGATCCGCACCAGGTCCGGTTCGATGAGTTTGTATTCTTCCCGGAAAACCTGCCTGGCAAACTCCATCAACGACCTGCGCACATCCCACCCTTGGTCGTTTTCCAGGCTGTTGAACGAAAACTCCACCAGCCATTGCGTCATCTCCTTATCCTTACCCAGATCCGCCACCAGCATATCAATCACTGCCTCCAGCACGGCATCATGATCCGTCTCCAGCCGGAAATCACCGGCCAGCCCGGCTTCACGCGTAAACGACCGGATGACTTTCTGAAAAAACGAATCGATGGTACTGATGGAGAACTGGGAATAGCGGTGCAGGATCAGTCCGCGCAACTCATGGCAGTTTTGCAGAAAGGCCTGGTCATCCAGTTTCAACTCGTTCTTTAGTTCAGCGGCCAGTGTTGTCTCCTTGCCATGCACAAAGGCATTCAGGTATTTCAGGATGCGCTCCTTCATCTCCTGCGTAGCCTTGTTGGTGAACGTTACCGCCAGGATATGCCGGAAGTAATCCGCACGGTACTGAAGCGCCAGTTTCAGGTATTCTTTCGCCAGCGTATAGGTTTTGCCGCTGCCGGCCGAACTGCGGTAAATGGTGAAGGTTTTTTCAGACATCATCACAAGTAACAGAATGGCCGCAAGAAAGAAAAGACGATTGACAACTTGTGACGATTCCCGATAAATTCCATCGGACTCAGCCGAAAATGTGCTACCTTTTACACAATATCCCTATGCAAAGACTCCGGTACTATTCTGAAGCCTTTATTTATTCCTTCCCCTTACAGCTGCTGTTTAATA
This sequence comes from Cyclobacteriaceae bacterium, assembly GCA_025455465.1. Lineage (GTDB taxonomy): Bacteria > Bacteroidota > Bacteroidia > Cytophagales > Cyclobacteriaceae > UBA2336. Next base: position 2,974 of record JALOMI010000183.1, on the reverse strand, counting down.
ACATCAGGCGCAACCATGTACTCATTCTCTGCTGGATCATCCTCTTTGCGATGATTACCGGTCAATTCGGACAATACTTAGGCATTCCCTACCTGTTCCTCGATCCGGAATACCTGAATGAGATCAGTTTCATGAGCTTCTTCATTGTCGGCAATGTGCTGGCCGGCTTCACCGTAGCCTTCCACATCACCTGCTACATTATGGACGGGCACCGCTTTTCCTTTGTGGGAACGCTTTCGCGGCCGTTTACCAAGTTCGCATTGAACAACAGCATTATTCCGCTGGTCTTTATTATCACCTACCTGTACTATGTACTCAGCTTTCAGCTCAATAACCAGTACACCACCCGCCTGGAACTGTTCTGGAACATGGCCGGCCTGGTCTCCGGCTTTGCGCTGACGACCTTCGTATTTTTTATTTACTTCTGGCTGACCAACAAAGACATCTTCCGGTATGTCGTGTGCCGTATTGACGAAAAACTAAAGGAAAGCGTTCAGGTAACACGGGCCAGTGCCATGCGCAAACTGGATGTCGCCCGCAAACGGCAGGTGCGTGTAGACAACTACCTTGATTATAATCTTCGTATCCGGAAAGTGGATGATACCGGTTTTTATGATAAGTCAACCATTATCCAGGTATTCGATCAGAACCACCTCAACCTGGTAATCATCCAGGTGTTCATCATCGCAGTGGTTCTTGTGCTGGGTATTTTCAAAGACAACCCGGCCTTCCAGATTCCGGCTGCCGCCACGGCTGTGATCTTCCTGACCATTTTTGTGATGCTCTCCGGAGCGTTCACCTATTGGTTTGGCGGATGGGCCTCTACCGCAGGTATCCTTGTGTTTATTGTTATCAATTACCTGGCCGGGCAGGATTTTTTCTCGAAGCGTTACGAGGCTTTCGGACTTGATTACACCCGGCCGGCAGTCAGTTACAACAATGAATACGTGCGCGAACTGCATGAACCCACCCAGCTCGCCCGCGACCGGCAAAGCACACTCACCATGCTGGAAAACTGGAGGAAAAAATTTCCTGTCGGAGAACCTCCGAAGATGGTATTTCTGTGCACCAGCGGTGGGGGTAAACGTGCCGCGCTGTGGACATTAACCGCTTTGCAGATTGCCGACAGCATATCGCAAGGCGAGCTTTTTGAGAAGAGCATCATGATCTCCGGGGCTTCAGGCGGTCTCATCGGGGCGAGTTTTTTCCGGGAACTGAAGCTTCGGCAGAAACAGGGTGAGGGTATTAACCCTTATGCGATACGACATCGCAGCAGCTTGTCTTCCGATAACCTCAACCCCCTTATCTACAGTTTGCTGGTGAATGATGTTTTCACCGGTTTCAACCGGTTCGAATATGCCGGAAATACCTACCGGAGAGACCGCAGCTATACGTTTGAAGAACAACTGAATGTAATTACCGAGCGGCTGATGGACAAACCCATTTCCTCGTATTATCAACCGGAACATGATGCCCTGATACCGTTGCTGGTGCTGTCTCCAACCATTATCAATGACGGAAGGAAACTGTTTATCGCTTCGCACCGGGTAACCTACCTGAATTCCGTTATTGACGCATACCCGGATTATGCTTTATGGAAAATTGCCGGGGTGGACTTTCTTTCCCTGTTCCGCGATCACGGTGCCGGAAATCTTCGGTTCCTCTCGGCATTGCGCATGAGTGCAACGTTTCCGTACATCACACCAAACACCACCTTACCAACCAATCCCTCCATTCAGATTATGGATGCCGGCATTTCTGACAACTTTGGTATTTCGGATGCCGTGCGCTTCCTCTACGCTTTCAAAGACTGGATTTCCGAAAATACTTCCGGTGTAGTTGTCGTATCCATACGCGATTCACCGAAACTGGGTGAAATCGCTGAGCGCACCAGCCAGTCAATACTGGATGCCTTGACCCAACCCATCAGCACGGTCTATAACAACTTTGAAAATTTTCAGGACATCAGCAACGATACGTACCTCGGCTTTGCCAAAACCTGGTTCACCAAACCCATCGATAGGATTGATCTGCAATACCAGATTGAATCGTACGCACCGGTGCTGAGCAAAATGGACAGCCTGCGTCAGAACAATGCGCGGGCATCCCTGAGTTGGCGGCTGACAGCACGCGAAAAAGAAGGCATTGTGGATAATATCTATACCCCGGCCAACGTGCGTGAACTGGAGCGCCTGAAAAATTTACTGGATTAACAAAGTGTCTTCATAAGTATATGATTCCCCAGGCAAAAATTTTACGTGTCTTTCAACTCATCGGCTTATTGAAAGGGGGTGGCCGGACGATCGATCAGCTTGCGCTGCAACTTGAATCATCACCGCGAACCATCTACCGTTACTTTCGCTTGCTGTCGGAGATAGGCTTCATCATCGATCAGGATTTTCACGGGCGCTACTTTGTGCATCGCGAGGACGGGGAAGATCCGGAGAGCCGCTTTACGCTGGAAGAAGTCACTATCCTTCGCCAGCTTATTCAAAGCGCAGCGAACAGTCACCCGTTGCGTGGCACCTTACTGAAGAAACTGGCCTTCCACTCCGAAGCGAAGGATGTACCCGAACAGTTTTTAAAACTGCGTGTAGCGAAAATGTTCCGCAAATTATCGGAAGCCGTTGAGGCTAAAAGCCAGGTCATACTGAAAAACTACCACTCGGCCAACAGCCAGGAGATTACTGACCGCATGGTGGAGCCCTTTCAGTTCGGAGAAGGCTTTCAGTCCGTACTGGCGCTGGATACGAAAGACAAGCAATGCAAATACTTCAAGCTCGAACGCATTGGGGATGTGGTGATCCTCGACAAGCCTTACAAATACAGCAAGCTTCACAAAAAAACGAACACCGATATTTTCGGCATCAGCGGGCGAAAGGAGATCTGGGTTACGCTGCGTCTGAGCATGCGGGCCTATGTGTTGCTGCGCGAAGAGTATCCGCTATCGCAACCCTACCTGGAAAAAGAAGAA
>JALOMI010000182.1 GCA_025455465.1 Cyclobacteriaceae bacterium | reverse complement strand
GCCCGACAAAATGTACAGTGCCGGCCCTGTACCATACTCTTCATAGTATAACGTAAGATTGCCGCTGCTAAAACGCTTCAGGTACTGACCTGAACAACAGGCAGCGGCCGAAAGCATGAGCACGATGGACAATGTGAAACTTCGCATGATGTATAATAAACTGAGAGCAGATACCGGTGCATTTATAGCATCAGCTTCCTCTGCGAGTGACGCTGATGGGTAAAATATGGACTTTCATTTTTGCTTTTCGTCTATTTAAAGACAGTTATAGTTATCGGTGATACGTTAAGATCATCACCTTAAAACTACTATTCAGAATCCATTATCAGAAATCACCGGGGCATAAATGTATCAGTATCCTTGCGTATGACAGACAGGTGCTGCGGTATACCTAAAAACGGAAAATGATTTTATTAGTGTGTGCTTGTGATTTTTATCATGTTCAGGTAAAGCCCGGATCAATAGCTTCATGAATTATCAGCAGATGGAATTTTACGGTTACAACCAACGTGAAATTTCCTAATGCAAACGATTGATTCCGCACTATGAGAGTTCGTAAAGCAAAAAAAGAAGCAGAAATTTCAAAGAACGATCCAAGGGTAAAATTTCTGGCGAATAAAATCAAAAAAGAAAACTATAGCCCCGGCTCCTTAATCGAAATTTTGCATACGGCACAAAATGCCTTCGGTTACTTACCCCTTAATGTTTTGCAATACATTACCAAAGCATTAAAACTGCCACCGGCACGCGTCTTCTCAACGGTTACTTTCTACCACTTCTTTTCGCTTAAGTCAAAGGGAGAACATACTTGCCTGGTGTGCACCGGCACGGCTTGTTATGTGAAAGGCGCACAGGCCATCGTGAACGAACTCGAAAAACAATTCGGCCTTCATTCCGGCCAGGTTACCCCCGACAATAAACTCGGTGTGGCGGTTGCCCGCTGCATCGGAGCCTGCGGCATAGCTCCGGCAGTAGTACTTGACGATGAAGTACTGGCCAAAGTGGAGCCGCAAGAGTTAACGCAAAAAATAAAATCCAAACTAGCGGCATCATGAACAGTCAAGAACTGACAACCCTGTACGATAAAGCGAAGCAAAAAAATGCGCAGTACAAACACAAAATATGTGTTTGCTGCGGGGCCGGCTGCATTTCCTCCGGCTCCGAGGAAGTACTGAAGAAAATTCAGGAAGAAATAACAGCACGAGGATTGGAAAATGAAGTGAGCGCTGTTCCTTCGGGATGCATGGGACCATGCAATCAAGGACCCCTGGTGAAATTTTTACCAGACAATACCATCTATCAAAAGGTAGATTGTAAAAACATCCAGTACGTAGTGCAACGTCAATTGATCGATAAAAAGCCAATTGAAGATTTACTCATTTTTTCCGACTCAAGAGAAAAACCATTTCTAAATGCGGATGAAGATCCCTTCTTTAAAAAGCAGCTAAAGATTGCATTAAAAGATTGCGGAGATATTAACCCTGAAGAAATAGACGATTATCTCAACATTGGCGGATACAGTGCTCTGGATAAAGTCTTGTTTAAAATGCTACCCGAAGAAGTGATAGCCGAAGTAAAGCATAGCCGAATGCGGGGAAGAGGGGGTGCAGGTTACCCGACTGGCTTTAAATGGGAAACTGTTTATAAGTACGTCAGCGCGGAGAAATACGTTATCTGCAACGGTGATGAGGGTGACCCCGGAGCCTTTATGGACAGGAGTGTGTTGGAAGGCAATCCGCACCGGGTATTGGAAGGCATGGCCATAGCGGGCTATGCCGTAGGCGCCAGTCAGGGTTATGCCTACATACGGGGTGAATATCCGCTGGCCATCAAACGAATTGAAAATGCGATAAAGCAAGCAAAGAAGCTCAGGCTATTGGGCAACAATATATTGGGCACCAATTTTTCTTTTGATGTGCAGGTACGCATTGGTGCCGGTGCGTTTGTCTGTGGTGAAGAAACCGCACTGATTGCTTCCATTGAAGGTAAACGAGGAACCCCCAGCCCACGTCCCCCCTATCCTGCCGAAAGCGGTCTATGGGGCAAACCAACCTTAATCAATAATGTCGAAACCTTTGCCGGTATTGCGCCCATCATCAACCAGGGTGGCGAATGGTACAGTGAAATAGGAACTCCGAAAAGTGCCGGCACCAAGGTCTTTGCGTTGGCGGGTAAAATAAAATATTCAGGGTTGATTGAAGTGCCCATGGGCACTACCCTGCGTCAAATAATATTCGACATCGGGGGCGGCATGCAGGATGACGGTGAATTTAAAGCTGCACAAACCGGGGGGCCTTCCGGAGGTTGCATTCCTGCCGAGCATCTGGACGTAAAAATGGATTACGAATCGTTACTCAGCCTGGGGTCTATCATGGGCTCCGGTGGATTAATTGTGATGGACAAAAGCTCTGACATGGTTGACGTGGCCCGCTTCTTCATGGAATTTTGCATGGATGAAAGTTGCGGTAAATGTGTGCCTTGCCGGGTTGGCACAAAAATGATGCATGACTTACTGCAAAAGATTTGCACGAACCATGCAACGAAAATCGACCTGGACCGCCTGGAAGAATTAGCAGACTATGTAAAAGAGTGCAGCCTTTGCGGGTTGGGCACATCAGCACCAAATCCACTGCTGAGTACGCTGCGGCATTTCAGAGAAGAATACGAAAACAGAATACGGCAATTTGAAGAATTGCAACCATAAAATACCCGATCGCAGTAAACTTCACATTGCTTCTACATAACACTGTACAAATTTCATGTCAATGACTAAGCTAACCCTACAAATTGACGGCAGATCAATAGAAACCGAAAGCGGCAGAACCATCCTGGAAGTATGCAAAGAAAATGACATTACCATACTTACGATGTGTCATCTAAAAGGCATTACGGATGTTGGCGCGTGCCGGCTATGCCTGGTCGAAATAGAAGGCGTTTCCAAATTGATGTCGGCCTGCACGACCAAAGTTGCCGACAAGATGATTATTCGCACCAGCACGGAAAAAATAAAAAGATACCAGCGCATAACCACCGAGCTCTTTGCCGCTGAACGCAACCACGTCTGTTCAGTGTGTATTGCCAACGGTCACTGCGAGCTGCAGAAATTGGCCTACGATGTAAAAATGGATCACATACGGTATCCGTACCTGTTTCCGCAATGCGAAGTTGACACGTCCCATCCATTATATGTACTGGATCATAATCGATGCATTGTGTGTACACGGTGTGTGAGGGTTTGTGCCGAAGTTGAGGGAGCCTACAATTGGGATGTGATGAACCGGGGAACCAATGTGCGTATCATATCCGATTTCAACACGCCATGGGGAGAATCAATAACCTGCTCGGATTGCGGCAAATGTGTAGAAGCCTGTCCTACGGGTGCGCTATGGCCCAAAGCCGTGGTGCAGGGACAGTTGAATAAAGCACCCGAATTTATTAGTGATTTGATCGAGAAAAGGAAAATGAAATTATGAGTAAGAAAAAACTGGCAACGGTATGGCTGGGTGGATGTTCAGGCTGCCACATGTCTCTGTTGGATATTGATGAACGCATCCTGGAGGTGGCCCAACTGGCCGACATCGTAAAATGCCCCATCGTGGACGGCAAGGAATTTCCCGAGGTAGACATTGCCCTGGTTGAAGGAGCGATTACCAGCGATGAGCATCTGAAAGAAATACTGCACATCCGCAAACAATCCAAAATCCTGATTTCCCTGGGTGATTGTGCCATCATGACCAACGTTACCGGTATGCGCAACTATTTCAACCTGAAGGATGTGATTGAAACATCGTATGTGGGATCCGTCAGCAATGATGATGCGGGCGAAGTGCCCAACCACTGGGCCTTGTTGAAATTAAACGATAAGGTGTATCCCCTGCAGGAAATCGTGGAAGTGGATTATTTTATTCCGGGATGCCCTCCTTCTGCCGATGCCATTTTCTATGTATTGAGTGAACTGCTTAACGATCGAATTCCTGACTTAAGCGAAGCAAAAAAGATGAAACATGGATAGTACTACTAAAAAGCAAATTGTTATCTCACCGGTAACCCGTATTGAGGGGCATGCAAAAATCACGTTGCAGATGGACGACCGCGGCCAGGTAACCGAGGCACGATTTCACGTCAATGAATTCAGGGGTTTTGAGAAATTTTGTGAAGGAAGATTATACACCGAAATGCCCGTGATCTCTGCGCGCATTTGTGGAATATGCCCGGTAAGTCACACCATTTCCAGCGTCAAGGCATGCGAAATGATACAAGGCGTAGAACCGACCTATGCCGGAAACTTGCTGCGAAAACTCATGCATATCGGTCAAAATATTTCTTCTCACGCGCTGGCATTCTTTCACCTGTCATCACCTGATTTTCTGTTAGGCTACGACAGTGATCCGGCCAGGAGAAATATTCTGGGCCTTGCCGAAAAATACCGTGACCTGGCCATTCGTGGGATACGCTTACGTAAATTCGGACAAGAAATCAGCGAACGCATCACCGGTAAGAAAATTCATGCCATGGGCATTGCCCCCGGTGGCATTGCCTTTCCATTAACAGAGGAAAACAGGAAGGCTTTACTGAATTGGATCCCCGAAGCCAAGGAGACCATTCATATCGGCATCAACGTCATTAAAAAATTTCATGACGAAAATGAAGCGATGGTGAAAAGCTTTTCACCAACACCTACGCTTTATCTTGGAACGGTTGGCAGTGGCGGCCAGCATGAGTTGTACGATGGAAAGCTGCGGTTTGTCGATGAAGATGGAATTATCCTGCAGGATCATGTGGACCCGAAACGTTACCTGGAATTCATTGCCGAACGTTCGGTAAACTGGTCCTACTTAAAAATGCCGTATTACAAACCCTATGGATTTGAAAAAGGAATTTATCGGGTTGGTCCGCTGGCGAGATTAAATGTGGCTTCCCGCATGAAGACCCCCGAGGCACAAGCAGAGTTCGAACAATTTAAAAAAATCAACAACAGCAAGCCGGTACACGGCACCTTCTATTTTCACTATGCCCGCTTGATTGAAGCCTTAAGCGGTATCGAGGATGCCGAAATCATTTTAAACGATAAACTCATAACCGACAAGCATGTTCAACACTTTGCCCGTTGGAACAACCATGTGGGCATTGGTTGCAGCGAAGCGCCCAGAGGCACGCTGTTTCACCACTACGTTACCGAAAACACCGGTAAAATTAAAAAAGTGAACCTGCTCATTGCCACCGGACAAAACAATCCCGCCATGAATCGCTCGATACTAGATGTTGCGCAGCAATACATTCACGGTGATCAAATTGAGGAGGGCATGCTCAACCGGGTAGAATCCGCCATACGATGCTACGACCCTTGCCTGTCGTGCTCTACACATGCCACGGGCGCTATGCCTTTTATGGTAGAACTTGTGGATTCGGAAGGAAGAATTTTAAAAACAATCGCAAGAGAAAATTGATAACGTTGAATAACGTAAGATTATCGCTACTATAACGCTTCAGATACTGACGTGAGAAACAGGCAGCAGCTATACGTATAAGCACGCTGGACAACCTGTAACTGCGAATGATTTATAATAAAAACTAAAATAAGATACCGGTTTTAAATAGCATCAGCGTCCTCTGCGAGTGACGCTGTTGAAGTATAAAACATGTAACCCCGCCATTCAATGATCGTGATGCGAGCGGCTGTTATTCCTTTCGCTCAAGAGTCCATACATCGTTACTGTATCTGAAGTCGGGTTGGTCAGGTGTGCCACCGTACTTGCCGCCAGTCATAACGATTCGCCCATGATAAACTGTGGCAGCAATACCACCGCGAGGTGTCCACGGTGCGGTTTGCGCCTTCCAGTCTCTGCCATTTTCACTGACTAACACCTGACTTGAGAACCGTCCATTTCTATTGCAACCCAAAAGCCATATTTTTTCATCATAGACAACCGCTGCGTAGCCAACCAGTTGTTCACCTGGGATTATCTCCTGCGTAACCAACTTCCAGTTTAAACCGTCTGTTGAGCTCCAGACATCATTGCCGAGTAAGTACAATACCTTTTTCAGTGTTACTACCTGGGACCCGCTTCGTTTCCCAAAATTGACGTTATCCTTCTGCTTTGTCCATGTGACGCCATCCGTTGAATTCCAGATGTCGGCATAGTGCTGTGATTGATCCTCTCCACCGATTATCCATAGTTTATTTTCAAAAACAAATGGATGATAGAAAAATCGCTTTGGCAGATTACTCTCTTTAGAAAGTATTTCCCACGTGTTAAAGTCCTTTGTTCTGTAGATCGTACTTCGAAATGTGAAGGACTCAATATTACCTTCAAAATGTCCAAGTCCGTAGATGGAATTATTGAATTTCACATAGTCGAGAAAGGCCAGATTACCGATGGCGTTTTCAAGGGGTGATTTTATCCATTTCAGGCCGTCAACGGAATACCAATTACCATCATGATGAAAAGTCCACAGGGTGTCGCCCACGCTGAAGAGTTGAAAATTATAACTTTTCTTCCAGTCGGCACTGTCCAGAACTTTTGTCCAGCCATAGCCAGGTTCATTGTTGACTACCCTACCCGCTTCGTGCGCTGTTGTTGAAGGTTGACTTGAACAGGCTATTCCTGTCAACAGTATCACGAAATAGATTCTATGCTTCACAACTCAACAAGTTATCTGGCTTGTATTACTATACGCTAATGTTTTCGGGCTTTGCGTTCGGGCGGGTATCGGAGCATAAAACATTCAACCTGCACTGAACTTGAACAGAAGCACAAAGCTTCAAGTTTGCACGTCACCCCGCCTGACGTCAAACCCATGTTATGCCTCGTTATTATGCTCATGGTCTGTTATAAT
>JALOMI010000181.1 GCA_025455465.1 Cyclobacteriaceae bacterium | reverse complement strand
ATTAACTTTTAAAAGCAGCAGATGTGAATCTACAAACGGAGAATGATGCGCTGGAAGAAAGAATGATTCAGTGTGCCGGCAATAATAAATCCAAGGAAAAACGAGCTCACACAGGCAACAACAAAATCACCAAAAAAACGATATCCGTAAAACGAACGTATCACAAACGGAATAATCATAAACACCGCAGACAAAACCCAGTAGCCCGTGCTGATGTTGCCGCGCGTTTCCTGTTTAGGCATGTGATGAAAAAACAAGCCAAGGATAAGTCCTCCGATCAGTGTACTGATATGCTGTACATAACGAAAAAGCGGTCGGTTTGGCATTCCTTCATAGTCAATATTCCAGCTCAGAAACTCCATATGTTCTACGAAGTAGGCGTTGGCATGGGTGAAGCTGTCCCAGAATATATGGGAAAGAATCCCGATCTGCAGGCATACCAAATAACCTATCGTATTTTCTTTGAAGCCGTTAAAAAAATCGAAATCGCGGAGTGCAAGAAGTCGTGATTTAAAATATGCCGGAAGATTATCAATCAGCGGTCTTTTAACAATAAGATGAAAAATAAATACCAGCAGGACGGCTAGCGGAAGATCAACAATAAACGCTCCGTGCCAAGTGTGGCCTATCCTCCCGCTTAATTTCATTTGAAGAAAATACTGAAAATCCGGAGTCATACTGCCGACCACCAGGCATGACATGGAAATCAAGGAGGATTTTAACCTGGCGAAAGGAAGAATAATGGCCGGATGTGAAAAGGTAAAAGGCATAGTTTAAAAGAATATTTCCTGTGCTAACCGATACGTGTTGGCATGAGCTTCAATAATATCTCGGAAATCATCAGAATAACCGCCTCCCATGCTTGCCACCAGCGGAATGCGATTTCTCCTGGCTGTCTCCAATACAATTCTGTCGCGCTGTTTGCATCCCTCCCGCGTCACCGCCAGTTTTCCAAGTTTGTCGGTGGCGAGGATATCTACCCCGGACTGAAAGAATATGAATTCCGGCTCAACCTGATCAATCAGGTTCTTCAGGTTGATGTCCAGCGTTTTCAGGTAGAAATTATCATCAGTTCGGTCAGGCAAACCAATATCCAGATCTGAACTTTCTTTGATCAGGGGATAATTATTGGCACCGTGCATGCTGAAGGTAAACACACGGTCATCGTCTCTGAATATTTGCGCAGTACCGTTTCCCTGGTGCACATCGAGGTCTACTACAAGTATCCTTTTTACCAGGTCGTGATGCAGCAGGTAATGTGCGGCAATAGCAATATCGTTCAGCAGGCAGAACCCTTCTCCCCGGTTGGTAAAGGCATGATGTGTGCCACCGGCAATATTCATAGCCACACCATTTTCCAGGGCCTGCCGGGCACATTCTACTGTGCCCTGCATAATCAACAGTTCCCGGTTCACTAATGCCTCTGTCAGCGGAAAACCGGTTCGTCTGATTTCCTGTGGTGATAATGACAGTGTTTTTAGTTTGTGCCAGTAGGCCTGTTCATGTGCGAGGGAGATCAGGACTTCATCTACCGGATTCGGTGCAAAGAAATTGGATGTAGTCAAGGTTCCCTCGTAAAGCAGTTGCTGAGGAAGCACTTCGTACTTGCTCATCGGAAACCGATGATTAGGGGGCAAGGGAAGTACGTATTCGGGAGACCAGGCAATTTTCAGCATGCGGAACGGAAAACCTTATTAACTATCAACTTGAGCCGTAAAAAGTTATCCGTTCCGTGCTGAGCAGGGATTATCAATGCTTGTGCTGATGCCCATGATTATCACCGGAATACCAGGCATCCTGCAGGTCGTGAAAAATATCGTGAAGTGTCTTCAGTTCGCGGGCAATCTGCTCGTTATCACCTGATTGCACCGTAGTTACAAAGGCAGCAGTACCGTCTTTGAGTTGACCCAGTGAGGCTTTCACCTCTTCGTTGTTCACCTTAGCGGGTAATTCACTTTCGCTCCAACGCGCAGCCAGTTCAGCCATTTCAGGCGCCAGGCGGATAGCAGGCTCCAGATTAGCGGAGTCTTTATAGGGATGGAAGCTTTCTGCCATCACCATGTGGAAATCATCCATCATGGTCCAGTCATCAGAATCAGCCACTTCAGCAGCTTCATTGCTTGTACTTTCTTGTTTGCCGGAGCAAGCCAGCAAACCGGCCAACAGCATTACGAATAAGTATCTCATTTTATTAATCATTAATTTGTTAAATAAACCGGGGCAAAAATAAGATAAATCAGGTTCTGTCGGGTCTCCGGTAGCGTCTGTTTTCGATCAGTACTATAACTTTCCGCAAGGCATCGAAATACAAGGCCACGTACATCAGAATCGTCATCAGCCAGATGATAACAATGTTGAAATAAAGCGTGTCGTATAGTCTACCGGCAAAATGCTTGGTTGGCTGATAGAGGTTGGCGTTGAAATCAAAATAGTGCTGAGGGCGGTGTTCATCGTTAAAGATCGGATTCCATTTCTGAATAAATACGCCATTGCTCGCCACAATCCGGTTGGGTGTTTTTTCATTTTTCACGGCTTCCTCCACCTTCTTGTTCTGGTACGTATTCCGTAACTTATTAAACGCCTCCTCTTCGGCAGGAGTGGCGCGGAAGGTAGCCGTCAGCTTTTCCTTTTCCTCACTGTTTCGCTGGTATTTTCGAACGTAAAAGGATCTGAGATTGCTCAAAAACTGAGCTGTTTTCTGATGCAAGGCAGAATCAAATTTCCCGGGCACCAGCTGATCAATTTCAGGAAAGTTCTCTTCCCCTACAATCTGCAGTTCATCTTTAATACCGCTGTGCAGCAAGGCAATGGCATTCTGCATACCGGCATGATTCGGATTACGCCAGTGTTGCCTGTTATTTAAACAATAGGACAATCGTGTTTCAAGCTCGGGTATCAGCAGAATGCGCTTATAATCCGACTGCCCCATTTCTTTATCGTACTCATAAAAAAGTTTTTCATAGGGGTTGTCTTTGAACTGCGTTACCATGTAGGCTTCAAAAGCCCAGCGCGATGCCATGATGTTGCCGATTAACGGCACACCCGAAACACGGCTCACTTTCGGATTAAATTTATCGAAGTCAATGACGACACCGCTCAGCAATAACTGAGGAATAATGAGCAGCGGAATTAAAATGTATATCGTTACCGCTGAGTTAAATGAAGCTGATATATTCAAACCCAGCACATTGGCAAAACAAGAAGTACTGAAAAGAATAAACCAGTAACGAAACTCAGTCAGCGGAATCTCCAAAATAAGATGCCCTACGACTATGAAAAGTACGGTCTGTACGGCTGAGATAAAGAACAGCACAGCAATCTTGGAGATCAGGTAGCTGCTTCGGCTGAGGTGAAGGAACTGTTCCCGTTTCAGAATTTTTCGGTCGCGGAAAATCTCCTCGGCACTCATCGTCAGCCCGAAGAATAGCGCCACCACCACACTCATGAAAAAGAAGACAGGGATGTTTTCATTTTCATAAAATGTATAGAAGGGAACATCCCGGCTCTGCGTATTATAATACTTCACCATGTAACTGATAAAGAAGGCGAGTACAGGCGCCTCCAGCAGATTGATATACAAATACTGCTTGTTCGACAGCTTCGCGAGGCTGTCGCGGGTAATGAAAATCTTCAGCTGCTGAAACCAGGAAGCGATGCGCTGTGTGGCCGGAATCTCATCAGTAACCTGGGTAACCTTCGGTATTTTGAGCCGCTGTTTGAAATACTGGTACCATTGCCCCGGGGAAACTTTTCGGGTGTTGGTTAAACGGCCGTATTCATTGACAATTTTTGTTTCAATGATGTTGAATATCTGTTCCGGATTGATGTTACCGCACTCCGGACAGGACCCCTGTGTTTTGTTGGCCGCATTGATGATGTCACGGAAATAAATTACGGCCTCCACAGGGTTGCCATAATAAATCTGGAAGCCACCCACATCCAGGATGATCAGTGTATCGAACATCTTGAAAATATCCGAAGACGGCTGATGGATCACGACAAACACCATCTTACCGCGAAGGGACAATTCCTTCAGCAGGTCCATGATGTTCTCGCTGTCACGGGATGATAACCCCGATGTTGGTTCATCGACAAAAAGAACAGCCGGTTCGCGCAATAATTCAAGCCCGATATTGAGGCGTTTTCGCTGTCCTCCGCTGATCGTTTTTTGCAAGGGTGAGCCTACTTTCAGGTGGCGGATATCACTTAATCCTAATTGTTGCAGCACCTTTTCAACCAGTTCGGCACATTCGGCTTCGGTTTTATGTCCGAAGCAGAGTCGTGCTGCATAGTAAAGGTTTTCGAACACCGTCAGATCCTCCATGAGCAGGTCATCCTGCGGGATGTAGCCAACAATGCCATAAATCTTCTCCGGGCTTTCATGGATATTTACTCCATTGATAAGCACCCTTCCGCTGGAGGGCTTTTCAGTTCCGTTCAACACGTTCAACAATGTTGATTTACCCGATCCACTGGCACCCATAATGCCAAGGAGCTTACCCCCCTGCTCCGCAATATTGATGTTTTGGAGTCCGGCACGCCCGGATTTGAAATGGTAAAAGATATGATCGCAGGTGAACGAAATCTTGGTCTGGTTCTCTCCTATCAGGAATTTCCCGATGATGTCGCTGTAATAGATGGGCTCGATCTTGTCACCGCGGATGGTACTGCCGGTTGGAAACACATCAATCTTCCGGCTCTTCAGCAGAATACTGTTCAGGTAAACAACGGATATTCCGAGGTACTTGATAAAAAATGAATCCGAAAGCTTAAGTACAGCAATAAGTCCGGTGAGGTTCTTTTCAATAATACGTGGTCCCGGGTAGGGTTTGTCATCGTAGCCTTCGTCAATGATCAGCACATTCTTGGAAGCCAGTTCATCAATATCCTGACCGCCCACAAACTGCCGCAGCGCTTCCACATCGGTATGGGGAATTTTCAGCGCCTGGCCGATATAAAAAATCAGGTTTTCCTGTCGCTCAGATATCTCACCGTCAGAATGCACCAGCTCGATAATTTTGATGATGAGCACCAGCTTTTGCTGCATGGTCAGCGCCTGGTTAACCTGCTTGCTGATCTGCATGATTTTGGCCCAATCGTCAACGAACTGAACCGTATCTTTATCGAGCGAATTCAGGTCTCGGTTTGTGTCGATGTTTTCGCTTTTACAGAATTCATCAAAAAGGTTGAGGTAGAATTTTGTGGCATCGCGGTTAAGATGCATACCGAGGAACTCCTTGATGTTGTTGCGCTCGTCATCAGTAATGCGCTCACGGGCGACAATGGCAAATAACTGGATAACTGCTTTAAGGAGTTCTTCACTCATACGAAGACCGGAAAAAACACAAGATTGCGGCTAAAAATAGAGATAAATGGGCATAAATCATCCGGTCATAAGTTTATTACTAATTTTATGTTAACAGTTGATGCTGACTGTAATCAATCACCTCAACGCCCGACTAATCGCCAAAACCCAAAACAATATGACACGAAAATTTCTACTCCCCGCCTTGCTGATCGTCTTCGGTTTAAGTGCATCAGCGCAATCTGCAGATGACATCCTGTCGAAGTATTTTAAAACCATCGGCACTGTAGAGAAATGGAAGGCTTTGCAGTCCATGAAGACCAACGGCAATATGAACATGCAGGGCATGGATTTCCCGTTTACCCTTTACGCCAAGCGCCCCAACAAAATGTATATGCAGATACAAATACAGGGCATGGAAATCGTTCAGGCCTATGATGGCACCGATGCCTGGATGATCAATCCGTTTGGCGGAGGAAAAGACCCGGTGAAAATGACTCCGGAAGAATCCAAGGAAATGACCGAACGCAACTTCGAAGACGATTTCATCGATTACAAAACAAAAGGGCACGAAGTAACGATGCAGGGAACCGAAGAAATTGACGGTGTGAAATGCTATAAAGTGCAACTGGTGAAGAATAAAAACAACGACAAAGAAGACGTAACGGAAATCCACTACTTCGATTCTGAAAATTACGTACCCATCATGGTGATCGGCTATGCCCGTTCAGGTCCGATGAAAGGCACTGAAACCCGTACCTACCTGAGTGATTATCAGGAAGTTGGAGGCCTGATGATGCCCTTCTCCATGGAAGTGAAGGTGGGCGGCATGACCATACAAAAAATGACGTACCAGAAAGTTAATTTCAACGAATCCATTGACGACAAAATGTTTGCCTATCCGGCCAAATAGGAATGCAAACAAACTGATTTACATGCCTGATGTACACTGCCCTGCAGCTTTGCATCAGGCATTGTTTTATCCCTTCATCCAGAAACAAGGATCATCCGAATGAAAAAAATTATCACGCTTCTGTTTTGTGGCGCATGGGCTCTGACGTCCCTTGCCCAGAGTGAATTATCAGGCAAAGCCCTTTTAGGCGGTTTGCGCGCCCGCAACATCGGTCCAGCCACCATGAGCGGTCGCATCACCGATATCGATGTGGTTCAAGGCAAGCCGGAAATCATTTACGTAGGCACTGCCGGTGGCGGTGTGTGGAAATCCGTCAGCGGAGGTACTACCTTCCGCCCGGTATTTGATGACTATGCGCAGTCGATAGGAAAAGTCACCATTGATCAGTCGAACCCGGAAACAATCTGGGTAGGCACAGGCGAATCGTGGGTGCGCAATAGTGTTGGCATTGGCACCGGACTTTATAAATCCACCAATGGAGGCACTTCCTGGGATCTGGTCGGACTGGCTGACTCCGAACACATCAGCGATATCCTGGTTCATCCGAAAGACGGTAACATCGTTTATGTGGGTGTACAGGGACATCTCTGGAATGCTAACAGCGAGCGTGGCATTTACAAAACCACCGATG
>JALOMI010000180.1 GCA_025455465.1 Cyclobacteriaceae bacterium | reverse complement strand
ATAACCAAAAGCATCCTCTCGCTGGCACAAGTATCTCGCTTGTATCATCATATTTTCATAGACTGTCATCGGGACATCTGCGGGAAAGCAAATCAATCTGAATACGAAACTTTCACCCCCTCATCGTCACCAGTTAAGGGACGATGAGGTTTGAAGACGAGAATTGTTGTTATATGGCGCGATGACCAGACAGATACTGTTCATTTTTGTACATAAGAATATCCGCTTATGAACGCTAATTGAGTTATTTTAATCCAACGGAGCGGAAATCAGGCTTTATCCGTTTGGCATTGTTTTTATTGGGAATTGATTTTTTTACGATAAAATGAAAGCAATAAAATCATTTAGCTGCCTGTTGTTGATTTCAATTACTGGATATGCTCAAACGTTTACCGGAACTGTTCTTGATGACAATTCCGGAATGCCTTTACCATATGCCAATATTGGTATTCGTGGAAAACAAATCGGTGGTGTGAGCGATAAGAATGGGCGCTTTGAAATAGATCTGTCATCGACTTTACCCAGTGATATATTAGTGTTTAGTTATGTTGGGTATACTAGCCATCAAATTCAAGTTGCCCATATTGAATTAAGCAAATCCTATACGATACGGCTTAAACAAGAAGCACGAGAGCTTCAGGAGATAGTCGTAAGCAGTAAGAAGGAAGTTATCGAGCTTGGTAATCACAAAAAGTCATCCCGGCATACTGGATGGGGTGATTTTTCCAGTTCTATCGGTCGTGCTATCGGGTTGGTGATCCCTCCTGTTGATCAGTATGTTCAGGTTAACAGTGTGTGGTTTCACCTACATGCCTGTGAGTTTGATAGCGTGTTGGTTCGTATTAATTTCCTCACCCGGAAGGGTGATCAGGTTGTTTCTTTGAGAGAACAAAGTAAAAACATCTTTTACACGATTAAGCAAAAAAATGGCTGGGTTGAAGTCAGGATCATGGATGACCTGGTGCTGAAACGTGAGGAAGTCATTGTCGCCATTGAATGGTTAGAAGCGTGGGCTAAGCCACGAACGCTGGAAGAAGGAGGAAGTTACTTTTTTACTATCTCGTTGGCCAAAGTTAGGGGACATCATTATTTACGACAAACCCCTGAGGAAAAAATTCAATTGAATGCTGCTGAATTTACACCGTCAATTTACTTATCCTGCGTCCCTGTTCGTGAGTAATTTAAGCTTCGAAATCGGAGTGTTTTTTGAATTCGAAAACGAAGTCCCAATTGGGAAAACTTAGAAACTCTACGTTACGAATTTAGCCGCAGGGTGACTGGTCTTAAGTTTCTCAATAAACTCAGTAATACAACGTACATTGCCGCGAGACTATCTGAGGATGTTGATATACTTTATAATCACATTAATTGACCTTCGTCCCCTTCGGTGATGCCGAAACATAAGGCTCATACGGATAGGTGCGTGGCAACACCTCCACACCGGTCGTAACTTTCAGCGGAATTTTACCCGGGTACGTCAGTTCCACAAAATAACCGCTCCAGCCTTTGTCGGGGGCAGTCATGCTGATGCTGTACGTGCCGCTGCCATTCACAGGAATTTCGGTGGGCGTCCAGATTTTTCCAACGACATAGATGCGAAAGTCGCGGGCGGCTTCGTTTGTGGCTTTCCACAGTTTGATCGAAGCAGGTGGATTCGTTGGGTCTGTATTAATTATAAAGCGATCTCCGTCAATAGTCCAGGTGTATGTCGGTCGCGGTTTTTCATCGAGGATGCTTGCGTAAAAAGCAGTCAGGTTTTGCAGGGCATCGGTGCCGGATACATCGTGCCCCGTGTTCGGCACATACATCAGGTGTTTTTCTCCGGGCAGGTCGTTGTAGTAAAACTTCCAGCTGTCGGGTAAAAAGAATTCATCACCTGTGGCGTTGATCAGCAGTTTGGGCATGGTATACAACTGCCGGTAGGAGTAAGGCTCCACAATTTCCAGCAAGCGATTATATTCGGCAGATCCCTGCCAGTCCATGATCCCTTCGTTCACATAATCATCCACAGCCGGAGACCAGGCACCGTAGTTGCGCCAGTGATGCTGAAAGGAGGGTACTACGTTCAGCAAGTCAATGACAACGGGCGCGATGCCCACCACCCGCTTGTCAACTGCGCCCGTAGTCCAGGTTGTCCAGCCGCGCTTGGAGGCACCGGCCACTACAAAGTTTTCGATGGGTGTATCATGGTGCTGTTTAATAACCTGCTGTACCACATCCATGGCGGAAACGACCGCATTGGTCATCGGCAGCCTGGACAGCCAGTACGCGTCTTCATCGCGGGCACCGCCTTCCATGAACTTGCGCCAGCCGTAGGCAATGATGGCATCTTCATAGCGCTGGTTATCGGGATCATCGCTGAAAGCCAGCGGCTGAAATGGGATGTTGTGTACCTGCGCTACAACGGAATTAGTGGCGGAGGCAGTTTGTATGGTCAACGCATCCGGTTCAGCCGGCAAAGCATCGTCTTTGCTCCCGCCACCGATCCACATCAGCGCTGTGGAGTAGGTATAATCATCCGGCACCACCAGGGTTACCCAATGCCACCATTCCGTTTCATTCACCTGCTCGGGCGTAAGCCAGTGCTGGGACGTCATGCGTGTAACGTAGTAGGTGTAATTCTCCCCCTTTTTCGTGTGCACGATTTCGTAATCAAAGGCAGGGTCATCGGCCAGCACATAATCCATCAGCGGAGTGCTGATGGTCGTTGAAGGCGCAGGTTCTGAGATGCCGGTTTTGCAGGATGCCAGAATTATCAGTGACCAAGCGGCTAACACAAATCGTAAAAGGTGGCGGTATGAAGACATGGGGAATGGTGGTTTGAGGAATAAGGTAGTAACAATTGGTAAATCAGAAAAATGGGGTTGGAAGAGCGGTGAAGGCAGGGACGAATCGGGGATTATCAGTGTTGTTGCTGATAATAGTCATGGATGATGGATTACCGATGAGCTAAACTCGAAGATGCAAAGGAAAGTGTGTATCGGGTTGTGGTTTGTTCTACCTGTTCTGGTGGTGATGTGCACCCGAAGGGAAGTATCCCGGCAGGATCAGATGAAGTATTCCGTGACCCCGGCACAAATCGAGCGCCCGGCATTTGTTTACAATCAGTCGCAGCGAACCTGGTTTGGACTCCGGGGAAACGTGCACTCGGTGGAGACCAACTGGTACACCGCTACGGAAGAAAATAACACCATTGTACCGCGGCCGATGCGGGTCGGCTCGGTGATGTACCAGCACGAGTGGCTACAGTTCAATACGCAAGGCCAGCTGATAGAACAAAAACTTGGCGATAACAGCGCAGATACTGCAGAACTTCGTTTACGCTATGTATATGATGACGCGAATCGCCTGGTTTCATTTCATTATCAGCGCAATGCCGGTAAAGCAAACACCATCCGTTATACCTATTCCGCAGCCGGACGAATGGTAGTCGCGTTGCGTGAATGGCAAGAGGGCAAGCCAATGGAAGAACGGTACGTGTATGATAACGATCGTTTTGTTTCGGTGCGGGGATATTATGATGCGCAGGAGATGACCAGGCGCAACTATCAGCTCGATGACCAGGGACATATTCTTCATTACGGGTATTACAATCCGCCCACCGACAGCCAGGCGGTGTATCAGGTTCGGTTTACCTATACTGCGAATGGTCAACACGCAACGGAGGAAGAAGTGGAGAAAGACGGGCAGGTATCCCGCACAATTCGTTACCAGTATGATGATGACGGCTTGTGCATGCGGGCCGAAGTGTTCGATCAGCATGGAAGACGGGTTGGCGAAGAGCGGTATGCCTATGTTTTGGATAAACAGGGCAACTGGACACGCAAAGTGATTTACATTCTGGGCAAGCCCTGGATTATGGCCGAACGGAAAATTCAATATTATCCGAAAGCAGATCCTGGTAAGCCGGAACCTCTGGCGGGGAAATAGCGAAAGCGAACAGGATTGATTTTACTTCTTGCTCATCCCCAACACTACTTCCTTACGCGAAAGTTTCACACTCCAGGTTCCCTTCACCTGAACACTGCCATCGGGCAGTTCGGTGGTAACAGGCTTGGTGTACAGCAGGGAATCGGTGCCGATGCGCTGCACATTGTCGGATACGGGATTGCCGGTAATCGCACTGTTCAGGTAGGCTTCAAACACCTGCTTTTCAATTTCGCTGGCGGTGGCTGCAGCCGGGTCTAACCACCGGATGACAGCATGATAGGTAGTGCTAAGCGAATCAGTCAACCGCGGATTTTTCTCCACGATCCCGGCAATCAAGCGGCCGGTGCTGTAAGCCTGTTCGGTAATTTCGGCTTCACTTAACTTTTGAATGGACTGCGACTTACGGGCTTCGCGCATCTCTTTCCGCTGCTCATCGCTCAGCGAGCCGCCACAGCCGGCAACAACAAAAATCAGTACAGGAATAATCCAACGCATGCCCAAAGGTAAAACCCCGGCCTAATCTTAACAATGCGTTGAATTGCTAACTTTGCCCGCGTTTTACTGGCATGATCGAGAAATTAGAAGAAATCAAACACCGCTTCGAGGAACTGGGCCAGCTTCTGGTGCAGCCCGATACGGTGAGCAACCCGAAGAAGTTTTCCCAGCTGAGCCGGGAATACGGAGACCTGGAAAAGGTGGTTTCCAAATACAATGAGTTTCTGAACGCCAGAAACAATTATCAGCATGCGCGCGAAGTGCTGCAGACGGAGAAAGATGCCGAACTGCGCGAGTTGGCGAAAATGGAGATTGATGAACTCGAGCCGCGCATCGAACAACTGGAATCCGAGCTGAAAGAACTGCTTATCCCGAAAGACCCGAACGATGACAAAGACTGCATCCTGGAAATCCGGGCGGGTACGGGCGGTGATGAAGCCTCCCTGTTTGCCGGTGACCTGTGGCGCATGTACCAGCGCTATTGCGACCGCACCGGCCTGAAAATGTCCACGGTGGATTTTACCGAAGGCACAGCCGGTGGCTACAAGGAAATTATCTGCAGCGTCAGCGGGCCGGGTGCTTACGGCAAGCTGAAGTTTGAATCGGGTGTACACCGGGTACAACGGGTGCCGGCAACAGAACAGCAGGGCCGCGTGCATACCTCAGCTGCCTCGGTGGTGGTATTGCCCGAAGTGGAAGATGTGAACATCGAGATCAACCCGGCCGATATTGAAGTGCAGACCGCTCGCTCCAGTGGCGCTGGCGGACAGAACGTAAACAAGGTGGAAACCAAAGTGCAATTGACGCACAAGCCTACGGGCATCGTCATCACCTGCCAGGTGGAACGCAGCCAGCACGGCAACCGCGAACGCGCCATGCAGATGCTGAAAGCCAAGCTTTACGAGATGGAGGTGGAGAAGCAGCAGAGTGAAATCGGGGCGGCACGAAAATCACTGGTGCGCAGCGGTGACCGTTCCGAGAAAATCAGAACCTACAATTATCCCCAGAGCCGCGTGACCGATCACCGCATCGGCTTTACGCAGCATAACCTGCCGGCCATCATGAACGGTGAGATTGACGATTTCATTGAGCAGCTGCGTATTGCCGACAGTGCCGAGAAGATGGCGGAAGGAACTTCCTGAGTATTTAAAGGCTAAGTCAGCGGATGATCCGGGTGAGCCGGTAATAATCCCCCATCACTACGCGGAAATTTTCCCGGTCGTCCGGATTTTGCAGAAAGGGCAATTCTTTTCCCTGAAGGATGATGAAGAATTCATTTTCTGCCATAATGCCTTCGTAGATTTTGGTGGCAAACTCCAGCATGTTTTCACGGCCGCGCTCACTCAGTTGATAGGCATAGCGTGCCGAAGTACGCGGCACTACCTCTGTGATCATCCAGGTATTTTCTTCGTTGACAATATCATTTCCTTCCACCAGCAGGTAGGCTTCTTCCTTCTTCCAATCGATGACAATCACCGGGTGGATGGCAGGATAGTCCTGCCCGGTGTAGCGGTTGCTGAGCCGGTATACATGCGTGTGGGCTTGGGATAGATCCGTAAAGTCGTAATAAATCTGCCGCACGTTTTTAAAGAAAAGATGCGAATCGGCTGTGATCCGGAACGTGAAACGGTTGCGGTCGATGGTTTTCTCCCGGTCGATCTTACAGCCGGTGGCAGCCGCCAGTAAGAAGATGAGCTGAATAATCCGAAAGGTTTTCATAGCATTGCATGGTCAAAACCATGTTGGGTTCCGCATTGTTCAACCAGAAAACAATTCATGTATGAGAACGAACCGGCTCTTCATTTTGCTGACCGTGTTGTCATCAGTATTCAGCTCAAAGGTAATCCTGGCACAGTCAGATTCAGAAATTATCCGGCAGCTGGTGATGAATGCCTATGTGGAATCAACCCAAAACCTCGGCAGCATCGATGAGATCCGGAAGGGCTTTCATCCTTCGTTCACCATGTTCCGGCAGATTGATAATGAGGTGAAGTACACCACACTGGACGAGTGGATAGTAAGCATTGAACAGCGCAGAAAAGACGCAGGAGGCAAACTGCCACGCACCGAAGGAAAAATTTTATCGATCGATATCACCGGCACGTCAGCAGCCGTGAAGATGGAACTGCACCGTGAAGGCAAACTGATCTTTACCGATTACCTGGGGCTTTATAAATTCAAGGAAGGCTGGCGCATCGTCAGCAAGACTTATTACCGCCATCCGGATTAATTTACAGGTGAATTGGTGTATGCCGACTTAGCGCAATACAGTTCAAGTTACATTGGAATTAACCCCATCTCCTTAAGTGCAAGTTATATTGACTGTTCTGACCCCTTTCCATCTGTAGAGGAGCGGAAGGCACATTACATAAAGCAGTTAACAAGAATCCTGAGCGGTGCTGCATACATAGATCAAGTTGTGATGA
>JALOMI010000179.1 GCA_025455465.1 Cyclobacteriaceae bacterium | reverse complement strand
CATTCTAAATAAGAACAATAGGTATCCACGCTGACCAGTTTAAAATTTTACAAAACACTGAATATCAATTAAATAAAATTTAACAATCTTCTGATTTACATAAAACAGAACAGTAGATACAACTTCGTAAATACCTATGGTTGAGCGCTAAGCTTTATCCGAAGGACGTCCGGCATTTGCACCATTTTTCGATTTGAATAATCAAAGCATACCATTCCGGTTTTACCGCGGGCTACTTCAATACCTGTGATTTTATTGGTAATGCGATAGATTACTTCATAGCCGTACTTTCCGATTTCCTGCACACCCAGGCTGATGACGAGTATATCTCCGAAAAACGACTCTGACTTATAGATCACTGCTGCATCCGCAACTACTTGTCCGATGGAACCCCGAATTTCAACTTCACTTGTAAAACCCATGCTGCTGAACCACAGTGCGCGGGCCTCTTGCATGAGGGAGAGGATGGCATCATTGCCGACATGGTTGCCGTAGTTCAGATCAGAAATCCGGACAGGTAATTCCACGGAGAAACAGTATTGATCAGGAAGGTCAATTCGAATCCGCGCCATTGCTTTCCGTGTTTCCCGCTTCCTTCCTATTCTCCTTACTCCCTGCATACAACTCATACTCAAACAACCGGCAATCGAGTTTGGCATTGTAGAATTCAATTCTGCGTTTGGCTTTCAGACCGATCTTCTTGGCCAGTTCCAGGTTTCCGGTAAAGATGTAGCCGGTATAGCCCTGGCACTGCTGTTTCATAAAATCACCGATCCGCTTATAGGTTATCTCAAGTTCGGCCAGCTCACCCATTCGTTCGCCATACTCGGGATTGAAATAGATCACACCATTGCCGGAGGGAATATTGGTGCGCTCAAAGTCACTGCGTGCAAACTCAATGAGCTGATCGACCCCGGCTGCTTTCGCATTGATGCCGGCAATGTTCACCGCATCTTGCCGAATGTCCGTAGCAATAATTTTCAGGCCGGGCACTTCCTTGATTTTGCGCTTCATTTTATCCCATTCATTTTTATACAGGTCATCCTCGTACCCGATGACATGCATGAAGGAATAATTCTTTCGAAACAATCCGGGCCTGCGGTTGGTAGCCAGCAAGGCTGCTTCAATGGCCACGGTGCCCGAACCGCACATGGGATTAACAAAAGGTGATGTGCGATCCCATTTTGTAGCCATCACCGTAGACGCTGCCAGCGCTTCGAGCATGGGTGCCCTGCCGGGAATTTTTCGGTAACCATGCTTGGATAAGGTTTCGCCCGAAGTGTCCAGAAAAATTTCGGCATCGTTGTCTTTCCAGTACAGGTGAATAACAGCCCCGTCTAATTCAGAACCCGAGTCCGGACGCTTGCCCGTTTGCCTGCGCATGCGGTCAACGATGGCATCCTTCACCTTTACATTGACAAACAACTCATTGTTAATGGTGGGGTTGCTGACATTGGAAGTGACCGAAAAATAGCCATCGTTATCGAGCAGGTTTTCCCAAGGGTAGTTGATGATAAGTTGGTAGAGCCGCTCAGCATCTCTTGCCTTGAACTCCTTCAGTGAAAACAAGACCTGGCTGGCACAGCGCAGGTTGATGTTTAGTCGGATACAGTCTTTCACGGTGCCCATCAATTCGACACCGGTTTGAAAAACACGTTCCGGGAAATAGCCTAACTCTTCTACCTCCTGCTGTACATAAGGAGTCAGTCGCTTGTTACAGGTAACAATAATCCGAGAGGTGTTGCTGAATGAAAACATGGCGGTACCGCTGTTTATGTTGGGTGAATACAATCAGTTGGTGAGAACCACCATCCGCTTTCTGCGGCCAACCGAATACATTTCCGGATCGACAAACTGCAGCATCAGGCCGGTGCCTACCAGTATCGCGGAAACAGTGGTAACAGCGGCATCCGCTTTATAGGCGTTATCGTTCACTACCGTTTCGTTGAACATATCACCAAAAAAGAGCAAAGCTCCTGCAATCATCAAGGTGCCGCCAATAAACCGAGCCTTCGACCCAGACTTTTCTCCACCGGTCAGGTCAACCTTTTCAATCATAGCAATAAACGTAGTGTCATCCTGAATGCGGATGTAATCCTCCGTCATGCCGGCAATGGCTCCCCGATTGAAATGATTGCGGTCTTTGCGCTTGAATCGGATGAAGTCTCCTTCCTTGTATTCGGCAATGCGGTTATTGCCTTTGAGTAAGATAAGACGTGGCGGATTCTGTGCCGATAATTCAATTATCATCAACAGCAATCCAAGCAGGAAAATTACATTTTTACGACCCATCCAAACGGATCCGGTTTAAGTCCTCGCTTGATGCCCTCCAATTCGGTCAGCACCTTATTGGAGAACTCGCGCTTTTCAACCGGAGTAAGATAGTAGTCGCGGCCATTATATCCAATGAGTTCAATCGGGGCAATGGTGGCGGCTGTCCCTGCACCGAAGGCTTCCGTTACCCGTCCGCTTTCAATGCCGTCAATAATTTCTTTCACCGATACCTTCCGTTCTTCTGTTTTCATGCCCCACGCGCTGGCCATCTGCAACACGCTGTCGCGGGTGATGCCGGCCAGGATGGAGTCGCTTAGCTCTGGGGTAACCAGTACATTATCAATGACAAACATGACGTTCATCGTACCGGACTCTTCAATGTATTCGTGGTTCTTTCCGTCTGTCCAAAGCAACTGATGGTAGCCTGCATTCTGGGCCAGCTTGGCCGGATAGATGGCACCGGCATAATTTCCCCCGGCCTTGGCGTAACCGGTACCGCCCTGGGCTGCACGCGTATAATGCGTTTCGATACGCACTTTCACCGGTGTGGAGTAGTAGGCGCCAACCGGACAAAGAATGATCATGAAGGTGAAATCTTCGGAAGGTTTGATGCCAATGTATTCATCTGCAGAAAACAGAAATGGACGGATATACAGCGAAGCCCCTTTTGTATCGGGTATCCACTCGCGGTCAAGATCAATCAGCGTTGAAAGACTTTCCATGAACACATCTTCTGGTACAGCCGGCATGCAGAGCCGCTCGGCTGAACGGTTTAGCCGGCTCCAGTTATCCAGCGGGCGAAATACCAGTGCCTCACCATGCGTACCGCGGTACGCCTTCATCCCCTCGAAAATGGCCTGCCCGTAATGGATGGCCGGTGTGGCCGGGCTGATGGGCATGTAGCCGTAAGGGGTAATCCGGAAGTTGCCCCATTCTCCTTTCCGGAAGTCGGCCATGAACATGTGATCCGTGAAGATTTTTCCGAAGGGGATATTGCTGAAGTCTACTTCATTTATCCTGGATTGCTTGACGTGGTTGATTTCCATTTTCAGTGTTTCGACCATGATCATTCAGTTTAAACGGTGGCAAGATAATGGATTGTGTCTTTGGCGACTAACGAATGTTAGGTGAAAATGATTCCACTGATGGAATTTAACATGCGGATGCTTTTTACTAAAGACTTGTTTGTGAGCTACTTGCGTTGTCCCGACCGATTCTCTTCGATCGTTTATCAGGAAAATTGAATATCGGCCTGTGTCTCACCGCAAAACATCACATACGCGGCTTCCAGGGTGTTTCTTCCGCGCCCAGTTCCTGGGTCATTTTGCGGGACAGCACGAATAGATAATCCGAAAGCCGGTTGAGGTACTGAATCACCAGGGGCTGAACCGGCTCGAGGCCATTTAATGCAATAACAATGCGCTCGGCCCTGCGGCATACCGTGCGTGCAATATGACAATAGGAAATGGCGAAGTGACCACCCGGCAAAACAAAAGAACGCATGGGAGGCAGCGTCTCCTCCATCTGATCTATTTCCCGTTCAAGATTATGTATATCTTCTACGATGAGCATCGGAATCTTCACCTTGTCATTGCCGGCTTCTGTGGCCAGCATGGAACCAATGGTGAAGAGCCTGTCCTGGATTTCCACCAGCGTAGCTTTTCGCTTTTGGTTGACATCCTGATCGCGCAACAAACCCATATAGGAATTCAGTTCATCGATCGTTCCGTAGGAATCAATGCGCAATTCTGCCTTAGAAACACGCTTGCCGCCAAACAGGGAAGTCATGCCGGTATCACCGGTTTTGGTGTAAATCTTCATGTCGTAAAAGTCGGGAAATGAAAAACGGTATTCAAACCTCCTCCCTTAACTGGTTCCGGATAAAAATGTACCGGATCAGTGTGCTGCAACCGGCTTGCTCCGGCTGATATTCTCATTCTTACGATCCCACTCAACCAGTCCGTCACGCAGACGAATAATGCGGTGGGCATAGTGGGCGATATCATCTTCGTGCGTTACCATTATAATGGTGTTGCCTTTATCATGTAGTTCCTGGAAAAGGTTCATGATGTCATAGGAGGTCTTTGAATCCAGGTTACCTGTGGGTTCATCGGCCAGGATAATAGACGGGTTATTTACCAGGGCACGCGCAATAGCTACCCGTTGACGCTGTCCACCAGACAGCTCATTCGGCCGGTGATGCCAGCGGTCGGCCAGTCCTACATTTTCGAGTGCGGTCATTGCCATTTCTTCCCGCTCGCTTTTCGGGTAGCCGGCATAAATCAGCGGAAGCGCCACATTTTCCAGTGCAGTAGCCCTGGGCAACAGGTTAAACGTCTGGAACACGAAACCGATCTCCTTATTACGTACTTCTGCCAGTTCGTTTTCCGTCATGTCGCTCACCAGCTGGTTATTCAGCATATAGGTGCCACCGCTGGGTGTATCGAGGCAACCCACAATATTCATCAGGGTAGATTTACCCGATCCGGAAGGCCCCATAAAAGCAACATATTCTCCCTTATCGATGCTGATGGATACCGATTGCAGGGCGCGTACTTCGGTAGTACCCATGATATAAATCTTGGAGATATTTTGGGTTTCGATGATTTTCATAACAGCCTGATGATGTTTCCGAACCGGATTAAGTTGTTTATGCGGTTCTCTTTCTTTTTAAAATTACGATGCCTGATGACCATTTCCTCAGCTTATCGCCCTAACGGAACAAGTCGGATTTAAACGGCAACCGCCCGATTAGTCAGCAGTTACCGAATGAAATTACAAACCCTGCTGGATAATATGCTTCTGATCAGGGCTGTTGCCCGATGTACTGCAGTATGTAATTGATTACTCCGTTATCCTTCAGGATTCTGTTATGCCCCAATCCGCTGGTTATATGCAGTTGTACTGCCGGATACTCCTTTTTCATGGCATGGGCATGATTAACCGGTACTTCCCGGTCATCGGTATCGCTTACCATCATCAGGTTGATCGGGTGGGGCAACTGATGAATCAGACGGAGCGCAGTGTACTCCTCGAACGGTTTACCATACCGCTTGATGACAGCTTCTTTAAATGCCTTTCGTGTACTTTCTGTGGCACCCAGGGTTGTCATATAGGTATGGATGATTTCATCACCAATGGTTGGGCTGGCAATTGTTATCAGTTTCTTCATCGGGAAGCCCTCCACGGCTGCGAACAGGCTGGCACCTCCGCCAAAAGAGTGGGCAATAACCGCCTCAGGTATACCCACCTGAGCGGCAATTTTTTTCATAGCGTCAGCAAACTCCTTAATCGTTACGCTTTTGCCTTCGGATAATCCGTGTGCAGGACCATCAAAGCCAACACACTGATAGCCTGCCGCTAGGAAGGGTTTAAAAAACCGCCTGAACTGGGTGGCACGCCCGGCCCAGCCGTGAACAAAGAGAATGGTCTTTTCCGATTTACCCCAGCGGTAACACTGCACCTTCATTCCCTCAATATCTATTGTAAACTTTTCGGCAAAGGTGGCAGCCTTGAGCTCCTTCTCGGGGGTACGGTATTTCAGCGGAGTAAAAAACAAGTGCATGAAAAAACGGTGCGCCAGCGGAGGTGCTATACGCTCCAGTTTGGGGTATGTCCACTGTATCGCCCGCAGTAAAAAAGGAGGTTTGTATTTTTTCTTTTTCATGGATAGCTATTACCCTTTCAAATACTTCATCGTCTATCCCCACAGGGTACCTCAAATTCAAACGAACGGCTGGTGAATTCAAATGTTGATGTATCGTAAACACGCTCCGTAAAACGGACATGATTTGACTGGTCAATTGTGATTACGGTTGAACTGCGCGATCCGTAACCCGGGCTTTTGATAAATATGGAAGATAAAACACGCTCGCGTTCCAGCCCGATGCCGGTGTCTGGTAGTTGTTCATCCGGGGCACACTGGTCATCATACAACAAATCAAAAAGGGCTTCTTCATTCACCTGATCGTTCCGAATAATTGTACTGAATTTTTCAAGGCCACGCTGTACTTTGGGCCAGGGTGTGTTGAGCAGGGCATTGCTTAGTCCGTGTATTCCGTCTGCTACCCGTTCAATTCCTTCCTGATAATTAGAGTAATAGTACAGTTCTTCGGGAGTGCCGGCCAGGAGGTTAAAGCCGTTGTACTCCTGCCCGCGTTTGCTTACCGATTTCAGGTACTCACTGGCATGTTCACCATTCAGCAGAAAATCACTGACGAGTTGCCCGCGGCTGGGTACTACCGTCTTTAAATTCCGAAGGTCGCGATAGTTCGTTACCAGGCTGAACTTGCCCTGGCGGCTGATGCCCATCCAGGTGCCGCCTGCCTCCAAGTCGCGCCCGCCTAAGATATGAGGCTGATCAGTCCAGAAATCAGCTGCCTGTGTTTTGCGCTGGTAAAATTCATCGCGGTTACCGGCAACAATCAATTTATACTTCGGATGGCTATTCAGGGATAAGAAAATCAGGCACATGTCAATTCAACCAGAATCAATCAGTAAATAGTTCAGTCTGAGATGGCAATAACCGAAATGATTTCCGGTGGTAGGGTGATAACCCAAACTTCCTGATGCCCTCGCGGTGTTTTGGGGTTGGATACCCC
>JALOMI010000178.1 GCA_025455465.1 Cyclobacteriaceae bacterium | reverse complement strand
ACCCATCAATGACGAGACCATCACCATCGCGAATTACACCCTTGACATTGAGCTTATCCGGAAGCAACGCGGAGACAGGAACATCACGCTGCTGGGTGTTTCCTGGGGCGGCTTGCTCGCCATGAATTATGCTGCGCTTTACCCGGAAAACGTTGCTAATCTTATCCTGGTTTGTTCAGCGCCTCCGTCCTATACGCTGTGGAATTTTTTATATGACAACCAGTTTGCCAGGCGCTCGGAAGCGGAGTTGGATTCAATGGATCTTTTACAGAAGATTTTTTCAACAAAGACAGAACGGGAACTGGATTCCCTGAAGAGGGCAAATCCATCCGCCAACGAAGTTATAGCCTATAAAAACTTTATCATGATCCATGTCCGGGCCATGTACTACGACCGTACTAAAATATCCCGTGATTATGTTGACCAGCTCTTTTACGATTTTAATTTTCAACCGATTCCGATCATTGACCGGGAGGTGCTGGAGACAAAGTGGGATATTACCGGAAAGCTGAAAAGACTGCGCATACCCGCGTTGATTGTCTATGGTCGTCAGGATGACCAGGGAGAATCGACATTTTATTTGCAGAAGGAAAGTCTGAAATTCAGCGAAGTCCATGTCATTGAGCAATGCGGGCATGAAATACTGGAAGAACAGCCGACACAGTTTTTCAGCATTCTGATGGATTATGTCAAGCGGACAAGGAAACAACGCAAATGAACGCGGGCCCGATCAGGCATCAACATCGTTGATGCCAGCTGCTGCAGGATGACGAAGTTGAGTTATATAAATACATCCCCTCAGGGTCACCCGTTATGCGATACGGAGAAGTAAATGCCCTACCAGGTATATGCATCTCGTGTTTAAATTATCTCTTCAATTGTTTGGCGGATTCGAAGCGAGTTGAAGCACAAACTCTGCGAAGAACTCGTTACCTTTAAAGAAAAGCCATTCAGGATATGAAACATATTACGTTCTTCTTCTTGGGGCTCCTACCCGCCCTGGCACTTGCACAACAAGCGGAGTATGCAATAGCTTCTTATTGGGTGGAAGGAACCAAGGCGCCCAATACACATTATATCGGAGAGGCTTGGTTAAATACATTGATTCAAGCGGATGCAGAATTTAACATCAACATTACCAAAGCGACTTTCAAAGCAAACTCAACCCTCGACTGGCACAAACATGCTACCCCTCAGGTAATCATTGTTGTAGAAGGAGAAGCTTATTACCAGGAAAGGGGTAAGGAGCCTGTGATTTTAAAAACGGGGGATGTAGTGAAATGCAGTAAAGACACAGAACATTGGCATACGTCAACTAAAGAGAAATCAGTTACTTACCTGGCGCTATATGGAGGTTCTCAGCCTACCACTTGGACGGAAAAACTTACCCAAGAGTATTATGACAGCGTTGCCCGAAAATTGAGCATGGGCCAATAATTGACTTTAAACCCAATCAGCGTCACACGCAGCGCATGCCTATTAATGGAAAAGTATACCCCAACAGCGTCACCCGCAGCGGATGCTGATGCTTTTGTACTCTTGACCCCTTTGTCTTCGTTCAATTGTTTTTGAGTATTTTGTTTCAGGAATGATTTTTAATGGTAATTCTCCAATAAGCAATTCTATCAATTGACGAGAAGGAAAAATGATTGACCGTAACCTGCTTTTGTTTGTATCAGGTATCATCACCCTGCTGACCAGCTGCCAGGCACAACCGGCTAGCGATAAAGCGAATCAACAGAAAGCTCCCGCACGATCACAACAGCCCGTAGGGGGTGGGTGCGAAGGCTGCGAACTGATGTATGTGGCGATGCCCAACGAGATCACCCCGGAACATAGGAGTATTGGTTGGACGGAGGGAACGCAAAAACTGATTGTTACAGGCCGGGTTTTTCAACGGGACGGCAAGACCCCGGCACCGGGTGTTATCATCTATTATTGGCACACGGACGAGAATGGCTTGTATTCATCCAACAGCCTGACGCCTGCCAACGCCAGGCAACACGGCAAGCATAGGGGGTGGGTAAAGTCAGATAAAGACGGGAACTACACCATGAAGACGGTACGCCCGGGGGCCTATCCGAATGATGTTATTCCGCAGCACATCCATTTATCCATCAAAGAACCCGATATCCCGCAAGAATATTATGCCGACCTGTATTTTGAAGACGATCCCCTGTATGCCGGGCATGTGAAGAAATACGGCAAAGCAGACCGGGCCGGCAATGAGTTGTTACGCGTACGAAGGGAAGGAGGGGTGCAAATCGCGGAGCATGCCGTCATCCTCGGGCTCAATATTCCAAACTATCCTGACAAGTAATTTCGTTTATCCCATCAGCATGCCTTGCAGAAGCGATTGTTGACCTTTTATTGTCGTGAATGGACGATGGGTATGAAACCTCCGTGTCCCTGCAACAGGCAGGCTTCACCCATGACACGGAGGGGAATGAAGACCACGAGCTGTTACTCGTAGCGCAGCGTATCGGCCGGGTTGGTCATGGCGGCTTTGATGGTTTGTGCGCTCACGGTGAACAACGCTACCGCCACTGCGCCCAGGCCGGCAAGGAGGTATAGCCCGAAGTTCATACCGATGCGGTAGGCAAAACTGTCCAGCCACGTGTCCATGAAGTACCACGCCACCGGCCAGGCAAGGACATTGGCAAGTACAACCAGCAAAACGATTTCGCGCGAAAGCAAGGCCAGTATGTTGGGGACAGATGCACCCAGAACTTTCCGTATCCCAATTTCCTTGATGCGCTGCAGGGTGTTGAACGTAGCAAGACCAAAAAGACCGAGGCATGCAATGAAAATGGCGAGCAGGGCAAACCCGGTAAACAACTGGCTTTGCTTGGTTTCGCTTTCGTAGAGATTCCGGTAGCGTTCGCTGAGAAAGGTGAATTCGAACAACCGGCCGGGTAAAAACTCACGCCACACGTTTTCAAGCTGGTTAAGTCCTTCCTGAAAATTGGTACCGGATACCTGCACCGATAAATTGTTGTAGGCGGGCTGGCGTACAAAGAACACCATCGGGCTGATGGTTTGATGGAGGGATTCAAAATGAAAATCCTTAACCACGCCCACGATGGAACCCTTTACGCCTCCATAAAGGAACTCCTGCCCGACAAGGTCATCAGCCGCTTCGTATCCCAGGGCGTGTGCCGCAGCTTCATTGAGTACATAGCCTAAGGAATCATCGGTGCGCACGTCTTTGGAAAAATTTCTTCCCGCTACCATGGGGATGGCATACGTGTCAAAGAAATCATGGTCTACCTGGATGTAGGAGAGGCGTACGCCAACGCTCTGCAGGGAATCTCCTTTACGGATCTGAGCCCCCATTGAATCCAGCAGGCGTCCTGTTGGAATGCGCGATGACCTTCCTGCATTGGTGATGGCGTTGTGCCTGACCAACTCATTATAAAATGCCTCGTAATTGTCGTTGAGCTGCTGGTAATAGGGCAGCGTGATGACCTGGTCTTTGGCATAACCCAGCTGTTTGTTGTTGAGGTACTGAAGCTGACTGAAGATAATGGCGGTGGCTATAATCAGTACGATGGAAATGGAAAACTGTACAACCACCAGGGCCTTGCGTAACGAAGCCTTGCCACCTCGCGGTGTGCCTTTGAGAATGACGGCCGGTTTAAAACTTGAAATAACAACCGCAGGATACAGGCCGGCCAGCGCACCCACTACGATTGCGCCTGCCACGAAGAAGAAGAGAAGTGATAACTGTTCCGTGATGGCGATGGATTTTCCGGTGAAAGCATTCAGCCAGTCCAGAGCGAAAAAGCCTGCGGCAATGGCCATCGCGCAGGCAAAGAGGGCAATCATGACTGATTCGCTCAGGTATTGCCGGATGAGCTGCAGCCGGAAAGCTCCGGCCACTTTTCGAATGCCTACTTCTTTCGCCCGCCTGGTGGCCTGTGCCGTGCTCAGGTTGATGAAGTTGAAGGAGGCAATGAGCATGATGAACAAGCCGATCATGCTCATGAGGTACACGTTGTTGATGTTGCCGGGAGGTTCCAGCTCATCGTCAAGATGGGAGCGAAGGTGAATGTCGGGGATCTTCTGCAATTGCAGGCTGGTAGACTTGGATGCTTTGAAATCACTGTTGTCCGGATTCAAGCCCCGCACAAACGCACCAAAGTGGCGATCCAGGAAATCAGGAAATTTTGCTTCCAGGGCGTTAGCATCTTCGCCTTCTTTCAGCAGGATATAGGTGCCAAAGGAATTATTGCCCCAGTTTGTTTCCAGCCTTCGTCTGCCGTAAATGGTGGAGTCGTTCAGCGTGCTGAAGGAAATCAGGAAGTCGGGATGCACATGGGTTTGTGGCTTAAAGGATTCAAATACACCGGTGATCTGCACGGGGAATCCAAAAATCTCCAGCGTCTTACCCTGAACCTGGGTGGTGCCAAAATATTTTTCAGCCATGGCTTCGGATAACACCATCGTACCCGGTTTTTCCAATGCGGTGGCTTTGTTGCCTTCCTTGAGGTTTACTTGAAAAATGTCAAAAATTTCGGGCTCGCTCACGAGAATGTTGGGCTCCCGGAATGACTTGTCTTCATGGCCTTCTTCCCGGAGGGTGACCGTGGTGTTGAGCGGCAACATGCGGAACAACGTTTCGATTTCAGGAAAGTCGTTGCGCAGGAGCATGCCGATGGGCGGTGCTACGTTGGCCAGCCGCAAGCTGGCATTTCCATCCTGATCATAAAAGTACCGGGTCACGCGATACAGCCGATCCGCATGGGGATGGTGCCGGTCATAGCTGAGCTCATCCACCACATAAAACGTGATGAGCATCGCACAGGTGAGCGCCAGCGCCAGACCGGCAATGTTGATAAAGGAGGTGAGCTTGTTGCGAAATATCGATCGCAGCGCTACGGTAAGGTAGTTGAAGAACATACTTGCGGGTTTAGTTTACGATTCCGGTTTCGGTTGGCACCATGCAAAGACCATGGCGTAAATGAAAGGATGCATGTTGGAGCAAGAATCGCCTGGAGATGAGTTATCGTTGTTCAGTGTTGAACAACCGGTGTGCGGAATTGCGACCATGGGCTGGTTACTGCATCCTCCGCGTACAATCAGGGGTGCTGTGATAGGATTGGAAGAGTGGGGAGATGGAAATATATTCGCTCAACCATATCCTATGACTATTAAAGACCTGCGCGAAGGGATTCAGCATTGGCGATTGACAAGGGAACGAATCATTAACCTGTCCATTGGTTTTTCTGCCGTGTTGCTGTATGAGTTTCTGGCCAGGCCGATTTACCGTCCGTACATCTACCGCAACAACATCAACGACTTCCATGTAGCTGATACCATCGGCAATTCATTGGGTACCCTGGCGACTGTGTTTGTATTGATCGGTTTGATAGGAAAGGGAAGAGCGCAAAACCTGTTTTTAATCAAGACCATTACCATCAGTGTGGCGCTCTATGAACTGGCGCATCCCGTATTGGGTAAACCCATCGACCCGTGGGACATCCTGGCAACGCTGTTAACCGGTGGACTGTGTTTGATGCTCTATTCGTGGATTAATTCAGGGGTTAGCCAGGCAGAACGGGCAGATTAAATAAGTCAGTAAATAGTATCGAGGTAACAAAACAGTGACATGCGATGAATAAAAAAGAACTCAACGAATTAACCGACCAGGAATTATTGGAGGAAGCCAGGAAGCTCAAGTCATTCTCCATCATGAATGCATTTTTAATCGGCTTTCTTGTGGGCATTGTTATTTACAGCGTAGTTAAAAACACGTTTGGTTTCTTAATGCTTATACCGTTGTACATGGCGTATAAATTCAGCAATGACCCGAAAGAGAAGCGCAGGAAAGATGTTGAGGCGCTGTTGCAAGAGCGGAAACTGAAACAGTGATTCCGGAACGCTGACTGTTTTAATTATAGTGTTGCCCTTAGTGATCATTTAATGTGCGATACATGAAAAAGATCGTTGTTGTTTTTCTCGGTTTATTCTGTACGATCAAAGCATACAGCCAAAACGTAGGACGTGTGGAAATGGTCGGCTGCTTCCTGGAAGATTGCCGTGGTCTGTCGGCAGCACCCAACATTGAATTTGGTTACGTTACCCTTCCGGAAAACTACGCGGAGCCTGATGGCAAACAAATACGAGTGGCTTTTGCTATTGTGCGCAGCCAGGTCGCAAACCCGAAACCCGACCCGGTTATCTGGTTTGAGGGTGGATGGGGGTTGCCGAGTTTAAACAATATATTCAGATTGGCCCGCTTTTTTCCTTTTAAGGACAGGGATTTACTGGTTTTTGATTATCGCGGGAGCGGCTATTCTGAGCCTGGCCTTTGTGCTGATCTCGGGCAAAAAAACTGGGAGCTGATTATCAAAGACCTGAACTTCCGCCAGTTTAACGACAGCATCAACGCGCTGGCCTATGATTGTCTCCGGCA
Organism: Cyclobacteriaceae bacterium; assembly: GCA_025455465.1. Classification (GTDB taxonomy): domain Bacteria; phylum Bacteroidota; class Bacteroidia; order Cytophagales; family Cyclobacteriaceae; genus UBA2336. The sequence continues at coordinate 476 of JALOMI010000178.1, read as the reverse complement.
ACTTCAGGAACAAGGTGTTGACTACCGCCAATACGGTACGGAAATAAAAACGCTCGATGCCGTCATGCTGGTGAAACATCTTGGGTATGAGGAAGTCAATCTGCTGGGGGTATCCAATGGCACCATGGGCATTCAGGGTTTCATCCGGGGCGCTGAACATGCGGGAATAAAAATCCGGTCCGTCATCAGCGACTCCAATGTGCCCATGGCCGGTTACAGGCACGGAAATTCTGTAGTCTATTACAACCATGTACTCGAAAATGTGCTGAACGATTGCGCAGACAACCCATCGTGCGCCAGGGCTTTTCCGGATCTGAAGAATCGCTTTTACACATTCCTGCGAGAGCTCGAAGGAAAGCCATTGATATCCACAGGAAAAGATCAATTAGTCTTTAACCGGTATGAGATCAACGGCATGATTCATCAGCTGCTGTATAACCATAAAAATCATAAGGACATTCCTATCCTGCTGGAAG
>JALOMI010000344.1 GCA_025455465.1 Cyclobacteriaceae bacterium | reverse complement strand
TCTTCCGGTGCCGGAGAAAGCGTGTACCAATCCGGGTTTGCTGACTCAACCTTAACAGTGATCATTCCTGGCTGGCGTGCCGGCTGGTCAAACGTGATGGCAATGTCAGTACCGGAACCGTTTTCCAAAATGAATTCTTCTGTTTTGGCAAATTGAACTGTGGCCTGATCGGGCAGACTGCCTTCACTTACCAGGCGCACAGTCATTTGCTGTGGCGTTCCAATGACAATTCCTTCGGTCACCGAAGCAATCTGAAACAGGATTTCCTGTGCTTGATTTTCGCCCTGTAAGCCTAAAGGTTCGATGAGGAATGTAACTGCTTGCTGTCCTTCTGCTACAAAGAGTTCGAGTTGGTTCTCAACGACAGAAGGTTCAGTCCTGAAACTTTCGGAATGATTGGCTGAAACGCTAAGAATGATTACGCCATTTCGGGTCATTGCTTTATCCAGTTTAATCGTGATTGGCACCGGCCCAGCATCAGCACCAATGATGCGTTGCTCCTGTTCAAAGCGGACTTCTGCCCTGCCCGGGTTTGGAATTGGTCTTGCCTCTTCTTCAGCACAGGAGAATAATACTGATAGGATGAGAGCAAGAATGGACGGTAAAATGAGATGCTTAAGTTTTTTAATACGTTGTGATGTTGATAAATGAAGCTTCTTCTGAAAAATGTTCGCAGTGTTAGGTGAATCGTTCATGGTATTTCAGGTTGAGTTAGTAGTTGATTGTTCGCTTGATTTCTGACTACAAACGGGAGCAAATGGTCAGCGTCATACGCTTTACGGAGGAACTTCTACGCAGAACGGAGTGTGTTAGGGTTATTTCCGGCTAATAGCATTCCTGACTGCCGCGATGGCAGCAGTTAAGGAACAAGTACAGTCAGGTAATTTAGTGCACTGCGTTGCGCGTCAGCCGGAGCGCCTTATGCTCTCTGGTTGGTCGTTTCAACTGCGTTGGAAGCCACGAGTTGTCTTGCCTGCACCAGGTGCCTGCGGTTGTGGGTCAGCACAAACTGAATGGCATCACCGGCCGAAATCTTTATCCAGGGAGAGATCGAGGTGGCCACCGAAGTTTTCATCCAGTTTTTATGACGCGCTTTGCGCACCAGCTGAAGCATGTCTTCCAGGTATTGAATGAACCGGGAGACAATGCCGTAGGCATTGCTGACCTGAGCAGGGCGGTGCCGTTTCATGGCTTTGTATTTTTTTCGGGATTGGTCAGGGTCCATTGAATTAATAAAATACTTTCCCAGGAAACTGAAACTAAACAGTTGATCGGCCGGGCACTCAGGTGCCTTTTGTAATGCGGCATCAATTCGTGGCAGGTAAAATTCAGCATAGGTATTTAAATGCTCCAGGCATTCGGTTATGCTCCAGCCCCCGTTGTCGGCCGGCTGAAGGAGCCGGTCTTCCGGAAGATTCTGGAAGACCGAAATCACTTCTGCCAACTGGGCTTCAAGCTGTTCTTCAACCTGAAGCAGAAATTCCTGATGCGAAATGTTCATGCTTTTTTACCATTGAGCTTACGTTGAAACGCGAGTAATACAATGCCGGTCAGGCACATCATGCTTTCAATCACCAGCCAGTTCGTGCCGAATTCACCGAGGGCGCCATCATGGAACATCGTGATGAGGCGCGACACGGCATACGATCCCCAAAAGATAGCCAGAAATGACAAGCCTTTGGTGGTGTGGTACAGCGCGAGGTAAACCAGGAGGCCCACAATGGTGAGGCCGACCCCTCCGTAAATGCCCCGGATGGAACTGATCGCATCGGTGTTGGGCAGCGTAACACCCACGAGATCCATCACGCCTTGCGGGTTGAGGATGCCGAGTAGTGCAACATAGCCCAAACTGACAGCGGAGAAAAAGATAAATCCTTTGCTTGCGGTGCGGAAAATGATTTCTGTTGTCATAGTCTTTTGTGTTTTGTGATGGCACAAAAGTGGGTGGTCACTGAAAAATGATTCTTGGTATTTGCCAAGATTATCAGATGCGCACTGAATTAATCAGTTTGCTGAAGTTGGTAGGATCTATACCGAGATAATTGGCGAGGTATTTATGCGGCACCAGCGTAAGAATATGCGGACTGCGCTTTAGCAGCTGACGGAATTTTTCTTCGGAAGAAAAGCATTGCAACTCCACCATTCTTGTTTTTGCATACAGGCATCTACGGCATCAAATGGCGCACGCAGAAAACTCGAGGGCGTGAGTGATTCGTAATAGTAACGGGAAGGTTTCTGCAGAAAGAAGGAATCGATCACTCCGCCAAAGGAAGGAGCGTAGCTAAACACTATTGTGGCTTCCCGGCTATGATCATCCTGGTAGAGAATGCGCTGCACGCCATCCGTCACGAAGTAGATATATTTTTCAACTTCACCGGCAGCAGAGATAATTTCCTTCCGCTTAACGCGATGTTCTGACCAGATGCTGTAAAAGTCAGCAGCAGCTTCCTCAGTGAGCGGTTTGAAATGTGCAATAGCCTTTTTCAACGATTCAAGATCTTGCATGCACCAATATAATCAGAAGAAATAGTAACTGGCTGCGATGATGGAGATCACGGCTTGTATTGACCAATCTCATTCATCCGCAAGCTAACGGGAGCCAACTTGCACGTGATCAACTGATACACGTAATGAAAAGGCTTTTCATTTCTTTCGTATTAATAGTGGTTTTGGTGCAGCACATGTTCAGTCAGACACCTGCGTATGATATGTCGTATTATTTAGCGAAAAGCAAGACCCAGTATCAGACAGGCGTGATCTTATTCGGAGGTGGAAGCGCCATGCTGTTACTTGGTATTATTACAGCCTCAGCCAGTTCGAATGATTATGCCATCTCTGATGCCAGCGGCTTTCTGATCCTGGGCGGCCTGACGGCAGACCTGCTGAGCATTCCCTTTTTTATGAGTTCATCCAAAAATGCGCGTACGGCAGCTATGTTGAGTGTTGAAAATCAGCGCATCTTGGATCCGGGCCAGGGCATTTATTCGCAATTTCAACCTGCATTAAAACTGACCTTCACCTTCCGGTAATACTGACGAATATTTCCGGTCTGGTCCGGTTCGGACCGGTCTGTGCGGACATAGACCGGGGGGATTAAATTTTCGCAAACTTCAGCCGCAAGCTGTTGCTCACCACACTCACCGAACTCAGCGCCATGGCGCCTCCGGCAATCATCGGATCGAGCAGAAAGCCGCTTACCGGATACAAGACTCCCGCAGCGATCGGAATGCCAATCACATTGTAGATAAACGCCCAGAATAGATTCTGTCGAATGCCCATCACAGTTTTGGAGGAAAGATTCAGCGCTTTGGGTATCGAACGTAGGTCAGACGTAATCAGCGTCATTTTTGCTATATCCATGGCAATGTCAGTGCCTTTACCCATGGCGATGCTCACATCAGCCTGAGCCAATGCCTGGGCATCATTGATGCCATCGCCAACCATGGCAACCGTTTTTCCTTTTGTCTGCAGTTGTTTGACAAAATCAGCTTTGTCGGATGGAAGCATTTCAGCTTGGTAGTGTTTCAATCCCACCTGGTTGGCAACGGCCCGAGCAGTTTGTTCATTATCACCGGTGAGCATGTATACGTCAATGCCTTTGTGTTGCAGTAACTAAATAGCTGCTTTTGAAGTGGCTTTTATTTTATCAGCAATGGCTATCAATGCCAGTACATTCCTGGAATCAGAAAAATAGACGACCGTTTTTGCTTCATGCTGAAGTCGCTCTGCGGTTTCTTGCAGTGAAGCTGAAACGGCTACCTTAATTTCATCCAACAATTTCCGGTTTCCTGCAAAGTAAGTTTCTCCACTGACAAAGGCTTTAACGCCCCGTGCCGTGAGACTTTCAAATTGGCTTATTGAAATTCCGGTGACTCCTTCTTCTTTCAGTTTGATAACGACCGCTTCAGCCAGCGGATGTTCAGATTGTGCTTCGAGCGCGTAAAGTATCTTCTTATGATCATCCGATGTGGTCTGCCAGATCATATCGGTCACTACCGGTTTGCCTTCCGTGATGGTGCCTGTTTTATCCAACACCATGGAATTTACCCGATGCGCCAGTTCCAGACTTTCTGCATCCTTGATAAGTATGTTGTTTTCTGCGCCTTTGCC
>JALOMI010000177.1 GCA_025455465.1 Cyclobacteriaceae bacterium | reverse complement strand
AAACTGCCGGTCATGCGAAACAATCATCACCGCGGGCTCATAATTGCGCAGGTAATTTTCCACCCATTCAATGGAGGGCAGGTCGAGGTGGTTGGTGGGTTCATCCAGCATGAGGAGGGAGGGATTCTCCAGTAACAGTTTGGCCAGCATTACCCGCATGCGCCATCCGCCCGAGAACTCTTTCAGCGGCCGGTGAAGGTCAGCGGTGGAAAAACCGATTCCTTCCAGCACTTCTTCCGCTTTGGATTGCATGCTGTAGCCGCCCAGGTGGTCGTATTTTTCCTGCAGCCTGGACAGCTTTTCCACCAGCGTATCATCGTAGAAAGTCTCCAGCTGGTGGATGATGGTTTCGATCTGCCGCTCCAGGTCCACCACCTCTTTGAAAGCCCCCATCGCCACCGTCAGGATGGCGTCATCGGATTGGTAGGAGAGCAGGTCCTGGTTCAGAAACCCCAGCGTGCAGTCATTGCTTTTGCTGATGGTTCCCGAATCCGGACGTAATTCACCGTAAATCAGTTTGAGCAGGGTTGATTTCCCCCTTCCGTTGAGGCCGATCAAACCGATTTTGTCCTTCGGTTTGATAAACATGCTGGCATTCTCGTAGAGCGCCCGGCCACCGATGAAGTACGACAGGTTGGTGATGGAAATCATGGTGGCAAAGATAAAGCCTCACCGACAGATCACACTTACCGCCACGGATGAAATACTCTTTTTAAATGCTGAAATGAACGGCTAACTTCGGCACAAATTTTACTACTATGCGTTTTATCAAGTCCTTTATTGTATGGATCCTGTTGCTGCTGGCATTCGTTAACTGTAACCGACCGGGCACAACCGCTGATGAAAAGGTGGCCGTTACACTGGTGTCCGCAGAGGATGGAAGTGAACCCGCCCTCAGCGATTATCAAAGCACCTTGCCGCTGGATAAAATTAAGTTACCTGCGGGTTTCAAAATTGAAGTCTTTGCCGAAGTTAATAATGCCCGCTCCATGGCCATGAGCCCTTCGGGTATTTTATATGTCGGAAACCGTAACGGAGATAAGGTCTATGCCGTGCAGGACACCAATGGTGATTTCAAGGCAGACAAACGCTGGACGATCGCCTCCGGGCTGAACATGCCGAACGGTGTGGCTTTTAATGATGGTGATCTCTACGTGGCCGAAGTTAACCGCATTTTGAAATATCCGGGCATTGAATCAAAGCTCGGCAATCCGCCTCAACCGGTTATCCTCAACGATGCCTATCCGAAAGATACCCACCACGGGTGGAAGTACATTGCCTTTGGCCCGGACGGAAAACTCTACGTTCCTGTTGGCGCACCGTGCAACATTTGTGAATCGAAGGACGAAGTGTATGCCACCATCACACGCATCAACCCCGATGGTTCCGGCCGCGAGATTTTTGCCCGCGGTGTGCGCAACACGGTTGGATTTACGTGGCATCCGCAAACCAAGGAGATGTGGTTTACCGATAACGGGCGCGATATGCTCGGAGATGATATACCGCCCTGCGAACTTAACTATGCACCCAGGGCAGGCATGCATTTCGGCTATCCATACTGCCACGGTGGTACCATAAAAGATCCTGAATTTGGCAACAAGCGTCCGTGCAGTGATTTTACTGCTCCTGCTCAGAACCTGGGGCCGCACACTGCACCGCTGGGCCTGAAGTTCTACACCGGCACCATGTTTCCGGATGCTTATAAAAACCAGTTGTTCATTGCCGAGCACGGCTCGTGGAACCGGTCCAAAAAAATCGGCTACCGCGTATCGTTGGTGAAGGTGGATAATAACAACCGCTCCCTGGGATATGAAACATTTGCCAGTGGCTGGCTGGATGACGAGACACAAAAAGTCTGGGGCCGCCCGGTAGACGTGCTGGTGCTGAAAGACGGTTCCATGCTGGTGTCCGATGACCAGGCCAATGTGATCTACCGAATATCATATTCCAAATAGTCTGCTAACGTTCTGCTCCAATCAGAATACCTGTTGACCATTAGCAATGCATCCTGTTCTCTTTAAAATCGGCAGCATCACCTTGTACACGTACGGGTTTATGATTGCTGTCGGCATCGTGTTCGGTGTAACCTACCTGACGCGAAGAGGCAGAAAGGAGTTGAGAATTACCTTCGACCAGGTTAACAATCTTTTCCTATTGGTTTTTCTGGCGGCTGTCATTGGCGGCAAGGTGTTTCTGTTTTTTGAAAGTCCCCGTTACTATGCAGAGAGCCCCGGCCGGCTCTTCGCTGGCAGCGGATTTGTTTTCTACGGATCGTTTTTATTTGCGATACCCACCATGCTCTGGTTTTTCCGCAAGAATAAACTGCCGGTGTACCAGATGCTGGATATCATGGCCATTGTTACATGCCTTGTGCACATGTTCGGACGAGTAGGTTGTTTCATGGCTGGTTGCTGTTACGGTAAACCGACCGAAGGATTCCTGGCGGTGATCTTCACCGATCCTGCATGCCAGGCCAAGCCGCTGAATACGCCACTGTTCCCATCGCAATTGATGGAGGCAGGTTTTATTCTGCTGGTTATGCTGGGTTTGCTTTATCTGCGCGACCGGAAGCAATTCCACGGGCAATTATTCCTGGTGTACATTGTAGCCTATGCTGCAGGCCGCTTTGTGCTGGAATATTTCCGGGGTGATGAGGTGCGTGGATTTATAATCGATCCGTGGCTGTCGCACTCCCAATTCATTGCGCTGCTTATCGCATTCGGAGCGCTGTATTTCTATCCCCGGTGGAAAAAATTACAATCCATTACGAGTAACCGGTCACAACCTTCACGGCCATGAATGTGTCTTATAGAAAAAACACGGTTATGGTAAAATTGCGGCAATTCCTGTTGTTACTCGTACTAATCGCGTTTACTTCCTGTGAGGAGGATACGTGGCAGTTGGAATCGCTGAAGGGTGAGTACGAAGGAACCTTTCTGCGCTCTTCGCCCAATGCCCGCTTTCAGCCGGCCAAGGTGACGATGGTCTTTGAAGGTGATTCCTTTTCGGGATCCAGTTCCATCCGAAACTACCCGGCCATCTGCCGGGGAAAGTTCACTATGAACAATGACCAGGTCACGTTTGAAAATTCCTGCTTCTTCACAGCTGACTTTGACTGGAGCCTCATCTTATCCGGTACATGGAAAATAACATGCGAGGGTGACGAAATAGTCCTCACCAAAAAGTCGGGAAGCATCACCGACTGGTACTGGCTGAAAAAGAAAACAGGGGATTAACAATCCCCTGCGTTTTGACCGCTACTGGGTATTAATTTCAGAGCTCCCTGATCCAGATATTCCGGAAACTCACGGCATCTCCGTGATCCTGCAATTGAATCGGTCCTTTGCCATGCGCCTGATAGACGGGCATACCAATGTATTCGGTCGGTCCCCAGATGTCCACCTGATGCTGAACCAATACCCCGTTATGCATTACCGTTACCTTAGCCGGGATCAGCAGGCGTCCTTCATTATTGAAACGGGGAGCTGTATATATAATATCATAGACCTGCCATTCGCCTGGTTTACGGCTGGCATTGACCAACGGAATATGTTGTTTATATACCGAGGCTGCCTGGCCGTTGGCGTAGGTCTTGTTGTCAAAGTTGTCTAGTACCTGTACCTCGTAACGTCCCTGCAGAAAAATACCGCTGTTGCCGCGGTTCTGTCCGGTTTGATTGGCGTTGGTTACCGGTGGTGTGCGCCACTCAATGTGTAACTGAAAATCTCCGAACTCCTGCTTGGTCCGGATGTCGCGCGCACCGCGAACAACCGTCATGGCACCATCACTCACCATCCACTTGGCCGGTGTGCCGTCCAGGCTTACCCAGTTATCAAGATTCTTTCCGTCAAACAAGATCGTGGCATCCGATGGCGCATCACCCGGATTATTGCCGGGCGTGATGATGCGTGGCTGGGGTTCCCAAATCTCGGTGGACTCAGGGTTTTTCTTTGTTGACTGCTGCGCGTGTACCACAGAACACGCAAATATTAAAACTAAGGGAAGGCTAAGATTTATTTTCATGGTAATCAGGTTATGGCATCAGAAATCAGAGGCAATGGTATCTATTTTTTTGTTTTTGTCTTCCATCATCATCTTGCGCACTGGCACCGAACTGTAGACGAGTTGAAGTTGATCTTTTGGCGCCTGACTGAACTTCAAGCTCAACGTCTGCCCCAGCCAGGTATAGGTTTTATCGCGTACATCATATACAGGTTTGCCATAGGCACTTTCCAGACCCTTCATCAGACGCGTATCCAGTGGGGTGAGCACGGTAATTTCATAGATCATATCCCGGTAGGTTTTAACTTCCAGTTTGTTAACGGGAATCTCTGAAATGCTGCTGGTTTCAGGACTGGTAATCGAAAACAGTTTGGCCGGGTGATGTCCTTTCTCCTTAAACTCCTTGATGAACACAGCACCATTGACCGAGTCAATGGGCATTCCCAGCTTAACAGACTTGAATCCATTTCGCTTGTCCAGTTCACTCAAATTATCCTGTGCGTATCCACCAGGACAAAGAAAAAACAGCAGCATTAAATTGATGAGGATTTTTTTCATTTTGGTTCAATGAATTGTACAGGTATTATCACTTTGGTCTGATCCCACAATAAAATCAGATCGGCCAGGCTGTTTCGTTGGTCAATCTGAATGGTAAATGCTTCATAAGGAATTCCACCGGTATCCGCAGTAACAATATCAAACCGTATGAAATCCAGTTTTTGATTATAGTTATAGGAGCCCCATAAACCGGTTTCGCGATTGAGGATTATCGTCCACCGGTCAGGGTAGGGGATGGTAAACAGTGAATAGGTGCCAACCGGAATCAACCGTCCTGCGAGGTACACATCTTTGGTAAGGGTTATTTCGGTCGCTTCATTGGCACCTGTACGCCAAACCTCGCCAAAAGGAACTACCTGGCCGAATATTTCTCGCCCCCGTTTGTGGGGTTGTCCGTAGGTGATTTTCAGATACGTGTCTTTGTAGCGAACAGCGGCAATGGCCAGCGGACTAACCCGCGGCTTGACTGCTTGTTGGGCGTGGATGTCAGCGCCAAGGATAACGACTGCCAGAACAATTAAAATTCGGTTGATTGTATGTACCATATCACACCATTAACTTGGCGAATATATGGTGTTAATTGGTAAATCATAAGAGGAACTATGGCAAGGCCCGCATTTGACGACATCTTTATGGAATTGGCCGTTAACTTGGCCAAGCGATCGCATTGCATCAAACGGCATGTAGGCGCTGTGCTAACGAAGGATACACGAATCATTTCCATTGGCTACAATGGACCTCCGTCCGGAACACATAACTGTGATGAAGAATGGCCAGAGGCGGGTTGTCCGCGGGATTCAAAAGGTGGTTGCTCACTGGCTATCCATGCTGAACAGAATGCGATCCTGTATGCCGTGAAAAACAAAACTTCGGTTGAAGGATCGACCCTGTATGTTACCCTTTCACCATGCCTCTCCTGTGCCAGGATTATTTATTCGATGGGCATAAAACGGGTGATTTACCTGAATTCCTATGCGGAACACAAAGGACTCGCTTCGGATGAAGGTGTTGATTTCCTCCGGAAATTCGGAGTGGAGACTAACCGCTATGAAGGTGCGTTAACCAACGTTACGCACATGATCTGATTCGTCAGGCTTACTGTAACGCTTTTTGCAGATCAGTAATCAGTTTAGCTGGAACTGCTTTGGCGCTTTTCGCACGTGCTGCAGCAAGAACTTCCAGGGCACGGGCACCATTCTGAAAGAGACCAACCGGGTTACCGTCAAAGCGGTAGCTTCCCAGACACCATTCGATGTCTGACTGTAATTGAGGTTCTATAGAAAGGTTCTTGAGTTTATCGAGCGCTGATTCACATGCTTGATCAATGGATACCCCAGCTTTGGCAGTTTTTTTAGGAGCAGATTTCTTTACAGGAGCTTCTGCTTTTTTGGTTACTGATTCTGTGGTCTTTTTTGCTGTAGCTTTTGCCATGATGTAAATATTTTCAAAGAAATTACGTGTCAAAATTAGGCATGCAGGTGAAGGCGTTGCAAGGAATGATGTGATAATATTTATGCAACCGTGTGAACGAACGATAAACCGAGGGTAAAAACTACATGTTCAGGGCTATAAAAAACGAAAGGGAAGTAATTCTGAATTACTTCCCTTCGCAAAGTTTTTAGGCGCTGCCTAATTACTTCTTTTTCTTGGCAGCTTTCTTAGCAGTCTTCTTTACTGCTTTCTTCGCTGCTTTCTTTGCTGTTTTCTTTGCCATAGCGTTTGATGTTTAATGTTAAAAAGTTGTGAAAAGTTATAATAATTATTTAACACGCAAAAATATTTTGAAAAAAAATTTTGGTGAAGTGATTTTTTTGACAGTCATATTTTTATCGGACTGCAAATACTTCGTGCGTTAAATGACATTCACTTCGCGTGTCAATTGAATTCCAAACTGTGTAAATACATCGTGCTGAATTTGCTCAGCAACATACAGAAGTTCTTCTCCGGTTGCGTCACCATAGTTCACAAGCACCAGCGCCTGATGTTGATGAACACCGGCTGACCGAATTCGTTTTCCCTTCCATCCGCAATGTTCTATCAGCCAGGCAGCAGGAATTTTAACAAATTGGTTTTCAACCGGATAACCCGGCATAGTTGGATAACTAGTGAGCAGCGCCTGATATTGTGATTGAGGTATGGAGGGGTTTTTAAAAAAGCTTCCGGCATTACCCAGTACACGCGGATCAGGCAGTTTGGATTGACGAATACTGATCACAGCATTGGTAATGTCACGCAGTGAAGGTGTTGTGATCTTTTTGTCTTTCAGAACATCCATGATGGCTCCGTAGCTGGTGCGAAGACGGTGATTTTTTTTAGTCAGACTTAAAGTAACACTTGAGATAAAAAGTTTATCGCGCCAGGTGTTTTTGAAAATACTTTCGCGGTAACCGAACCGGCATTCTTCTTTGGTGAAAGTACGTACTTCTCCGGTTTCGAATTCGAGCGCA
>JALOMI010000176.1 GCA_025455465.1 Cyclobacteriaceae bacterium | reverse complement strand
GATGTCACGGAATTCCGTCACCCGTATTTCACGGCCTTTGTAGGGAATATTTCTTCCATGGATTTCCAGGAAGTAACGCGATCCGTCTTTGCGGATTCCTTCCACATCGTAGGCCTGATCGTAGCCGCAAGTTACATAATGCTTCACCTGTTGGTGGTATTCCGGTGCGATGAGTTTAAAGCCATTCATGCCGATCAGTTCTTCGTAGGAATAGCCGGTTATGTGGCACAGGCCTTTGTTGCAATCGATGATGATGCCGTTGTCGTGCAACCCGATACCTCCGAAGGAGGCTTCCTGCAGCGTGCGGAAACGTTGTTCGCTTTCACGGATGGCCTCTTCGATCTGTTTGCGTTCGGTGATGTCCCAGGCCGTGGCAATGATCACTTCTTTTCCGAAGTAAACACCTTTGCTGGTATGCACTTCTTTCAGGAAAAAGGTGCCATCTTTTTTCTTTCCCCACCATTCAAAGGTCTGCGGGGTGCCGCCCAGCACGGCCATAAACTTTTCCTGCAGCATGCGCTGGTCGTTCAAGCCTTCGGCCATGAAGATGGCAGGCGTCTGGCCGATTAATTCTTCGCGCGAATACCCGTACAGTTTCACCACCTTGCAGTTGATATCGAGAATCACTCCGTTCAGGTCGTGTACATAAATGGCTTCGTCCACCGTGTTGAACAGATCGCGGTAACTGCGCTCACTTTGTACCAGTTCCTGCGTGGAAATTCTGCGCTCAATGGCGCTGGTGAGCGAGGCGGCAAAGGTGTGCAATACAGAAAACTCCAGGTCGGTCCATATACGTTCGCGGTGGCAGTCATCAAAGCCAATAAAACCCCAGAACTTCTTCCGTACATAAACCGGGAAGATGAGAATAGAAAAAATTTGCTGCCGTTCGAGTAAGGCTTTCAGATCAGGGTCATCCAGTTGACTGATAATGGCGGCAAAAGGTTTGTTTTGGAGCAAGTTTTCAATGCCCGGAAAAATATGCACCGGCAGATGTTGTAATTCCGGATTGTCAATCTGCGGGGCTACATCTCCAGCCGACCATTCAAAGCGCTGGTTGGTGTACGTTACGGAATCAGCCGGGAGGATTTCGTTTTCAAAAATGTAGACGCGGTCCACCTGCATCATTTTACCCAGTCTTTCCATGATGGACAAGATGCTGTCTTCCCAGGTAACATGGCCGATCAACTCGCTGATGATGTGCGAGAGGGAAGTGAACAGGAATTCGCGCTGCTGTAGTTTTTCTTCGGCCTGCTTGCGTTCGGTAATGTCTTTTACGGTGCCGGTCAGGCAAACCGCTTTACCTTCGGGATTATAGATTACTTTGCCGATGCCTTCTATCCAGCGGATGGACTGATCGGGCAACCGCACACGGTGTACGGTGATGAAGTCTTCTTTATTGCGGATGGCGTATGTGATGCGGGCCTCGGTTTCCTCCCGGTCGTCTTCATGAATATGGCTTAGGTAGGTGCTTCCCCGACCGTCAAACGGACCGAATAAACCGATCATGCCGGCCAGGTTTTCCGACCATTGCAGCTCACCGGTAGCCAGGTTCCATTCCCAGATGCCGAGGTTGGAAGCCTCCAGGGCCTCCTGCAACCGGAACAACTCCAGCGGATTTTCTACACGAGTGGATGTGGTATTCTGCCTCAAAGTCTTGCCTGCCAATTCTCGCAGCATAACAAATTAAGGATATATCTGCGTGCAATCCGGGATCGTGCAAGATTACCGTTCAATCCATCAAATTTTAACCCGGGTTCATGGGATGAAAGGTAAAAACTGAGGATTGCAGGTGCCGGCCGACAAAGAAAGTGCTGCCGGCAGCGATAGTCACCGAAGTAATTTTCGCGGTCGGGTAATAAAACCGAATCGAGGGGAGATCAGCGATTTCCCATTCCGTGTTGTTGCGATGTAAACTTTTGGCTGAAGTTGTCATGCAAGAGAAACAGCAGACCGGTAATGATGAACGGGAAATTGATCACCAGAATGATGCTGAGGCTGATCCATATGGACTGGTTCATGTCGTAGTTGTGCATAAAAATAAAAGGCGCAAAGCCGATGCCGGTCAGCAGAAAAAGCCAACCCCCGATTTGTTCCCAGCGCCAGGCAACGAACAACATAGCGGCCAGCAGTAAGGACGGTATCAGGTGCATGGCAAAATGCACGAGCTGTTGCCACAAAAGAATACCCGGTTCAAAGGCATCGAGGGCAAACATACTGATGAACAGGATACTCAGAATTCCCAGGATGCGGGGCGACCAGTACAGCAGCGTCATGTATTTTTTCATCGGAATGGCGGATAGTCACCTCAAGGTATTACGGGATGCGGGAAGTGTCAATGACCGATATCATGACTTCTAATACATTCTTTCTCCGCAGTGTCTTCCTTCGGGGACACTGCGGCAATTTGTTTATTAATGTCAAACGCGGAGTCCCCTGTTGGAGACTCCGCGAAGAAGTGAGCTAGCGATATTAGTTATTTTATGGTTAACGTATCAATGCCCATTTCCCGCGCCATGGTGTTGATTCTGTCTGCGCTGCGGCTGATGGTGGTGCGCAGCGCAGCCAGTTCCTCATCAATCAGCCTGGTGAGGTATTGCCGAACTTCCTCACCCTGATCCGTAGGCGGAAAATCACCCTGGGCCTGTTCCACCATCAGGTGGGCGAGGCGGTTGTTCATTTTAATGCCATAGTTCAGCGGATCCTGCACACTGCGGTTGTTGGTCTGGTGGATGTTGGTTTCATGTTTGGTCAACTCGTTGTCAAAGGCCGTGACCATCGCTTTCAGCTCCTTGTATTTCGCATCGTTGCCGATTTTAGTTTTCAGTCCGGCAAGGTCTTCCTTCAGCGCACGGATGGTGATCACCGCCTGGTTCGCCTCACTCACCTTATCCCGCACCTTGATCAGGAAATCAAACTGCCGCTGGAATTCCTCCGGTGTGGTGCTGATGCGCGGGTCTTTCAGAATCTCCAATTCCTGCGTTTCGGTCTTGCCGCTCACGGTTAAGCGCACCTGGTATTTTCCGGGTACCACTTTCGGGCCCAGGTTGGGTGATCCGTAATACACCATGCCCGGGAACGTGGTGTATCCGGGATAGCGCATATCCCACACGAAGCGATTACCCCCGGCCTTCACCGGCAACTGTTGTGTTCTTTCTTTCGCCAGGCTTGAATAGGCTTTGATCACTTTCCCACTGGCATCCAGAAACTCCAGCCTGACTTCAGTTTCGGGCGTCATGGTTTTTAAATAATAGTGAACCAGCACACCCCCGGGATGATTTTGTCCTTCCAGTTTGCGGTTGGCTTCGCGCCATCCGGCACCGCCCGGCATGCGGTAGGAGGGCATGGGCTTGAAGAGAACAAAGTCGCGGGAAAGCATGTCGCTGCTGAGTTGCTGCAGCGGGGTGAGGTCATCGATCATCCAGAAGCTTCTACCGTGGGTGGCCGCAATGAGGTTGTCGTTCTTCACGGCCAGGTCGGCAATGGGCACGGGAGGGAGGTTGAGTTGGAACTTGCTCCAGCTGGCCCCATCGTCAAACGAAATCCACATGCCTTTTTCCGTGCCGGCATACAATAACCCCTTGCGTTTGTGGTCTGCCCGCACCACGCGCACGAACTCTTCTTTCGGAATGCCGCTGGTAATCAGCGTCCAGGTTTTTCCGTAATCGGTTGTCCGGTAGATATAGGGTGTATAGTCACCGAACTTGTACGAAGTGGCCACAGCATAGGCGCCTCCTTTAACAAAGGGGTTCACATCGATGCTGTTCCACATGTTGCGCTTCGGGCACATCGCAGCCGGTGGGGTAACGTTGCTCCACGTTTTACCGCCATCGGTGGTCACGTGCAGCAGCCCGTCATCCGAGCCGGTCCAGATTTCATCGCGGGTGTAAGGTGATTCCGTGATCACAAAAATATTCGCATAGTATTCAGCACCGGTGTTATCCTGCGTGATCGGCCCACCGGACGATTTCAGGGTCTCCGGTTCTCCGCGCGTCAAATCGGGTGAGATGGTTTGCCAGCTTTGTCCACCGTTGGTGGTAGCGTGCAGGTAGTTCGAACCGGCATAGAGTTTTTTCGGATCATGGTGACTGAACACCAGCGGGTAGTTCCAGTTGAAGCGGTACTTCATCACCTCCACACCCGATCCGGCCGGCAGGTCAGGCCATACATTCGTGCTGCGTTCCTGCCCGTTGTCCAGGTTCTGCATGCTCATGTAGCCTTTGTAGTCGCTGCCGTAGATGATGTTCGGATTGGTCGGGTCGGGCGCCAGGTGGGCACTCTCGCCAATCGACAGCGCAATCCAGTCGCTTTCCGTGATCGATGTTCCGTTCGTACGGTGCGGCAGGCGAACACTGGTATTATCCTGCTGCGCACCGAGGATGTTGTACGGGAACGAATTGTCGGTCGTCACGCGATAGAATTGTGCCGTAGGCTGATTGTGATACGTGGTCCAGTTGTTGCCCCCGTCATTCGAAACCTGGGCGCCACCGTCATCGGCCATGATCATGCGCTGGTTGTTGTTGGGATCAATCCACAGGTCGTGATGGTCTCCGTGCGGGGCATTTTTCAGCTCAAAGGTTTTGCCTCCGTCTTTGGAGACACCGTAGCTCACATTCATCACATAAACTTTGTCTTCGTTTTGCGTGTCGGCATAGATGCGGCAGTAGTACCACGCGCGCTGCAGGAGCGCACGGTCCTGGTTAAGGCGTGTCCAGGTCTTGCCGGCATCATCCGAACGGTATACGCCCGGTGCTTCTGTATTCTCAATGATCGCCCAGATGCGATTGGAATTTACGGGTGACACGGTAACACCAATAATCCCGTTGGTGCCTTTGGGCATGCCGGGTTTATCGGACAGGTTTTCCCAGGTATCACCGCCATCGGTGCTTTTCCACAGTTTGGAATCCGGGCCGCCACTGTCCATGCGGTAGCCGTTGCGCTTCATATTCCAGGTGGCCGCATAGAGTATGCGCGGGTTGTTCGGATCCATCGCCAGGTCACCGGCCATGGCGGTATCATTGATGTACAGAATTTTTTTCCACGTGGCGCCCCCGTCCGTGCTGCGGAAGATGCCGCGCATCTCATTGGGTTTCCACAGGTTGCCCATAGCCGCGACATAGACGATATCCGGATTTTTCGGATGGATGCGGATGCGGGCGATATGCCTGGAGTCGTTCAGTCCGATGTGTTTCCAGGTGGCACCCGCATCGGTGGATTTCCACAGGCCCCACCCGCTGATGACGTTGTTACGCAGGGTTTGTTCCCCTTCGCCAACATAGATGACGTTGGGATCACTTTCCGCTACGGCCACAGCACCAATGCTGCCACCAAAAAACTTGTCGCTGATGTTTTCCCACGTTTGTCCGGCATCACGGCTGCGCCAGACACCACCGCCCACGCTGCCGAAATAGTAGAGTTTCGGATCACCGGGAACACCGGTTGCCGTACTGGATCGTCCTCCACGGAAAGGACCGAGTTCACGCCACTGCATGCCGGCATACAGGGACTGGTCGTACGTAAGGGTAGTAGCCGGTGTCGGAGCAGTTCGTTTCTGTGCAAGCGCACCGGTGAACAGAAAGCAAAGGATAAAAATGAATGACAGGTAACGCATGGAGTTATTCGTTGAGTTAATCCGAATTACAGAAAAGGAATCAATTAACAAACAGAAACTATAGCGGTGGTCATGGGTATGATGTATTTGCTATATTACCTTCCATGAAAATGCCGGCCTGTCTTGTTTTACTTTTCATCGGAATTGTCTCGCTGCATGCGCAACAGGTCAGCGTTCATGAAAATGCCCATGCGCATAACGACTATGAACATGAACGCCCCTTGTTCGATGCCCTTCGCTATGGATTTATTTCAGCCGAAGCCGATGTGCACCTGGTCAGCGATCAGTTGCTCGTTTCCCATGACCGCCCAGGCAAGTATGCCAAAACACTGGAGGCGCTTTACCTGCGGCCGCTGGACAGTTTACTGGATGTAAACCGGGGAACGGTTTATCCGGGTTATGATGGTACGTTCTTCCTGATGATCGATTTCAAAACCAGTGCGGTGGCTTCGGCTGAAGCGCTGATCATGCTATTGAAGAACTATCCGGCACTCGTGTGCACGGCCCGTTCCTGCCCGGTTAAAATTTTTGTTTCCGGAAACCGGCCGGTGGAGTATTTCTTGCAGCAAGGCACTTCGGGAGTTGCCCTTGACGGAAGGCCGGTGGATCTGGGCAAGGGATTTACGGTGGACCAGATGCCTGTGGTCAGTGACCGCTATTCTAACTGGTCATCGTGGAATGGTAAATCAACACCCGGTCCGGGAGAACTGGATCGCATCCGCGCGCTGGCCGATCGGGTGCATGCCGAAGGGAAGAAGTTGCGCCTCTGGGCAATACCAGATAATGAAATGGCATGGGCTGTTTTGCTGGATGCCGGGGTAGACCTGCTTAACACCGACCGGCTTGAGGCGATGCATCAATTTCTACTTCAGCGGGGAAAGTAACACTTCCATATTCTGTTAATCTTTTTATTTCTTCGTTCCCTTGGTGACTTCGTGGTTCAAGAAAAATTTTCACCCGCCAGCATATTCGAAGCAAAGTCAAATGGTGATATTTTCTATCTTCAGGACTTAACTTCTGTAAACCATGCGTACCATTTTTCTGTCGCTGCTCATTGTTGTTACCTTCTTCTCCTGCCAGCAAAAATCAGAAACCAGCTACACCCAGCGTGAATCCCTCGATAGCCTCTTCCGCGAGTTTTATGAATTCAAAAAGCGGATCAATCCCATCGAAGCCACCAAGGCCGGCTTTAATGAATTCAACGACCAGTTTGCCAACTACATCGCTACTCCGTACATCAATTCTGTTGCTGATGACTACAGTCGCTTTTTAGTTGCACTTGAAAAATATTCGCAGGACAAGGTAACCCCCGAACAATGGATGAGTCTGCGGGTAATGAAGTGGGATTGTGAAATCAAGCGGGAGGGACTTACCAATTCACTGGTGACCATTGCTTCGCCCATGTATGACCTACCGAATTTTGAACTGACACCGTTGATTCAGATACAGTC
>JALOMI010000175.1 GCA_025455465.1 Cyclobacteriaceae bacterium | reverse complement strand
CAACGCCGTCGCTCAACACCGTCGCGATGACCTGGTTCGATGCATTCAGGAGTTGCACCGGGACGGCGGTGTGGGACTCCGCCGGGTCGAACGTCCGCAGCGTGCCGGAGATGCGGCTTAGGGCGTTCGGTGCGGCGGGTTGCGCGAGGAGCCGAATCGGGAGTTGGGCAAGGAGCAGAACAACCGAAAAGCCGAGCTGCGAAACGCGACGCCCAAATGTCCACCCAGCGCCAAATGTCGAACGGTAGACAAAACGAACGGAAGGCTTCCGGCTTCCTGCCAGGTGAATCTGTGCAGGTTGGTAAAAATCTTCACAAAGGCCATCATCACAACATCCTCCGCTTCTGCCTGATCTTTCACATACCGGAAAGCCAACCGGTAAAACCGATCTGAAAAAAGATCGTAGAGCCTTTGCTGGCTTTTAAGATCTCCTTTTTTACACTGTCTGACCAGCTCTGCCTCGCTCACCTGGAATGGTTTGGTATTGATAAAATGCATGATGGCCCTATTTCGTTGCCTGAAGCAGAAAAAATTTTCAATACCGGAGGATGCAGTTGTTTGGACTGTTGTGTTGAATAAACTGAGGCATTTGTTGAAATTAACCCATCGGGGTTACTTCATTTCCCTGATCCACTGCTCAATCAACTTGACCCCTTCTTCGTGAACAAGTTTCTTTCCCAATTCAGGCATCATCACCCCCGGGTCATCAGAGTTGATGCGGTAATATAAAATGGAGGCATCGGGCTTGCCGGGAACTATATCATAATTCAAACCTCCGGAACCGCGTCCTGCGGCCACAGGTGCCTTGCCGATACCCAACTCATATGGATTTCCTGTGCTTGCCAGCAAATGCAAGCCGCTGTTTTTTGCGGGGCCGTCCGTGCGGTGGCAGTGGGCACAGTTTACTTCCAGCCAAGCACGGGCGCGTGTGTCGAGGGCCTCCTGCTCATTATCATACGAAACCAGCCTGGCCACCTGATTAATGGATGGCAGTCCGGCTAACCATCCGTTTGCAGCCATCGCCACCAGTTGATTTTCCTCATGGCCTTTTATTGAGCCGTTCAATTGTCGCGCGGTTGGTCCAATCGGCATCACCTGGTCACCCCGCAGGTGGCAGCCCCTGCACTGGTTCATGTTAGGTACGGAATAATTCACCGTGCGTGCAGTACCATCATGGTGCGTCCACGTCACATCAATATTCTTCCCACCAACATCCAGAAGGGCTTCGGTTTGTTCCTCGTTCCAGATATAGGGTAAGGCTTTCCATGTTCCCCCTTCGAGCAGAAGGAGTCGTGTCTCGAGGATGCGGATTTTTTCTTCAGGCCTGCGAAAATCGGCCGGGTAATAAAAGTTTTTGATCAGAACAGTGCCTTCGGGAAAATTCAACACATCATCAGCGCTGTATGTTGCCTGTGTTCCTTTCGGAAAAGCAATGAAGCGTTTCTTGAAGGCATAATCTGTAAAGAGCGGGGAGTTCAGTTCATAATGCACCACTCCGGCTGCAGGCTCAAGATCCTTTAAGGAGCCTTTGAAAAAACCGTAGTCAGAGAGTTTTTCCTTTCCGATGCTGAGTGTTCTTCCGCCCAGCGAAACCTCTTCCAGTACCACGGGCTCTTGTTTCTTCGGCTGGCAGGCAAACAGGACTGTTGTTGCCAAAATTAACGCGCGGATCATCCCGGTAAATCAGTTACAGGTAAATGCTCTGACATCTTTCGACAGGCTCTTGAAGTCGTTGGCTGCATCCAGGTTGATGAACGTGATCTTTCCATTATCACCGATACAGATATTCCGCTCCTTGCGGTCAGGATCTTCAATGCCGTCATAAATAATATCTGGCGGACTGAAAGGAGATTTCATCAACAGCAACTTACCGATATCACTTTTCATGGTCGGGAACCAGTGCTTGTTCTGAAAGCGGTTGCTGTGTATGCTCACATTGTACGGGTACGGATTGTAATTGGCATCCTCCCTGTACCGGTTATCCACTGTTTGTACCCCACCGATGGCGTTCTCCTGTTCCTGCTCACCTTCATTCATGGCCGCCACCAGTTCATAACTCACCACAGAAATACCGGCAGAACGATTGTTGATAAACTCATTATCGAAAATTTCGATGGTATTAGTCGCCAGAATCATCATACCTGAGCCGGGCGGAATGCTCGCCACAATGTTTCCCTTCTGGGCAAAGTTTTCATGGTTATTACTCCGGATGATGTTCTTGTACACGCGGGTGGTGTGCCCGTATTTGGTGAGGCCGGGTAAATCAAACACCAGGATGCCCCCGGTATTGTCATAGGCTTCATTGCCGTAGATCTCTACCCACTTCGAATTTTCCGATTCAATACCGGCCACATTCCAGTACGCCTTATTGTTGCGGATGATGACTGAGTCCGACTGGCCTACGTAAATGCCCGCATCGGATGAGCCCATGGCAATGCATTCTTCCATCAGCACATTTTTGCAGAGTACAGGATAGAGCGCATAAGCGCCATTCTCCGTCTTAGGACCATCGGCCCACACCGAACGTATTCTGCGCATGACAATGCCATCGGTATCACTCACCTTCAGGTTATCCCCTTTGGCATCTTCAATGGAAAAATCTTCCAGCACGATATTCACACCATTGCTCACCCGCAGACCTTCTGCTCCTTCCGTCTGGTTCTTCCAGGAGAGTATGGTTTTATCCATGCCTTTACCCCGAATGGTCACATTCTTTTTACCATCCATGCTCAGGGTGCGTGTAAACATGAAGTTGCCTTCAGGCAAATCGATAACGCTGCTGTCTTCTGTGGCTATTAACTGCGTTTGAAGATCGCGTTCAATGCTTTTCCAGGTGCGTGATTCAGGGGCCGGCTCACTGCAGCTAAAAACAAGAACAGCGGAAATCCAGATGAAATATGTGGTTTTCATAGACGGGTAGTTCAATTCCTGAAGGTAGGAAATTCCCCCGTTCAGCAGGAGACTTCACTCCATGAATTACGCACCCGAATGACTTTATTACGGATTACTTGTTTACAATCGGCTTCATGCCAAACACCCAGCGCAACGCATTAAAAGGGCGGATTAGAATCATATAAATAACGATGCATACCAGCAGCGAAAGCAGCGCAATCGACCAGAACTTCGCTGCAATGCTCCAGGTCAACTGGCAAATGTAATAGCCGATGGCAATGATCACCGTCTGGTGCAGGATATAGAAAGGATACAGGCCTTCATTCAGTTTGCTGATCCATGGATGAGGCTTGTTCAGGTAACGCTGACCATAGGCAATGACGGTGAGGATGGTAAACCAGGTCATGAACATTCCGGTAATATCAAATAACGTATCAACTGCATCACCCGATAACGGAAGCGTGATCATCTGGCGGAAATGAAAATAGAATCCGTAAAACGGCACCAGGCTGACAAGCATCGCAATCAGCAGAAGCTTTCTGTTCTTTCCTATGGATAACCACAGCGATCGATCCGTATAGAACAGAAACCCGAACAGAAAATACAACATGTACATCACAAAGAAAGCCAGGTCGGTGAGGTCGTGTGTTTCATCCGGAAAAAACGGCCGCAATACAGCTTGCGTGAAGATGATGAATATGGATGGAATCAATAACATCCCTGCCGGGTGTGCCAGCCAGCGGCTTACAGTTGCTCTGAAGTGTTGTGATTTTTCTCCTCGCAGGTAGCTAAAGAAAGGTATCAGTAATAATGAATAGAGCAACAGGTAAAGAATAAACCACAGGTGGTGCCAGCTGAAGCTGCCTTTCGGATAGGGAATGAAATCAAATACCGTTTTATAAAAACTCCAGTAGCTGTCGTATTCACGGATATGCTCATAATAAATCTGTGGCGGTACGATCACGAATATGCCAAAAACCAGCGGAATAAACAGCCGTTTGAAACGCTCACCGGCATATTGCCCCAGGGTGCGCTTTCCCAGCGCCATGTACGTACCCGCACCGGATATGAACAGCAGTAACGGCATACGCCACTGGTGCAGCCACACCATCCAGTACCGGAAGCTGTCGCTCAGCTCATTGTTTTTCACATGCCAGTCCCACGGCACAAACCACATTCCCGTATGAAAAAACAACAGGATCAGGATGGCCATGATGCGCAGCCAGTCGAGGTCGTGTCTGCGCTTCGAAGCCCCGATAGCCATCGGGGCGAAGGAGTGCCTGCGGGTAAATTCGGATGACTTAGTCATGCGGTTGGGCCGGTTCGAAATTCGGATGAACCAGTAACGAAAGTACTATTGTTTTCAGAAACTAAGACAGGCACTCTTTAAGAAGTCAATAAGCAGGAAGGTTATATTTGATACCGATTAACTGATCTTTAAACTATGCCTGATATTCTCCCCGCCTCACCGGATGATGCTGATGAACTAAGCATACTGGTTAATGCCGCCTACCGGGGTGATACAGGCCGCCAGGGCTGGACTACCGAAGCAGACCTGATTGACGGATCCCGCACGGATGCCGAATTGCTGAAAGCCGTCATTGAAAAACCGGGCAGCCAGATTCTGAAATATGTCGAAAACGGTCAGATTATTGGCTGCGTTGAGCTGCGCAAGGAAGAAGATAGCCATATTCATGAATGTGCTCACGGTGAGAAAAGAACTGATAGCCTGGTATGCACGGCACGGTTATCACGATACTGGTGCACGTAAACCCTTTGCCTTTACCGACCCGCGCTTCGGTTTCCCGAAACAACCCCTTGAGTTTATGATCATGGAAAAAGAAATTTCCAATAATTAATTCCAATACAACACTAACCCTTCACTATGCGATTCATTCTTATACTGCTCGTGCTCAGTACATCCCTGGTTGCTGCCCAAAAGACAACTTCCCCCGATAAGAAACTCCAGGAATTCGAAGCCTACATTCTCAAAGCACAGAAAGACTGGGAAGTACCTGGTCTGGCTGTTACGGTTGTGAAAGACGGCAAGGTGTTGCTGGCCAAAGGATACGGTGTGCGCGAGCTGGGCAAACCTGACCCGGTAAATGCGCAAACACTGTTTGCCTGTGCCTCCACCACCAAAGCCATGGTGGCTGCCTGCATGGGTATTCTGGTGGATGAAGGCAAGATCAGCTGGGATGATGCGGTGATGACTTACCTGCCGGAATTTCAGCTCTATGATCCCTACATCACACGGGAAATTAAAATCCGCGACTTATTTATTCATGATACCGGCCTCGGCAATGCGGATTTCCTGTGGAGCATCATGAGCATCCCTTCCGATGAAGTGCTCTACAAAATGCGGTATGTGAAACCCAGTTATTCCCTGCGCTCCAGCTTTATCTATCAAAACATTTTTTACCTGGCCGCGGGAGAGATCATTGAGAAGGTCAGTAAAAAACCATGGGATCAGTTCATCCGCGAAAGGATCTTCACTCCGTTAGGCATGACACGCACTGTGCCCTTGCTGCGTGATGCGGATCCATCGAACCAAACTAAACCTCACTATAAAATCGAAGGCAAGATTGAAGTAATTGCGCACACCAGTGCCGACCAGATCGGTCCGGCCGGCAGTGTATGTTCTACCCTACCGCGCAACTCACCAAACCCAACTGGACCACCTACGGACTCGGATGGTTTCAGCACGATTACAAAGGCAAGAAAGTGAACTTTCACACCGGCAGCCTGGCAGGCGCCATCGCAATGCACGCCCAGTTGCCGGAAGAAAAACTGGGTATCTATATTTTCGGTAATCTTGATCATGCCGAGTTACGCCATGCGCTGATCTACAAAGCCTTTGACCTGTTTGCGCTGGGTGGCACACGCGACTGGAATGCGGAGTTCCTCACCTTGTATAAAAATATCGATGCCGCGAACGAAAAGAAACAAAAGGATTTTGAAGCCCTGCGGGTGATGAACACCTCAACATCCTTACCACTCGAAGCCTATGCCGGAAAATATACCGACCCGCTTTATGGTGAACTGATCATCACCGCGGAAAACGGAAAGCTTCGTGCCGTGGGAAATAATTTTGTGAAAGCCACGCTGGAACACTGGCATTACGACACCTTCCGCGGATGGTTTGACAAGAAGTGGTATGGCAAGGGCAACCTGACGTTTATCCTGGGTGCTGACGGAAAAATTGCCAAAGCCAGTTTTGCCGGTATGGAATTCAGCCGTATTGATAAATAAAGTTTGACGTACGGCATTTTATTAATCCGTTTTCTTTGGCATCATTGAATAACCAAACAGGTGACATGAACCGTTTTCTCGTTATAACCTTACTCCTGGCCGGCTCTCTGTCGCTGGCCCAGAGCCCCGATATGCCCTCCGACTTCCTGAACAAGGAATGGCATAAGGAGCGCAGACAAAAGCTCCGTGAAAAATTGCCGTCCAATTCCGTGGCGGTATTTTTTGCCAACGCAGTGCGCAACCGCAGCAATGATGTGGATTACATATACCACCAGGATCCTGACTTCCAGTACCTCACCGGCTACCGCGAACCGAATGCCGTGCTGCTTATCTTCAAGGATAAGCAGAAAACCTCCGGTGGCGCGCTGTATGACGAAATCATTTTCGTGCAGCCTAAAAACATGATGCGCGAAATGTGGACGGGCAGGCGGCTGGGCAATATGGGCACCAAAGAGCAGCTCGGCATTCAGCAGGCGTTCAACAATACCGAGTTCAAAGACTACAACATCGATTTTAAAGCGTTCGAACAGGTGCTCTTTCTGGACTTCCACAACGATGTGCGCAACGATGCGCAGGACCCGGGCGACCTGTATGACCTGATCGAACAATTCAAGGTTAAGGCCGGCTACCCGCAGAAAGATGCACTGAGCGTGGCGCGCGAGCAACCCAAGAACAACCTGAATACGAAAACGCTTGTGTCGATTATGAACGACCTGCGCGGCATCAAGACCCCGGAAGAACTTGACTTGCTGCGCAAAGCCGTGATGATCTCCTGCATCGGGCAGGTGGAAGTGATGAAGGCTATGAAGCCCGGCATGAGTGAACGCGAAGTGCAGGGCATACACGAATATGTGTTTAAAAAATACCAGGCCGAAGACCTGGGCTACCCGTCCATCGTTGGTGGCGGACACAACGGTTGCATCCTCCACTACATCGACAACTACAAACCGGCACTCGATCCGAAAGAATTAATTCTGATGGACTTGGGTGCAGAGTATCACGGTTATACAGCCGACATTACGCGTACGATACCCGTTAGCGGAAAATTTTCACCGGAACAAAAACAGATTTACGACCTGGTGCTGGCCGCGCAGGAAGAAGCCATGAAAATATGCAAGCCCGGCACTTCTTTTTCAGCGCTGTATGATGCCACCGCCCGCGTGATCAACAAAGGCCTAGCTGAATTGAACATAATTGATAAACCCAGCGATAAGCATCTGTATTACCCACACGGCTGCTGCCATCACATCGGGCTGGATGTGCACGACCGCGGTAATTATTCTGTACTGCAGGAAAACATGGTGATTACTATTGAGCCGGGCATTTACATTCAGGACAACACCACCAAAGACCCGAAATGGTGGGGCATTGCTGTGCGCATTGAAGATGATTACCTGATCACCAAAGACGGCTGTGAACATCTTTCCGCCTTTGCTCCGCGTACCACGGAAGCGATTGAAGCCATGATGAAACAGCCCAGCCCGCTGGATAATTTCCTGTTGCCTGACTTGGATAAAGTCACTCCAAAGGGAAACTGAATTTCGCTGCCCTGGTTAATTGCCTTTCCGGGATTTATCCTTCATTGTCTGGATAATTAACCGCGCTTTTAGCTCATTGATAGGTGTAAACCGACTGTTCAGTTTGTCCATCCGGATAGGTCGTTACCCGGTCGGCAGGCAATCCGTTCGGGTAAAATCGATAGGCGAATGAATATTTGAATTTATCTCCGGCTGTTTCTAACTCATAGCCAGTTGGTAAATTCTTCTGCAACTTCAGTCCGGGCAAGATTGACTCACTATCCACTACGGAAGGTTCACTCCGGTAAGAAGCATACGTTTTTGTGTTATTCCATATCAGGCCACCGACTTCAGAAGAAAAAACAGCCAACTCAATTTTATGGAGATTGCCGTCAGCATGATAGGAAAACACCTGCTCTCCATCCTGGAAATAGCCGTTGGCCTCATCATCCCGCTTGAAATGCTCTGTCCTGATGAGCTGCCCCGCTTGATTGTATTCAAAAAATGTATAGTGGTCTTTGATGCCTTCAACATAGGCCGAAGCAGCAACGATTTTTCCCTGGAAGTAAGAATACCGCATTTCAGTCACCACCACTCCGCTGATCGAAATGATTTGCTTCTCAAGACGTTTATCCGCCCCGTACACATATTCTTCCGTACCGATTGTGGTAAAAGGCGTGTTCCTCTCCCATTGAACGGTTGTCAGGTTTCCATCGGGCAGGTAGTCATAAACTGTGCTTAATGTCCAGCCATGGCCAATCGTCTGTACCGACTTGAGCCTGACATCTTCGGGATTCGGAATTTCCATTTCCTCGTCCTGGCACGCTGTGGCCAGAAAAAGTGAAAATGAAATCAGTACAATCTGTTTTACATTCATAAGTCATCACGTTAAATATTGCTGATACCGGAAATAAATCCGTTCTCATTGTCCAGCGCTTACAAGCTTTTCCCGGGATGATGGATCAATGATTCATTAAGATGTTACCTCATTTTTTGTAATGCAGTTGTACAAGTCCTGAAGTAAAATTCCTTGCATTCAACAGGATAAGTTTTTGTTCGGGAAAACCATTCCGGAACAACGAAAGACCGTCACCCAGAAGCACAGGGATAACAGAGATGATGTATTCATCAATGAGATTCTCCTTCATCAGTGAATGAACGAGGTCAGCGCCTCCATCAATAAAAATATTCTTTCCGGACTGCTGCTTCAGGTGACGGATCAGCTCCCCAACATCGCCTGGATAAAAAACCGTTTTGCCGATAGACGGCCGGGGTGAGCGGGTAATGACATAGGTTTCCTTATCTGCGTGCGGAAATTCCAGGACCTGCTTCATCACCCAGTCGTACGTCTTTCTTCCCAGCACCACCGTGTCTACTGTGCTGATAAAATCTGCATACCCGTAATCCTGTCCTTCCTCTTCCACGATGGATAAGAAGGAAAGATCATCACCCGGTTTGGCAATGTATCCGTCCACACTCATCGCGATGTATAAAATGACTTTGCGTTGCATCACGGATGGTATTGTTAATTGGATATTAATTTATGGCGCATCGATTTATTTCCGGCTACTATCGTCAGCAGGTATATACCGCGGCCGGGTGCCTGCCATGTTTCTGACAGTTGAAAATTTTCCAGCGTACCGGAGTAAACGGTTTGACCGCTCAGGTTGGAGATCATCACTTTTCCTTCAGCCGGTTGCTGCGGCCACCGGAAGCTGAAACTGCCATTGGCTGACGGATTAGGATAAGCGCTGAACATTACCCAGTCGTCATCAACACCGGTAATCACCTGCCCGCGAAAAGTTATACCGTTTAGTGATTCACCAATGTTGCTGATGTCGATGTGATCCGGAGTAAAGAAAAAGTCCGGATGTGATACCGCAATCCTTCCTGACCAGCCAGCCGGCACTGTTGTGATGAACTGTCCCTGGTCATTGATTCTGGTCAGTTGGGGAAAACCTGTAAGCACTGCATCTGGCAATGGAGCACCGGAAGGATCGTTTACACTTCCTTTGATCACAACATGACCAGCGGGCATGCCTGTAAATTGCAGTGCATAAATATTTCCGAACACGGGTTCAACAGAAACCGAGGCGGGTTCAAACTGCCAGCCATCTCCCGCTACGCTAACAATACCTGTCCAGCCCTGATCAACCCCAAAAGAAAAACTTCCATTGGCATTGGTGATTATCTCTTCTTCAAAACCCTTCACGGTAATGTCGCTTATCGGGTAGCCAAACACATCGGTAACAAAACCCCACACAACGTGCTTCCCGGTGAAGGTTGCGCGAATGGATGACAGGTTAATGTCTTGCTGAATAGCATCGATCGTAATCGATGCAGGTTCAAAACGGTAATCCATACGCGAAGGCGTTATTGTACCCGACCAGCCCCTGGGAACAGTCATCATGAATTCACCATCCGGATCGGTTGACAGATTAGGAATAATCGAATTATTCAGAGATACACTTCCCAGCGCTTTGCCTTGATCATCAACAATTTTTCCGCTGATACGAACCGGGTTTAAAAGACTTCGGTCAGTGTAATAGATGCGTTCATCCAGCTGTTGCACCATGAACACACGGCCATGTTTATTCTCAGCAAACATTCGCTCTTCAAAAAGTGTACTGATGGCCAGCGCAGTGCCGGCATTAAGCCGCTGCCAGGTGCGCCCTTCATTACCCGACCACCACACACCGCCCAACGATGCTGTATTCGTTACCGAACTGTACCAGGTTCCGTTACGTGCTACATAAACAGCGTTCAACACCTGGTCATACCACCAGTTCGTTACGTTGCGCAATATCATCGGCCGCCATTGACTGCTGGTAGCGATATCATCACGGTGTTTGATCAGGTTAAGTCCAACGGCTATGTTAACCGATGCACCTGTAAAAGAAAATAACACGGAGTCAGCGGGTGTAATCGACAAGCCAAAACTTTTTTCCACACGCAGCGATGATAATCCTGATACATTCAACATGGCCTTCGTCCACGTAAGTCCCTTATTATCCGAATAGAATAATCCACCGCTGCCGTTTTGATAACCATCGGCTATCGTAACATAAACCCGACCGTGGCGGTCGGCCAGCAGTTGATCGGTGGGAGGAGCAGCATCCGGAAGGCCCTGGTTGCGCTTGTTCCATTGCTTTAAATCTCCGGAGGAATAATAGATGCCATCCCCTTCGTACGTGTTTTCACCGATACCGAACGTGCTCAGCATAAACTCACCGGGTGCCGGTGAAACAATACGGTGAACAGGATACTGGTTATCCAGCGCCACCGAATCCCAATGCATTCCGCGATCCAATGAAAAATAAATGTAGTGTGCTCCTCCGGCTAACACAGCTTCACCGGATGTTGCCAGCAGGGCAGTGATGGCATTGCCGCGAAGCACTTGTTTCCAACTGTAGCCTTCATCACTGCTTCGCCACAATCCGGTAACGGTACCGGCATATAGTATAGAGTCATGCTGTGAAGCAAACGACAACTTTTCCTTACCGGGAAATGACGCTACCGTAAGCCAGCCGTCTTGTGCTGATGCAAAACAGTTTACTGCAACTACTAATACGACAATAATGGTGTGGTGATGATTCAAGCAGAAGATGATTACACCGCTTTTCACGCATCCGGAAGGATAATGTTTCAGGTCATTTTATTGAGTTCGGGTTGACTCAGATATGACCGTCCGCTTTCGCTACAGCGATGTTGCGAATGCGGACAAGGATTGCCTTATCAGCAGTAATGATGTGTATTCTTTCACATGCACATTCTTCCCCTTCGCACCTGAAAAACCATCAAATCAACATCCAATAAAGGTTTCTCAACCGCTTGTACAGTTTCTTCCGGTCCTCGTTTCCGTAAAAGGAGTTGAATCAAAATTATTTTACGATGAAACGAATTCTAACTCCATTACTCATGATGCTGGTAAGCATGGCAACAGCACAAGATCAGATGCAAACGATTTTTAGTCCGGGTAAAAGCCAGCTCACAGGAGCGTACGGTGTCGCCCGTATAAACTTCAGCGAAATGCACGGGCAGCCGGCCACACTGTTGGGCGGTTATGGCGGTGCCGTATTCAATAAGCAATGGATGTTCGGAGCTGGTGCTTATACCCTGCTGAATGGCATGAAGATTAACATCGATGATAATCCGAATACATATCAGCAGCTTACCTACATCGGACTGGTTGGAGAATACACCCATCAACCAAACAAGGCTTTTCACTTTACCGGACATCTTCTCTTAGGTGGGGCCAGTATGGGCAAACAAATCAGCACCGATGGGCAGGGCGGCTACAGCTACACAATTGGTGGTGCATTGGCTGTTGAACCCGGTGCGGGGATGGAGTTGAATATTACACGGTGGTTTCGCACTTCTGCCGGTGCCACCTACCGGTGGATTATCAATCAACCCGACATCTCTGCAGCTTCCTTTTATGTATCGCTCAAGTTTGGAAAATTTTAATCAATACGTATGAAAACATACCTCATCCCATTTCTCCTGCTGTGGTCATTCATGGCGGTAAAGGCTCAGGAATTTCCTTCGGGCAGACCAATACCCCTTACGGTGTCCTTATACTCAAGGGCAGTTGGTCTTCCAGGCTTCGGAAACTTCTTAAAAGACCCGGCATTTGGCATACGGGTTGGCACTGAATTTTACTATTCAAACAATACGGGTCATCAGACGTTGCAAACGGTAAACCTGGGGTATTACTACCATAAAGATTTTCAAAGTGGTGTTTACCTCAGCACGGAATTTGGCTACCGTAAATTCATCGGAGATTTTTTTCTGGACGGCACCATCGGTGGCGGCTATCTGCTGATTACTTCTGCCTTGCCGCGTTATGAGAACCGCGGAAATGACTATGAAAAAATTTCCAACACCTTCGGACGGTTTATGCCGACCCTGGGTATCGGGGCGGGCTATAGGTTTAATTCCGTCATGGTTTTCAGCCGGTATGAA
>JALOMI010000021.1 GCA_025455465.1 Cyclobacteriaceae bacterium | reverse complement strand
CCGGTAGGGGCTGTGGTCGTCATCAAAAACCGGATCATTGCCCGGGCGCACAATCAAACAGAGAAGCTGACGGATGCCACGGCCCATGCCGAAATGCTGGCCACTACAGCCGCGGCCAACTACCTTGGCTCCAAGTACCTGAATGAGTGTACGCTCTATGTTACCCTGGAGCCTTGTGTGATGTGTGCCGGTGCCCTGCACTGGGTGCAATTACAACGCCTGGTATATGGCGCCACCGATCCCCAGCGAGGATACCGCCTGATTCAGCAACCGTTGTTGCATCCCCGCACTCAGGTAACGGAAGGGATTGGCCGGCTGGAAGCCAAAGACCTGATCGACCAGTTTTTCCGGAGGCTTCGCGATAAAGGATAGGCCTGGTGAAGAATAGCTCCCGCTAATTGAACTCAATTTCGCCTTCGTTGTTACGTTAGTATATTTGCCATCCCTGCGAAAGCGGGGAGCTCTCTTACCTATGTTTAACTGTTAATTATTGAATTATGCCATTTACACTGCCCAATTTACCGTACGCTTTCACTGCCCTGGAACCGCATATTGATGCCCGCACCATGGAGATCCACCACGGCAAGCACCATAATGCGTATGTCACCAACCTGAATAATGCCATTGCCGGCAAGCCGGAAGAAAACCTGTCGATCGAAGAGATTTGCAAAAACATCTCCAAATACCCGGTAGCTGTTCGCAATAACGGTGGCGGGCACTATAACCACAGCCTGTTCTGGACGATCATGGGTCCGAATGCCGGTGGCAATCCTACGGGTGCCCTGGCAGATGCCATTAATTCCGCTTTCGGAACATTAGATGAGTTTAAAACCAAATTCGCGGCTGCCGGTGCCGGACGATTCGGTTCAGGCTGGGCCTGGCTGATTGTTGATGGAGCAGGAAAACTGCAGATTACTTCTACCCCGAACCAGGACAACCCGCTGATGGATGTTGCCGAAGTGAAGGGAACTCCGATTCTCGGATTGGACGTATGGGAGCATGCCTACGACCTGCACTACCAGAACCGCAGACCGGATTATATTTCTGCCTGGTGGAACGTGGTGAACTGGAATGAAGTGGCGAAGCGCTTTTCGGCTGCTAAGTAATCCACCGATTCATTTAAAATAATAAAGGCCTGCGCAAGCGGGCCTTTTCTTTTTTCAGTATGCCGGTGTTTCCGGGGTTCAGTTCATCCGGATGATGTAGGCAAAGCCGCCACGAAGGGCAAACTCCCCTTTGAAATAATAATCACCGGCCACTTCTGCGCGGAAACTATTCTTTAATGGAAATGATCCGCCAATACCCAGTGAAAAGTCGTTCTCACCGATCAGCGCCCGGCCCCGGATAAACAGATTGTCCTGAAGGTACCAGCGCGAGCCGAACACAAAACTTTCATCCTGAAAGGTCCATATTTCCATGCCCACAGAGGTGGTAAACCTGCGCGTTACAAAATAGTGGGCTTCAATGCCGATCTGTGCCTTGTCGAAGAGCTTGATGTTGTCTGTCTTGATCAGGTCAAGGCCTCCCGTGATCATCAGGTCATTGGCGTTTTGTGCAGCAGCGTTTGACGATAATGCGATACCGATGATAATGACGGCAATTGTAGTTACGAACGACCTCATGTCTTTACCTCTGCAAATCAGCCTGCAAATTAGTCAGATTTTTTCGAAGGGGTTTATAAGAATTCTTGTGAAACCGAGAGACAACCAATTCCATCGGTTAACGACCGGAGGATTATTCAGACAGCAATTTTGAAATGACCACAACCGGGTAGCGTTTCCCGGATACTTCAGCATCGTAACCGCAGGATTTGTATACGAATCGAAAATAAAGTCCGATAAATCAAGTAAACTATTTCGATTTATTTTCTTTCTGCTCGTCAATCAGTTTTTGAATTGCCAGGAATTCATCACGCAGTCGTGCTGCTTCCATAAACTCCAGTTCCTTGGCTGCTTTCTCCATCGCTTTGCGGGTGCGGTCAGCCATCTTTTGAAGTTCTTCTTTGCTCAGATAGGCTACTACGGGATCGGCCGCGAGACTGGCTTCCTCACTTTCGACATAATAATTCCGGGTTGACTTTTTCGAATCGGCCACCTTGGTTTGGCGCAGGATGGAGTCTTTCGATTTGATCACTGTCTTGGGTGTGATGCCGTGTTCGAGGTTATAGTCCTGCTGGATTTTACGCCTGCGGTTGGTTTCATCGATAGCCTGCTGCATCGATTCGGTGATGGTATCGGCATACATGATCACACGTCCGTTTACGTTGCGTGCGGCACGACCTATCGTCTGCACCAATGATCGCTGGTTGCGGAGAAAGCCTTCCTTATCCGCATCAAGAATGGCTACCAGGGAAACTTCCGGCAAGTCAAGACCTTCACGTAGCAGGTTAACGCCAACGAGTACATCAAAGACTCCCAGGCGCAATTCACGCAGAATCTCCACACGTTCGAGCGTATCCACTTCGGAGTGGATGTACCGGCACTTGATGGCTGCACGGTCCATGTACTTGGTCAGTTCTTCGGCCATGCGTTTGGTCAGCGTTGTTACCAGCACCCGTTCATTCTTCTTCACCCGCTCATCAATTTCTTCGAGCAGGTCATCGATCTGATGACGACTCGGGCGCACATCAATTTCCGGATCAAGCAAACCGGTTGGTCGTATGAGCTGTTCTACGACTACGCCTTCCGATTTTCGCAGTTCATATTCTCCCGGTGTAGCACTGACATACACCACCTGGTTGACCATCGACTCAAATTCATTGAAGGTCAGCGGTCGGTTGTCGAGCGCGGACGGTAATCGAAAACCATAATCCACCAGATTAACTTTTCGTGAACGGTCACCGCCCCACATGGCGCGCACCTGCGGTATGGTAACGTGACTTTCATCAATCACAATGAGGTAGTCATCCGGAAAATAATCCAGCAGGCAGAAGGGGCGTGCTCCCGGTTTTCTGCGATCAAAGTAGCGCGAGTAATTTTCAATGCCTGAACAGTATCCCAGTTCGCGCATCATTTCTATGTCAAATTCCGTACGTTCTTTTAGTCGCTTCGCTTCCAGGTGCCGCTTCTCCGATGTAAACATGTCGAGCTGCATCACCAGGTCATCTTGTATTTCACGGATTGCCTGATGCAGGGAATCCTTTCCGGTTACGAAGAGGTTAGCCGGAAAGATGGTAACGATCTTTTCATCAGATATTTTTTTTCCGCTTTGCGGATCAATGCGCTGGATGGCTTCAATTTCGTCACCCCAGAAATAAATGCGCAAGGCATAATCCGCATAGGCCAGAAAGATGTCCACCGTATCCCCTTTCACCCGGAAGGTACCGCGCTTAAACTCGGCCTCGGTACGGTTATAAAGAATATCGACAAGCGCGTGAAGTAATCGGTTACGCGCAATGGTTTCATTGACTTTCAGCTTGATAACATTTTTTCCGAACTCATCCGGATTACCGATACCGTAAATACAGGATACCGAGGCCACCACCAGCACATCACGCCTGCCGGTCAGCAGGGAGGAGGAGGCGCTCAGCCGAAGCTTTTCAATTTCTTCATTGATGGAAAGGTCTTTTTCAATATAAAGGTTTGATGAAGGTATGTATGCTTCCGGTTGATAGTAATCGTAGTAGGAGATAAAGTACTCAACCGCGTTTTCAGGGAAGAAATTCTTAAACTCACCATAGAGCTGGGCTGCCAGTGTTTTATTGTGGCTAAGTACCAGCGTAGGCCTGTTTGTATTGGCGATGACGTTCGCCATGGTGAATGTCTTTCCTGAACCGGTAACTCCCAGCAAGGTCTGGTGTGGCTCACCCCGTTCGATACCTTCGGTTAGTTGCCAGATGGCCTGGGGTTGGTCTCCGGTAGGTTCATACTCGCTGATGAGTTTAAAATCCATGCATCCAAATTAGTGACTTATTCCCTTAACCGGTTTTCTCTGCTGAACGTTTCATGAATAAAAAAAGCCGGTCTGACAGACAGGCCGGCTGAGTGACTATTCTGTTAATCTGATTAATTGTTCCAGATCTGCCAGGATTTTTCAGCCTGTACGTGCAGCATCTCCAGTCCGTTTTTGATGGTTGCCCCGCGCATTTCAGCCTTTTGCAGGAATAAGGTGCGGGCCGGGTTGTAGATGAGGTCATACACGTAATGATCTTTGGTAAGACACTCGTAAGGTATGGGCGGCAGGTAATCGGTTTGCGGATACATGCCTAAGGGTGTTGTGTTGATGATAAGCATGTATTCTTTAATGATCTCCTTATCGCGCTTAAGATCTTCATAGGCATAGTCACCTTTACTGGCTTCACGCGATACGGTTTTATATTCGATATGTAATTTATTCAGCGCCTGGCGTACCGCTTTGGAGGATCCACCGGTGCCCAGCACCAGCGCTTTAAATGTACGGTCTTTCGGCAGCCATTTCTCGAGTGTTTCGCGGAACGCATCAGAATCGGTGTTGTAGCCGGTCAGTTTTCCGTCACTGATTTTTATCACATTCACGGCACCGATCGCTTTGGCAGCCGGGTCGATTTCATCGAGGTATTTAATCACCAGCTCCTTGTAGGGAAGCGTTACGTTAAGTCCGGAGAGTCCTTTCGTTTCTTTCACCAGGTTTTCGAACTCCCGGATTGTATTCAACTGAAACAGTTCGTAGTGATGGTCGCGCAGGCCATCGCGAAAAAATTTTTCATCAAAATAAGACTTCGAAAAAGAATGGCTTACGGTTGCTCCGATCAGCCCGAAGATTTTTTCCATAATCAGGATTTGGTTTTTAGTCGTTCAGCAATCTTTTCAATCAATACCACGATAAATACCCCCAGTGCCATGGTGGCGATAGCCTGGAAGAGAAGAGGGTCGCTGCCGGTTTTTTCAAAGTAGTGCCAAGGTAATACACTTTTATCAAATGCAGGCACCTGTTGTCCAGCGCTGTTCAGCCGGAATGCGATGACTTCTTTCCACGGCCACACCTTGTTCAGCGAGCCCAGCATAAAG
Organism: Cyclobacteriaceae bacterium; assembly: GCA_025455465.1. Lineage (GTDB taxonomy): Bacteria > Bacteroidota > Bacteroidia > Cytophagales > Cyclobacteriaceae > UBA2336. The sequence continues at coordinate 16,278 of JALOMI010000021.1, read as the reverse complement.
CCTCCAAGCAATGCAAGGGTTGGATTACGGTAGTTCTTGAGTATCCAGCTCAGCAGCCGTACGAAGCTCAGCAGCCCGATCACACAACCTGCGGCAAATAGAAGAATGACCATGATGTTCAGTTCGGTCAGCGCCTGAATCATGAATTCATACTTGCTGAGCAGCAGCAGAATGAAAGCCCCGGAAATTCCCGGCAGTATCATCGCGCAGATTGCCAGGGCACCGCAGATAAAGATAAACCAGGCGTCCGATGGTGTTTGTGCCGGTGACAGCACGGTAATGGTGTACGCAATGACGATGCCGATGATGAAGCTGACGATTACGCCCATGGTCCAGTGGTGGATTTCCCGCAGAATCAACGGAGAGCTGACCAGAATCAATCCGAAGAAAAACGACCAGACCTGTATCGGGTGGGTCATCAGCAGCAGGGTCATGATTTTTGCCAATGACAGCAGACTGGTTGCAATACCGGCCAGCAGAACAATCAGGAAGTTGCCGTTGATCTTCTTCCAGAAGTCGGCCAGTTGAAATTTGCGAAGCAGCTGCAAGGCATCCAGATCAACCGACCGGATGCTGTGCAGTAATTCTTCGTAAATGCCGGTAATGAAGGCGATGGTTCCCCCCGATACTCCGGGAATAACATCAGCGGCCCCCATGGCCATACCTTTTACGTACAGCAGTATGTAATCCTTGAGCTTTCTCAAGATTTATTCGTTGTAAAACGGAGGTGCAGTCTTATCTACTTTGCGTTCGATGCCAAGGAAGTGCAGGAACGTATCACCGCGCAGGCCGAGGCGAATCGTCTCCAGCGGAATTACCTCATTGGGTGCAATGTTACCGAGATTGACATTGGCGCCCAGCAGTTTGATGAACCATACCTGCTGTGCTTTTTGCGGAGCCTCCCAGATGATTTTTTCAAACGGAATTTTTGTGAGGATTTCCTGTACCAGACCGGAGCGTACTTCGCCACTCGAACGGAACAATCCGACATTACCGGCTTCACGCGATTCGCCAATCACTTTCCATGCACCGGCATCGAGTTCTTTCTGCATGAGTTCAATCCACATGTAAGGCGGAATGATTTTATCGGCATCTTTCGAACCTACTTCCGACAAGACCGTAACTTGTTCAGAAAGTTTGGCGATGTAATCACATTTTTTGTCGTGATCAAGATCGATGGAGCCATCGGATACTTCAGCAAACGACATGTTGTATTTGTCGAGTACCCTGCGGTAATCATCAAACTGGTCTCGGATAATAAAGGCTTCGAAAAGTGTGCCGCCAAAGTAAGTTGGTATGCCGGCATCCTTGTACACCTTAAGTTTTTCTTTCAGTGTTGGGGTAACATACGAAGTGGCCCAGCCGAGTTTTACAATATCCACATGATCCGCACAGGTTTCTACAAAATCTTCCGCTTCTCGCACGCTCAGGCCTTTGTCCATGGCCATGGTAAAACCGTACTGCCGTGGCTTCTGGGTTCGCTCAGGCAGGTTTTTCAGTACATAATTCATTGATTCAATAATTAAAAACAGACATAAACGGAAAGGCGGGTGGTTGTTGTTGCTACCGTTGTGTGGCTAAACCGCTGATCAGCGATTTTCCCGCCTGAATTGTTCGATGATTTTAAACAAAGCTTTCTGTGTTTCGAGCCTGGGGAAGAACTCATATAAAGAAGCGTGTCCATCGAAGTCCAAAAGTAAGGCATTTTCGAGATAATTAAAGGCTTCTTTGAAACGCCCTGCTTCAATGAGATAGACGGTCATCCGGTAGTACAATTCAGCATCTCCCGGTATTTCATCAAAACCGCTGGCCAGTACATCTACAGCTTTGTCATAATTGCCCTGCTCGTAGTAAATAAATGACCAGTTCAGCCAGGTTTCTTTATCCTGCGGATCCAATTTTGCGGCTTCTTCATAAGCATCCAGGCTGGACACCGTATTACCAACCTTAAATTCAGCATGGGCAATGGATTTCCAGTATTCTGAATTTTCCGGATGGATTTTCAGTGCCTTGTTATAGAAGTGCAATGCCTGGTACCATTTTTCCTGTTTTTCGAGGCATACGCCTGCCCCGAACCACGCTTCATCATAGAGGTTGTCGAGTTTGGCAGCTTTCTGATAATATTTCAGGCCAAGATCATACTGTTCCAGGCTCTCATAGGCAGCACCGATGGAGCAGTACACTTCTGCCGAGGGACCTTCCAGTTCAACGGTCTTTTTGAATGAATCCAGCGCTTTGGTATAATCCGTCAGGTTCATATAGGTGTTGCCCATGTTGAAGTATGCCGAGGCAAATGTATCGTCTACCGTTATCGCGTAATCGTAGGCTTCGAGCGCATTATCAAACTGGCCCAGCTTGTTGTACACAATACCGAGGTTGTACCAGGCTGCTGCCGAATAGGGATCTTCGTCAATAAATTTCTTATAGTAGGATACACTCCTCTCCAGTTGCCCGGTAACATCCAGGCAGTAGGCCAGCTCGTAGAGTGCACTTTCGTGGTTGAGGTTTTCTTCAATTGCGCTCTTGTAGGCGTCAATCGCTTCATCAAATTTTTCCATGCTCTGATACGCAAGACCAATGTTGTAATACATCTCGTCTTTGTCTTCGGTATGATTCAGCGCACGCTGATAGCATTCAATTGCTTCCTCATACTTTCCCTGCACCTGATAAATAGAACCTTTGGTAAAGAGAATTTCCGAATCGTTGGGCTGAAGGTTTTCGGCCTGGTCGAGTAACTCAAGCGCTTCCGGGTAGGATTCTAACTGGGTTAAAATTTGCGCCTTGATAACCAGTAATTCAATGGAGTAGGGATACTGATCCATGGCCAGATTAACGGCCTGCAGGGCTTTGTTGTATTTGCCACGCAAAAGATAGAAATCGATGATTTCTTCGTAAGCGTCCAGGTCAAAAAATTCAGATTTCTTTTTCCTCAGGTGATCCTCAAACCGCTTGATGAGTTCATTACCCTCTTCTTCTCGTTTGCGGAATTCTTTCGCCATGTGCGTAATGGGTTTTCCTAAGGTAGATATATTTCAGCCCCAAAACTACATTCAATTTTAATTTTTTAATTCCGATTGTTTTCGATAAAATTCAGCGCACCACAACAGTGTTTCATCCAGCGTACGGAATGAAAATGGCAATGCCTGAATTTTTTTATTGTCAAAACGGATCTGTGTTTCTGCGATCCGGGCCATTTCACGGGTAATGACGGGTTCTTTCCCAGTAATCAGTGAGCGAATATTTTCTGCGAAAGCCACAGTCCGCAATAAGCTGCCGCCTGCTTCAATGCGGGGCGGTTTTACACCCATGAAATCAGCTGCGCGATGGAAAAATTCCTTATAACCGATCAGGCCGGCATTGACAATGTATCGTTCGCCTTCGTGCTGGGAATGATACAGCTGAAAAATTACTTCAGTAACATCGCGAACATCAACATAGTTGAATGCGCCTGCCGTGTAGAAAAGTCCCCCGCGTTTAACATAGTTGAAAATCTTTGCACTGCTGCGGTCCCAGTGGCCGCGGGCAAGAATAACAGAGGGGTTTACGGTGACGGTACGCAACCCCTCTTCCTGTCCGCGGAATACTTCAAGTTCAGCTTTGTATTTCGATTCGCCATACGCTGAATTCAACGGACTGTCTTCCCAGGTTTGTGTTTCGTTGATCACCGCATTCGCAGCTGTTCGCCCTAATGCGGACACGGAACTGATATGCAATAGGCGTTTAATGCCGAGTGAAAGGCAGGCATCAACAACATGGCGCGTACCATCGACATTAACGTGCATCATGTCATTTTTATACCGGGCACTGAATGATACCATGGCGGCAGCATGAATGACACCGGTGCAGTCGCGAAGTGCTTCGTGCAGCGAGACAATATCCAGCACATCTGCATCACGCCAGTTAATCTGCCCATTCAAATCATCCAGCAGGCGTGTGTCGCTGTTCGGGCGTTTGACGGCCACACACGGGGTATTTGTTTCCATCAGTTTGCGAATGATGTAACTTCCGAGCAGACCGTTGGCGCCTGTAACTGCGATCATCAGAGTGTATTGTTAAGGAGCGGCAAAGTTAGCGCTTTTTGAAAGTAGCGGTTCTTTCGCGCCTGCTTTAATAAATCCAGGTGATTGATTGCGTGGCAATCGCTGCCGATGAAATGTACCCAGCCCTTGCTCACCAATTGCTGTGCGGTTACCTGCGCGGCTTTAGAATAGTAGCCGGTGAAGGAGGATGCATTCAACTGAAATAATACATCCCGATGAATAAGATCTTCCGCCTTGGTAAGATCACGTTGAAGATACAGGTACCTTTCCGGATGCGCGAATACGGGCCGGTATCCCTTAACACCCAACAGGAAGATGAATTCCTTGAGTTGATAAGGCTCCGTCAGAAAATTGGTTTCAAAAAGCAAATAACGGTCACCGAAGGTCAACAGTTGTTCATCCTTCTCCAGCAAACGGATCAATTGCTCATCCAGGTAATATTCGGCCGCTGCTTCGACCGTCATATCAATTTGTTGCTCTTTTAAAAAAAGTTTCAGCTCATGCAGCCGTTCGAGAATACCTTTTGTGTTATTCCGGTAAATGTCGCTCATGACATGAGGCGTAGTGATGAGTTTGGTGTAGCCCAGTTCCTGAAATATACGGATGATCGCTGCAGCATCTTCAAATGACTGAACGCCATCATCAAGTCCTGGAAGGAGGTGAGAATGCATGTCGATCAGAACCGGTGTACCCGTATCGATTGGTGTTTTTTTTCTCCACCAGTTAAGCATGGCGTTTGAATAGCGATTTCAGTCCGGGCTGTTTTTCTTCTTCATAATATCCGTAGCCGTAGGTGGTATCAGGATCGGCCGGCAAGGCATTCAGCACAACGGTAATATGCTGAAGCTTGTTGAGGCGCACCAGACGATGCAGATTATTGATAAACTCCTTCTTCGAATAGTTCGAACGAAGAATATAAATCGACAGGTCTGACTGCTTCATGGCCATGATGCCATCTGTGACCACGCCTACCGGAGGTGTGTCCAACAGAATGTAATCATAGGTTGATTTGAGTTCTTCCAGCAAGCGGTGAAAGGCATCACTCATCAGCAGTTCGGCCGGATTGGGCGGATGAGGTCCTGCGGGAAGAAAATCAAAATTTTCCAGGGTAGAGGTTAACCGGCATTCCTGCCAGGTGTATTTGCCGATGAGAATATTACTGACGCCTTTCTGTTTGTCCGTCTGAGGAAAATAGGTATGCGTCTTTTCCTTGCGCATATCCAGATCGACCAGTATTACTTTTTTATTAGACAGCGACATGATGCCACCGAGGTTCATCGCTATAAATGACTTTCCTTCACCGGAGACCGTGGAGGAAATTGTAATCACTTTCTTGGCAGATTCAGCCTTGAAGTAATCCATGTTGGTTCGAAGCGTGCGAATTGCTTCGCTCACCATGGACCGCGGATGCCGGGCAATATAGATGTCGTTGCCGGCAGGTCTGCGCATGGCTGGTACAATACCCAGGAGCGGTACCTTACTCATCCGTTCAATCTCAGACACGCTGTTAATTTTATTATTGGCGAGGTAGAGCACGCCAAGGAAAAAGAGATTCAATACGATGCCGGCTACCAAGCCGATACCCAATATAATCGGCCGGTTGGGTGAGATAGGTTTAACCGGTGTGCTGGCAGTTGCCAGAATTTTAAAATCGGGTGTGCTGCCCGCTTGTGCTATTTCGAATTGCGAGCGGTTTTGAAGCAGGGTGAGGTAAAACTCTTCGTACAGTTTGTAGAACCGCTGCTTTTTGCTGAACTGGGTGTTCTTGTCTGGCATAGCTGCAAATTCGCGTTCCAGTCTGGCTTTGGATTGATTGAGCTGATGCAGCTGGGAGCTCCAGTTGCTGCGAAGGCCTGTCAGTTGTTCCAGAGTTATACCTTTCACGTTTTGTACCTGATTGTTCTTTTGCCGGTAGGCAAACGTGTTCTCATTATACGACAGCTTCATTTTGTCCATTTCCAGGTAAAGCTGCTGCAGGGCTTCAATGTTTTTGTTGAGGTAATCCGGAAAGAACCTGCGGTTGACCATGGGCAAAGCAGGTGTTTCGCTGTTGAGTAAAGTAATTAACTCATTAACCTCAATTAATCTGCGGTTGATTTCAAAACGCTGGCTGTCAATGGCGTTGATCAGTTCAATGGTTTTTTGCAGATCGGCTTCCAGGTTGTTGGTTCTGTTTTCCAGGATGAATTCTTCGAAATAGGTTTCATACGATTCCAGTCGCTTTTCTATGTTTTGCAATTCACTGCTCAACCAGTCAATTTTCTGCAGGTTAGCGCGGTTCTTCTGTGCCTGGCTGTAGGCGATGTAAATGGAGTCAATGCCATTCACAAGGTCGCGGGCCTTGGCAGGGTTATTATCCTTAAAGGCCACGCGGATTGTATTAGCTTCAAATTTCAGCGGCTCAACGGTGAGGTTAGTGGAAAGGTAATCCAGCAGTGCATCGCGGCTATTGATTATAAAGGAGTAAGTATTTTCAGATTGAAAGTCCATGCCGGGGATGCGATCGATAAACAGTTTAAGTCCGTCCAGGCGCAGCGTATCACCAAAGCGTCCTTTAACATCAAGATTGATGGGTCCAAAATCCAGTTCGAAACTATTGTCCTGTACAGGTGTGATCGTCACCGGCATATTGTAATAATTCAGTGAAGAAATCTGGTAATTCACCGCAAAGGGTGAGTTTTTATACAACTCGGTATTCAGAAATTTTCCGATGCTGTAATAGCTGACCTGCAGGTTCAGAGAGTCAATAACCTGGCTGAGAAACGAGCGTGACTGAATATTTTCAATCTCTCCGGAGATGATGTTGCCTTGCTGGTTCTCCGGCATGAATTCATACAAGCCCATTTCAGTGGCGTCCTGTTTGACATCCAGCTTCAGTACGGAAGAAGATTCAAATAAATCCTGGGTGTACCGGATATACAGGTAGGCGGTGATATTGGTTGCAGCAAAGATCAGGAGCATCCACAGCCAGTTGTTCTTCGCGGTTACGCGCAGTTTACTGATGTCAATACCCTCCAGGGTATCCGGTTGTGTCGTTATGGTAGACAGCTCTTTCACACGCAGCAGGCCTACAACGTTACTAAAACAACAATTAATGTGGTGAGACTGGTCAGTACGCTGACAATCACTCCATAATCGCGGAAAGCTTCACTCACTGGCCTGCGGATAGGTTCCACATAAATAATATCGCCCGGCTGCATAATCATATTGCCGGCACGATAGCCGGAAATGGTGCTGAAATCCACCAAAAAAAATTGCTGATCGCGAAGCACACGGATATTGTTGGCTCGTGCTTCATTACTGACGCCCCCTGCCAAGGCAAGCACTTCAGCCAGTGTCATGTTCTCATTTACGAGGGGCAGCACCTGTCCGCCCGGTGCACCAAGCACCACTACTCGTTTATTGCCATATTCCAGAATGACAAAGGGATCAGTATAATACTGTGCATAGGCTTGCTGCAACTGGAATTCAGCTTGGCGCAACGTAAGGCCTTCCATTTTCTGCTCACCAATGATCGGGAACCGCGCTTTACCGTTGATATCGACCAGGTAATCGGGAATGTAACGGTTCTGCAGGTTTTGTACCGGGATGTCTTTCCATAGGTTAAAATCAGGATCGATCAGCAATTCACCCTTATTGGTATATACCCGCATCTTCAGAAAATCATTTTTCTGGATGATGTAGTTTCGTTGAATATCGGCAGCAAGATGTTCCATTTCAGCCTCATCAGGCACCTTGAACATGATGTTCGCTTTATAGGATGCACATGATGAAAGCATCAGACCCGCCAGCATCAGGTGGCTGAACAACAAACAGATTCGGTTCAACACAAACGGAAATTAAGTCCGTGAAATTAGTGATTTTCCCAACAACTCACGGAACGAAGGAAGTTTGCTGTCCTTATCGGAAATGATCGGTTCACTGACAGGCCATTGGATGTTCAGGTCGGGATCATCCCAGCGAATGCCGCATTCCGATTCCCTGCTGTAACGGTTGGAGACCTTGTATAAAAAGTAGGCATCTTCGAGTGCGGCAAACCCGTGGGCGAAACCTCCGGGCACCATCAGCTGGTTTTGTTTTTCACCGTCCAGCAGGCAAGTGTAGACCTGTCCGAAGGTGGGAGAGTTTTTCCGGATATCGACCACCACATCCAGCACTTTACCGCTGATTACACTCACAAGCTTGGCCTGTTCAAAGGGAGGCAGTTGAAAGTGAAGACCGCGAATGACACCTTTTTTCGAGAAGGAGATATTTTCCTGGTAAAACACATCGGTGATACCGTGCTTTTGGTACACCTCGTCTTTGTAAAATTCTATGAACCAGCCTCGTGAGTCGCGGTAAACGGATGGTTGTATTTCGACAAGGCCGGCAAAACCGGTTTCAATGATTTGCATGAGCTGGTGACAACGATTCAACTTCGCCCAAAGTTTGCAAGTATTTCCGGATAACCAATGCCTCGTCATAAACAGCTTCAACCTTGGCGCGCCCCTGCTCTCCCATGGTCTTCAGGGCTTCTTCCGGGAGGCTGGCCATGGTTCGCATCTTGGCGGCCAGATCGCGCGCATCTTTCAGGCGGCACAGTAATCCGTTTACCCGGTCATCCACCACCTGCTTGCAGCCCGGTACTTCGGTAGCAATGATGGGTCTGGCCGTACTGGCGGCTTCCAGTAAAACACGGGGTGTTCCTTCACGGTAGGAGGGGAGCACTACACAATCTGCCTGGTGGAGGTAGGGTCGCACGTCCTCGGTAGTGCCCAGGTAATCAATGATGCCGTCATCAATCCATTGCTGAATTACCGAAGCTTTGATACCGCGTTTATGTTCTTCGTCAATGGCGCCCAGCACCTGGAACCTGGCCTTCAGGCCTTCCTGCCGAAGTTCTTTTACAGCTTCAATAAATTCAAAGATGCCTTTATCGGAAATGAGGCGGGATATGAGCAGAAATGTAAACCGTTCGTTGTTAGGGAGTGGTGTGGGCCTGAATTTCTGCAGGTCGATCCCGGAGCCGGGTAATAAATCAACCAGCTGACCAGGTACCAGTTTTTCATCCAGAAACAACTGCAGATCATCCGGGTTCTGGAAGAACACTTTGCTGGCATGACGGAAACTGATACGGTACAAGAGTTTCGCGATAAAAGAAACTATGCCCCGTTTTAAAAATACGGTACCCAATCCGCACACATTATTCACCGCAGGTATTCCCAACAGTGCTGCGGCCAGTGTGCCGTAGACATTAGGTTTGATGGTGTAGTGCAGGATGACATCTGGTTTAACCCGCTTATAGATACTGTATAATTCCATGATCAGGGCCGAATCCTTAATCGGATTGGCTCCCCGGCTATCCATGCGTAGCTGATGATAGATGCATCCGTGCTGAATGAGTAACGAGGTGTGCGTGTCTCTCGGAGCTATGGCGTGGATTTCATGACCTTGCGCCTGAAGCGAGTGAATAAGGTTCATCCGGAAATTATAAATATTCCAGGATGTGTTGAGCACAATCGCGATTCTCACAGGCGCAGGTAGTTTAAAAAGTTGTTAACTGTTTTGTGGCTGTTCCGGTAAACATACGCAAAAAATCAGGTCGATAGCAAGAGCCGCAGAGGTCATTAGCAGGCGGATATTCAGTAATCAAATCAATGTCAGGCAATTGTCCTAATCGCATGTCAATTTATCCTTGAATTGAACCCGCAAATGCCGATGGATGTTCTTACCTTGCAAATCGTTGATATGTCGCAGTCCAAAAATACCGCTATACTCGTTGCCCTTGGTGATAACCGCCAACCGGAGTTAACTGAAGAACACCTTGATGAGTTGGCATTCTTAGCTGCAACTGCAGGTATCACCACGGTCATGAAGCTAACGCAGAATCTGGCCAAGCCTGATCCGAGAACATTCATTGGTAAGGGGAAGTTGGAGGAACTAAAAGAATATGTTTTTGTGCGGAATATCCCTTATGTCATTTTCGATGATGATCTGTCTCCTTCCCAGTTGCGCAACCTGGAGAATGAACTGAATCCGAAAGACCGGGAGAGCAAAGTTAAGATATATGACCGCAGTCTGCTTATCCTCGAGATCTTCTTGAACCGTGCACAAACAGCGCAGGCTCGCACGCAGGTAGAACTGGCACACAATCAGTATCTGTTGCCGCGACTTACACGCATGTGGACGCACCTGGAGCGGCAGCGCGGGGGTACTGGAACACGGGGCGGTGCCGGTGAACGGGAAATTGAAACCGACCGAAGGAACATCCGCTACCGGATTAAATTGCTGAAGGAGGATCTCGAGAAAATCGATCAGCAGCGGAAAACACAGCGTAAATCCAGAAGTAATATTGTACGAGTAGCGCTCGTAGGTTATACCAATGCCGGCAAGTCAACGCTGATGAATAAGCTTTCCGGATCTGGGGTGCTGGCAGAGAATAAGCTCTTTGCCACCGTTGATGCCACGGTACGTAAAGTGACGTTTGGCAACATACCCTTCCTGATTTCGGATACGGTAGGGTTCATCCGCAAATTGCCCCATCACCTGATTGAATCGTTCAAGTCTACCTTGGATGAAGTTCGGGAGGCTAATCTTTTACTGCATGTAGTTGATGTGGCCCATCCCTTCCACGTGAACCACATTGAAGTGGTAACCAAAACGCTGGCTGAAATCGGGGCTGCCGAAATACCCGTTGTGCTTGTGCTGAATAAGGTGGACTTGCTGCGTCAGCAGAAAGCGGATGAACCGCTTGACTTGGAAAGCATGAAAGGTTATTACCGAACTCTTGGATTTCAGGAGGTGATTTTCGTGGCAGCTGAAACAGGAGAAAATATGCTCGAGCTGCGCAAACTGCTCTTCGAAGAGGTGAAAAAAGAGCATATCAAAATATTTCCCAACTACCTCAAGGACGGATATGAATTTGCGCCTTTCAAAACGGAAGAGATTTAATTTGCCTGATTATTGACCACTAAATTACGTAAACACATAGAAGCACAACGATCTTCGTTCATCATCGGACCTTGCTTTCTTTGCGGTTTATAAGTTCAGTAGTTGGCTTGCATCTATTCAGGCAACGCAAACGCAACATATGCATCACCCGATTTAGTACCCAGTTTTCCACCACCGCAGGCAATGACCACATATTGTTTTCCATTGACTACGTAAACAGCAGGCGTTGCAAATGCCGATGCGGGCAATGTTGTTTCCCACAGCCGGTTTCCGGTGGTTTTATCAAAGGCCCTGAATTTATTGTCACGAGTAGCTCCGATAAAAATAAGTCCACCGGCTGTTACAGCCGGCCCTCCGTAATTCTCTGTGCCGGTGATAATGCCTTTGGTGCTGAACTCCGGATATTCTCCCAAAGGAATCTGCCATACCCGCTTTCCGGTATTCAGGTCGATGGCATTTAATGTGCCCCAGGGTGGTTTAATACCGGGATAGCCTTCCTGGGTTAAGAATTTTTTGTATCCCGTCATGGTATAGGGCAGGTACCGGAATGAGTCAATCTCCACCGGCTTTAACGGAAAGATTTCTTTTCTGACAAGTTCAAGCTTTAGCAGGTAGGCGCTGATCGCATCCAGTTCTTCCTGTTGAAAATGAGCGAGTGCCGGCATCATTCTGCGGCCGGTAATGATTAAATCTTTCAGCGTTGCATCTGTATATTTTTCATTGGCGTAGACAATGGAGGGATAATTCCCGGAACCTTTAAGATCCGGGCCATGACATACCATGCAGTTCTGTTGATACAACCGTTTACCTGCCTCCTCATAAGTTTCTTTTACAGCAACTGAAAGATCAACTGCTGCCATGGTAATCGACCAGGGCATCTCATTGGAATTGATGTACAGCCAACCGCTTTCCGGATCAAAAGCCGGTCCGCCCCACTCAGCACCACCGTCAAGCCCCGGGAACATAATCACACCTTGTGCGGACTGGGGTGTGAACATGCCTCCCGTACGATGTTTTCTGAATCGTTCTCTCAGTTCCTGAAAAGAAGAGTCGGGAATGAGGTCGTTCAGATTGGCTTCGGTAAAGTTTTGGCGCATGAATGGCTCCGGTAATGCCGGCACCGGTTGTGTCGGCCAAAGTTTTTCGCCTTTCAGTTTCGTGTCGGTTGCGACCGGCACTTCATTAATTGGGAAAATCGGTTCACCGGTGTCGCGCTGCAAGAGGAAAATAAATCCGGTTTTCGTTGGCTGCGCTACAGCATCAATGGTTCTCAACCCTTTTTTAATGGTGACCAAAGCAGGTGCTGTTGGAAGATCATAATCCCAGGTGTCGTGATGAATGGTCTGGTAATGCCAGATGCGTTTACCGGTGGCAGCATCCAGGGCAAGGATGCTGTTGGCGAACAAGTTGGAGCCTTTGCGCTTGCCTCCGTAGAAATCAAAAGAAGCAGAGCCGGTAGGCACATATACGATTCCACGTTTTTCATCCAGGCTGAAACCAGCCCATGCATTGGCGCCTCCGATATGTTGATAGGCAGTTGAATCTTCCCATGTAGTATAACCGAACTGTCCCGGTTGCGGTATGGTGTGAAAGATCCAGGCGCGTTCACCTGTCTTCACATCGTATGCGCGGATGTGCCCCGGGGCTGCATCGCTTCCTTCGGAAACACGCGAGCCAATAATGAAAAGATTGTTGTAGATAATGCCCGGTGAGGTGGCAGAGACATATAAGTCATCCACCGGTTTATCCAGCCCCTGTTTCAGGTCTACCATGCCGTTTACGCCAAACGTAGGAATCATTTTGCCATCGCGGGCATTGATTGCATGAAGTGTGCTGCCGGCAATAAAGAAGATTCGTTTATCGTCTCTTTCTTGCCAGTAGGTAACACCCCGGTTGTTGCTCATGATGAAGCGTGCCCGCGGACTGTTTTTGAATTGCTCATCGCGCGGATCAAAGACCCAAAGTTCCTTTCCGGTGGCTGCATCCAGCGCAAAGAGTCTGAGCTGCGGGGAAGTACCGTACAGCACACCGTCAACGATAATCGGGTTGCACTGTATTTGGGAAGAGTTTACTGTGTCCGCATCACCGGTGTGATAGATCCAGGCAACCTGCAGCTGATTGACATTCGAGGTATTGATCTGATCCAGCGTGCTGTACCGGATGTTTTCTTTGCTGCCACCAGTAACAGTCCAGGTAGTGTATTCAGCATGGTCTTGCCGGCAAGCCTGAAGCATAACCACCGCCAGCAAAAAAAGAATACTTCTGAAGCGCATAGCCAAAATCTTAATTGAACCTTAAATTATTTGATTGATTCAGAATTTCATCCGGAAAGTGAAGATCTTTTGTAATAATACACTTACCGTTACGCTGAATGCTCCAGGATAGGATCCTGCGGCAGACTTACTAACTTCACCGGGAGTAACCACCATCGTTATGCGCATCATCAATACGGCTTTGCTTTCGTACGGAATGTCCGGCAAGGTTTTTCATGCTCCTTTTCTTACGGTTCATCCCGGTTTCCAATTGATTGGCGCGTGGGAGCGAAGCACACTAAAGATTGTAACGGACTACCCCCAGGTAAAGAGCTATCCCACGCTGGAATCCCTGCTCGTGGATAGTGATGTTGAACTGGTTATTATCAACACACCCATCGGGACCCATTACGAGTATGCCCGCGAAGCATTGCTCGCTAACAAGCACGTCATTGTTGAAAAGGCATTTACTAGCACCGCAGCAGAAGCTGCTGAATTAAAGCAATTGGCTGAGAAGCGCAACCTGATGCTCAGCGTTTTTCAAAACCGCAGGTGGGACAGTGATTTTCTCACGGTTCAAAAAATAATCCGTGGAGGATGGCTGGGTGACATCATCGAGGCAACAATTTGCTTCGATCGCTATAATCCCGGGCTCAGTCAGAAAAGGCATAAGGAAATACCGCAGCCCGGCTCCGGCAACGTGTATGACCTTGGCCCGCATCTTATGGATCAGGCACTGGTATTGTTTGGCATGCCTGAAGCCGTTTTTGCTGATCTGATGATCAACCGGGAAGGATCGCAGATAGAAGACTACTTTGAAATTCTGTTGTATTATTCCAATCACCGGGTGCGGCTGAAGTCGGGATACTTTGTTCGGGAACCGGCCCCGGCCTACCAGATTCATGGGCGCAAGGGATCATTTCTGAAATCCCGGGCCGATGTTCAGGAAGCCAGCCTCATCCGCGGCATGAAACCCGATGATCCGGTATATGGCATTGAACCTGAAAGTGAGCAAGGCATATTACATGCGGAGCGTGAAGGTGAATTTGTCCGGGAACGCATTCCGACACTCAGGGGAAATTATCTTCACTATTTTCAAGGCATTTATGACAGCGTCATCAATCGCACTCCTGTGCCGGTATCGGCTGATGACGGAATTAACGTGATGCAGATTATTGAGGCAGCGTATGCAAGCCATTCTCAAAGGAAGGTAGTAACGCTCCGATAACGGTTAGAAATCTACCCTGATAAAAATATTCGGTGTAAACGCCAATCCAGGCTGTTCTATTTTTTGTGCCTGATTGTCTGCGTTGACTACGTAATATTCATCGAGAATATTTTTGTGATTGGTAATATTCCACAGTGATATACCCAAATGACTTTTCATGTTATCACCTGTGTAAAATTGCCAACGGGCAGATAAATCCAGTCGCATGTAATTTTTCAGTCTAGCGCCATTGGGCAAGTCGTAATTGATGCTGCCCGACACTACTTCTTCTCCGGGTACGGGCCGGGTAATGGGCCGCCCTGTATACCAGTTGCCGCCCGCAGCGAGTTCAATTTTAGAGAAGCGGTAGTTTAATCCTCCGGTGATGATGTGCCTGATATCAGCACTGTTCGGGAATACGGATGGTGTGAGCTCCGGAAATTCATAATTGCTTTTTAATAGCGAGTACCGCAACCATTGAAGTGAACGACTGGACTGATGATTGACCAGCAAATCAAAACCGGTTGCCGAGTAACCTCCCATGGTTCGTGTGTACTGAAATTGATTCTGGAAACCCTGGCTGGATGAAATGATTCCATCAACATTTTTGTAGAATGCCTCTGTGTTCACCATCCAACGGCCTTTCTTGTAAATCATTCCGAATGCAGCCTGCCGGCTGATCAGTAAGGGAATATCATCACCGTTGGCCAGCAGCCAGCGACTTTTTTCAATGCCGAAAAAATCATTCGGGGCGTCAATCACCTGAAGGCTGCTCTGAGATTTCTGTTCTCCCAGTAACTCCAGCGTAATGGTGCCGGAGATTGCGCGGGTAACGACAAGACGAGGCTCAAGGGTTAATCGGTTCAGTTTATCGTAGTAATTCGTTCTGATACCAAACCGGATATTGGTTCGGTCTTCATCCAGGGTAATGCCACTTTCAGCAAATAGGGCATGGATACGCATCACTTCCTTAACCCTTCTTTCGAATGATGGATTATTAATCTGGTCGGCATTGGTGATGCCCGTTTCGTAAAACTGATAGCCACTCTGCAAAAACAGGTGTTTGTTCACCTCGATAAAAGTTGAAAGGCGCAAACCCGATTCCTGCACTTCGTTGCCCTGCGTCAGTTGTTGATCTTGTGCAATGTTTTGATTGATCGCATCAAGGGAATATTTTGAATAATAGCCTTCTGCCTGCGTCTTCAACCGGTCATTCCATAAACGTGAGTAGTTAATACCACCTCCCAGGCTTTGTTGGCCGAGACTGCTTCTCTTTTGCTGCGTTTGTCCGTTGAACTCTCCCTGTTCATCATACGTGAGGGAATTATTGATGATGAAGGTATTGAGCCTGAGCTTGTCTTTTGGTGAAATGTCGTACAGCAGCTTCAGGCTGGCATCATAAAAACCGAATTCCTCGTTCTGTGTCAGGTCAGCGTTAGCGGGATCAGCCAACTCGGTATTTGAAAAGGCCCGCCTGTAATATTGACGATAGGTAGGTGTTTTCCAGGATGAAGGAAGGGAGTGGCGTCCCGAAGCGAGCACGGAAATTTTTTTTGATAGCGGTACCTGGAGAAATGCATCCGTGTATAAGAGGTTGAAGCCGGCACTGCCATGTGTTTGCGTGGTTACCTGGTCATCCGTTGCCATGGCAATAGTTCCGGAAATTCCATCTCCGTAGTAGGCACTGGTTCCGTTTTTTATGAAGTTTACTTTTTCGGTAATGTGCGGGTTAATTCCGGAGATCAAACCAAAAAAATGTCCGGTTTGATAGATCTTCATGCCATCGAGCAAATAGAGGTTTTGGTCATTGGTGCCACCGCGAATGTTAAGTTCAGAAGCGGATTCAAAA
>JALOMI010000174.1 GCA_025455465.1 Cyclobacteriaceae bacterium | reverse complement strand
CTGCATTTCGTGTGGCCACCCAGAATTCACCGGGCTTCAGTTTCACATTAGGAAGATTGTGTGCAGCAATGGCACCTTTAATGCGGAGGCCGCCAAGGGGGACGATATCGGTAGAGGCATTAAAAATTTCTACATACTGCAGCTTGGTTTTTGGATTGGCACGGCTGGGGTCGGCAAAGAGGACCTCAGAAAAGACCAGTGTTCCGGGAGCAGGTTCATTGTAGACGATGCCGTCAACGGATAGTGTAGCGGCAGTATTCCCGTTCAGGTCGGTCATAGCATACATCTCCAGTAAATACGTTTCACCCACCAGCATTGGTGGGTTAAGCGTCAGTGTTGCGGTATACCCATCCGGACTTAGCAGTACCGCTGCAACCCGTGGTAACGGTCCTTCGCCAGTGACCGGAGTGTCATGATCCTCCACAGGCCACAGGAATTGGTAATTGGCTGGATTGAGTGCTACAGACGGTAATAATGGTTCGCTGAACGGAATGGTCAGTTTTGTTAACCCGGAAATCGGCAGTTCATTGCCCATGATGTAAGGAGGGAAGATATCGGACGGAGCCTGGATGATGTCAATATCATCGAGCAACAGGGTAGCAGGGCGGTGTGGGCCTCCGCTTGATTTGGTCAGGAATCGCAAGACCACATTGGCCTGGCCGTTGGCAGCCGGAGGAAAAACAAACATAAACTTTTCAAAGGCAGTATTGGCATTGGGAAATCCTTCGTGCGGACCAATGCCTTTTACAAATGGAAATGTTTTGCCACCGTCAAGGGAAACGCCAACATTAAGCTTCACGCGCTTCTGGTCTTCGGGCAATCCGTTTTTGCGTGATGCCACCCAGAATTCAGTATACATCGGTATATTGTCCCATGGTATCAGTCACCACATAGTTGCCCCACCAATTGGGTAAAAATTCCGTGCGGTGCCCAGTGGTAAAGGCACTTTCAAAGCTCTGGCTGTACGGAAACGAGTTGATTTGTGCGTACAATCCTCCGGAAAGTAAGGCACAGGCAAGCAGCAGTAGAGTTCTCATAGCTGGATTGATTTAGATGGAGTATTCTGGATGTTAAAACTGTCAGATTAATACTTTAAATAGGTATCATTAAAATAACTTAGCAATAACGGCTGTTATCAACAGGGAGGATTTTTGTCATGGCTGATGGCAACCAATGGTACGATTACGGGTGATATATATTCTCACGCTTAATAACAACACTCATTGATGAAGCTCGTAAATGCAGCTATGTTGCATGCGTAAACAATAGTGTTTACGGCTTTAAAAGTTTTCAATTATGAGAGTCTCAAAATTTTTACTGTGTCTGGGCCTGATGTTGGCCAGTGCAGTGTTGTTTACGGCTTGTGAAAGCCAGGACTTGCTCAGTGAACTACCGGCTGATGCTTCCGGTGCCAAAGGCGGACCGGGCAAAGGCGGTGGTGGAGGCGGTGGCGGTGGCGGTGATGCCACAGTCGGTAATAATTTATCTTTCCCGGTTATCTGGTCAGAAGGTATTGCAAAGACCCTGCGAACTCCTCCTGCCGGTAAAACTATTGACGATGTTGTGATTGATGGCGATTGGTGGTATGCATGGGGTGTTGAACCTGCAGAACAAACTGATCCCTACAATACTTGTCATCCAACTGCAGCTGATATGATTTGCTATCCCGATGGTGCAGATGTTTACAGAGTTTTCGTACAAAAGGATGCCAAAAACTACTGGCAAGCTTATGCAGCCAACGCTTCTGAAGTTATGAATGTTGACTTAATTGACTGGGGAGACAATCTTGAATCAGTGCCGTGGTCATTAACATCCAAGGTTAGAACCGAGGTTGTATTGTATAAAAACATGGCAACACCGGTTCGTCAGTATGGCATGCGCCTCGTATCTGGTTGGGGCATTGATGAACTTCACGGCCTGAAAGTATCCGGAACTCAAGGACCGGGCACTCCGGATATCATTGAAGGTACTCAGGCTACGGTTTATTCTCCACATGCCCGGTTGACAATTCAAAAATTAACCAGCGAAAATCCAAATATTACATGGGACCCTGTTTCTCATGCATGGACAGGTGCTGCAGTATTGCCGCCAGTATTTAATAAGGCTGTTTGGGAAGCTAGTGATGGCCCTGGCTATTACAATGCGGAAATTAACATTAAAGGTAAGATCATCTATGGTTATACCTGGGATGTTAAAACTGCCAACAATGGAGCTGGTATTTATCGGGTGACGTTCAGTTTTGATGCAACTAACCCTAATCATGGAACAACACTGAATACATTCTTTAATGAGTTAACACAAATTTTCATTGCAGAAGAAGTTGCTGTTGAAGCTGAAGATGATGGCGAACCTAGAGGAGGCGTTGCCAAGATTGATCCTGCCAATAACCTTACTTACATTGATGTTACCATTACCGGTGGCAAAGGTGGCGGTGGTGGCAAAGGTGGTGGTGGTGGAAAACCAGTTAAATAATAACCAACTTTCTTTCTCATCATGTAGAAAAGCCTGCATCCCGCGATGCGGGCTTTTTTTATTTGAGAGATTTATTTTTCCATGGGATAAATCAACCCGATCTGCCTGCGCACTTCGGTCATGATCGCCTGGATCTCCAGGCTTCGCTGATGAGGCACTACCGGGCTTTCGGTTTTTCCTTCCCGTATGCAATTAGTGGCCTCCTGTATTTCATAATCATAGCCGTACGTGGGGCGGCTGGCTTCAAACGAATCCAGCTCCATCCGTTCCTGATTGTACAGGGTGCACGATGAAGCCTTGTAGAAGAAGGGCAACTCGATGTAACCTGCTTCTCCGATGATGTATCCTGTGTTAAGCGTGTTGGCCAGTACGGTGGTGTGCAGCACTGCGGTGGTTTTTCCGTAGAACAAACTGATGGCTGTTGTCTCGTCAATATGGGTTTCACTCATGATCGCGTTGGCCGCGATGCGGTCGGGTTTGGCGTTCATCACGTAGGTGCTGAAGGCGATGGGGTAGATGCCCAGGTCGAGCAGGGCGCCACCGGCCAGGTGGGCATTGTAGATCCGGTTCTCCGGGTCGAACGCCATCCGGTAACCGAAATCGGCCGTGATCATTTTTACGTCACCGATTCGTCCTTCGTCCACCCAGGCTTTGGCTTGCTGCAGGGCCGGCATGAAAAATGACCACAGGCCCTCCATCAGAAACACCTGTTGTGATTGCGCTATGGCGATCAGTTCACGCAATTGCGTATCGTTAATGGTAACCGGCTTTTCACACAACACACCTTTGCCGTGCTGCAGACAGGCTTTGGTTTGTTCGAAGTGAAAGGCATGGGGTGTGGCCACGTAAACAGCATCAATATCCGGATGGACATACAGTTCATCATAGGATAACACCTGCTTAATGTCGTACTGACTGGCAAAGCGGGCGGCACGTTCCTTGTCGCGGGATGCCACAGCTACCAGTTCGCCACCGGTGGTTTGCTGAAAATCCTGTGCGAACTTGTGGGCAATTTTTCCGGGGCCAAGAATAGCCCAACGCACTGTCTTTTTGTTTTGCATATTTGCTGCGTCAATAAGCCTCTGCACAAGTTACCAAGACCCTCTTGATTCACAAACCTTTCAAAAAACTCTGGCAGCTGATCACCAAGGCGCTGAAGCAGGGGATTACGCCCCGCAAGCTGGCTATGACCATTGCTGCCGGTGCAGTCATCGCCCTGTTTCCGATGTACGGACTCACCACGTTGCTGTGCTTTGGCGTGGCGATCATCTTCCGGCTGAACATCATTGTTATCCAGGCGGTGAATTACCTGATGACACCGGCCCAGTTGCTGCTGATGATCCCGATTTTGCAGGGTGGCATCTGGCTGTTCAAGCTGAAGCCGGTATCCCTGGATATGAATGAACTGATACTTCGCTTCAAACGTGATTTCGTTGACTTATTTCAGGAGATCGGAACCGTAATTTTGGGAGGCATTGCCTTCTGGCTTTTGCTGGCAATTCCGTTATTCTTCCTGCTGTATTTCGCTTCCAGACTTATTCTCAGCCGGTTTATTAATCCGTATGGAGAAGAGGCAGGCTGACGATCTGCCGAAGCCATTGTTAGTTAATGTTTTAATCCTGTGCTTGTCATGTAATAATGCGGATTGTGGATAAACATTTTCGCCTGATTTCTGCTTAGTAGAAGGAGAACATGAAATTAACCGATCAATACCTTGACAAGCAGCGTAAAGCAGGGGATATGCCGGCCGATAAATTGGTGAGCAACCTGTTTAGCGAAGGCCGTCAAAGCGAATTGTATCACCTGTTACAGAACAGTGATACCGAGCTTGCTGATAAAACACCGGTATCACCTATACTCGACTTCCTGCATTCCCGGAAAAAAAATCCTTCCTGGTACGATGCATCACGCCTGCTTTGCGGACAGCAAGTGTTCGGGCGTTATGCCGAAGAAATCATGATGCTGCTGGGGGCGAAATCACTGCCATACTGCTATGCAGCATCACCGGGCAACAAAGCCCTGTATGCTTCGGAGAAAATGCGGAAAAATTCCGCGAAGCGATTACTGGACACCGCCAACTTTGTAATTGCTGTCGCTACTCCGGGAAGTCTGACGGAAACAACAACCGGTCAGCTTCAGATCAACCGTACACGCCTGGTTCACGCCATCGCGCGGTATTATGTGCTGAAAGGAGAATGGGATCCGGCCTGGGGTTCGCCCGTCAACCAGGAAGACATGGCCGGCACTAACCTTGCCTTTTCGGTCGTGGTGCTGATCGGTTTGGCTGAAACAGGCATACAGTTAACTGAACAGGAGCGGGAAGACTTCATGTACCTTTGGCGCTACATCGGCTACCAGCTGAACATCAATAACAGGCTATTGCCTGAAGATTTCAAAGAAGCCTATGCACTGGCCAACAAGATCAAGAAACGAAACTTTAAAGTTTCCGAGGAGGGCATCGTATTGACACGCGAGTTATTGAATTATTACCGTTCCGTAACACCGCCCGAACAGGCGCGCTTTATCGACTCGCAGGTGCGGTATTATCTGGGACGCGAAATTGCAGGCTATGTCGGATTGCAAACTGATCCCATATCGGATTCAATCCAGGCATTGATCAGTGAGGTAACGGCTATACGCAATATCTTCAAAGTGCACCTGAACAGCTACCAACGCATGCTTCGCAACCATCAGCAACTGAAAAGCCTGATCACCGGAAGCACTCCCGCATAAGCTGCAGAAACAGTTTTCCCATGAACTTCAACCACCAGGCATTAACCGAATTACCGCAGCGTTACCGCGCGAATTTTATCAACTCCCTGTCCGGCATCCGTCAGGCGGTACTGGTAGGAACAAAATCGGCAAACGGACAAACCAACCTGGCGATCTTCAACTCGCTGATGCACATTGGTGCCAACCCACCCTTGTACGGCTTACTGTTTCGCCCCGACACCGTGAGACGGGATACGTTATCGAATATTCTTGACAGTGGAACCTATACGTTAAACTTTGTTCGATCGGTTGATTATCCGAGAGCTCACCAGACTTCCGCGAAATACGAACAGGATGTTTCCGAATTTCAGGCCGCTGGATTTACGGAAGAATATCATGATGGATTTGCTGCTCCGTTCGTTTGTGATGCGGTGGTGCAGATCGGCATGAAGTTCGAGCAGCGGATAGACATCGCGCTCAACGGAACAATTTTAATCATTGGCAGTATACATTATGTCCGTTTGCCGGATCAGATGATCAGCGAAGAGGGACTGGTGGATTTGTCGATGGGGGATGTGCTGGCGTGCAGCGGCCTTTATCAGTATTACAAAGTTTCCGAGATCGGGCGATTGCCGTATGCGCGGCCCTAAGTCATTATTCAAAGTCCAGAGTTTAATATTTAAAATTTGGAACCTCAAACCTTGAACGTGAAATGATTCAGTCGAACTTCCAACGTACGAAGGCTTCCATCGCCTCGTAGTTGGCCAGGCCGAGCTGATCATAGTTCTGTGCCGTTTCGCGGTTGCGTTCCTGGGCGCGTACCCAGAACTCGCGCGCATCATCACCGGGAAATACGGGACGGTCTTTCTGCGACTGGTGTTTGAAGATGGCGTTCTTCTTGCGCTCCACTTCCTGTGGTGAAAGGGGTACAGCCATTTCGATTTCGTGGGTTTCGAATTCATGCCAGGCACCGCGGTACATCCACAGCCAGCAGTCTTTCGGCCAGCTTTCGGTTTTACGCAGACGGTTCAATGCCTCAAGAATAATTTTGAAGCAGACGATGTGCGTTCCATTCGGATCAGCAAAATCTCCGGCCGCAAAGATCTGGTGAGGCTTGATCTTCTGCAGCAAATCCATGGTCTGCTGAATATCCAGATCCGAAACCGGATTCTTCTTGGTTTTGCCGGTTTCATAGAAGGGCAGTGCCATGAAGTGAATATGGTCATCTTCGAGGCCGGCATAGCGTGCACCGGCAATCGCTTCCGTTTTGCGGATAAAGCCCTTTACATTTCGGATTTCCAGGGTGTCAACCTGATTGGGCTGTTTGGTTTCCATGAAAACCCGGGCATCATCATAGACTTTTTTGAGCTTCTTGTTTTCCATGCCAATGCTGTCCGCAAAGTCGATGGCAAATTCCATGTAGCGCAATACGTCATCATCCCATACAGCCGTGTTGCCGGAGGTTTGATAGGCTACGTGGACATCATGTCCCTGATCGACTAACCGTATAAATGTTCCGCCCATCGAGATCACGTCATCATCGGGGTGAGGGGAGAAGATCACCACGCGCTTTTGTGCGGGTTCTGCACGTTCCGGGCGTTGCGAGTCATCCGCACCGGGCTTTCCTCCCGGCCAGCCGGTGATGGTGTGCTGCAGCTTGTTGAAGATGTGGATGTTGATCTGGTACGCTGAGCCGCGCTCTACGATGAGCTGGGCCATGCCGTGGTTGTTGTAATCTTCTTCGGTAAGTTTCAGTACCGGTTTCCTGACTTCGCGCGACAGCCAGATTACCGCTTTCTTCGTGAGGGCTTCATCCCACACACAGTCTTTTACGAGCCACGGTGTATTGAAACGGGTAAGTTCTGATGCGGCATCAGTGTCGAGAATGAATTCAACGTTGGGCGACAGCTGAAGGTAGGTAGCCGGCACATCACTGGAGATTTCACCTTCCACCGCCTTCTTGATAATGGAAGCTTTCTTTTTGCTCCACGCCATCAGGATGATTTCGCGCGCTTTGAAGATGGTGCCGATACCCATGGTGATCGCCTTGGTGGGTACGTTGGCCTTGCCGCCAAAATCGCGGGCGGCATCCCTTCGGGTCAGGTCATCGAGTGTGACCAGCCGCGTACCCGAGTTGGGTGCGGAACCGGGTTCGTTGAAGCCGATGTGACCCGTACGACCGATACCCAGCACCTGCAGGTCCAGTCCACCGTAGGATTCAATCTTGCGCTCATAGGCGATGCAGTAGGAGCCGATCTGCGATTTATCCAGCGTACCGTCAGGGATGTTTACGTTTTTCCGGTCGATGTCAATATGATCGAACAGTTGTTCATTCATGAAGCGCCAGTAACTCTGGGCTGCATCGGGCTGCATCGGGTAATATTCATCCAGGTTGAAAGTGACCACATTCTGGAAGCTGAGGTTTTCTTCTTTGTGCATGCGCACCAGTTCAGCATATACTTCCACAGGGGTAGCACCGGTAGCGAGACCCAGCACGGCAAAGTCCCCTTGTTTTTGCTTCTGCCGGATGATGGTGGCAATGCGCTGCGCAACAATTTTGGAGGCAACGTGCTGATCGGGATAAACCGTTACAGGCAGTTTTTCAAACCGTGTTTCTTCCAGGAGGTTCAACCGGCCGATGTTGGATTGCGCGAGCATGCTGGTGGTCATAAGTGAGGTGTTTATGGTTGTATTTTATGATTCAAACAGGTTTTCCATAACCGTGGTGACAGCGCCCAGAATTTTGGCTTCGCTGCCTAACGTGGATAATTCAATGGTGGTGTTGCGGTTGAGTTGCGCCAAGGGCACGGCGTTGGTGATGA
>JALOMI010000173.1 GCA_025455465.1 Cyclobacteriaceae bacterium | reverse complement strand
GGGCTTTGAGAAGAGCGCCCCGCGTGCGACATCTCGCGGATGAGGGCGTGGGTCTTCAGGTCGTAGAGCGTAGCCGACCAATATTGCCGCACAGGCGCATTGGCCGGAACGTTCAACTTATAGTTCTTGCTACCGTCCAACAGCTGGCCCTCCTTATCCACCAGGGCCATGAGGTAGAATTGGCCCTGGCCCATACGTTTGGGCGTGAAGAAGATGAAGGAGAACAGCAATCCCCGGGCATCCACCGGATAGAGGTTCGGGTTTGCAAATTGCTCCTGGGAGGCTTTGAATACCATGGCGATGGACTCGGGGAAGGACCACTTGCTTCCCTCCGCAAAAGGACCTGCCTTCACTACTTCCTTATACATCCCGTCAATAAACGCAAACCCCTGTGCGGCTGCCTCATTGAGCAATTGGGCATGCGCTGAGTCCGGTTCAAACGGCTTTCCTTTTTCAATGCCGATCATGCGCAACTTATCAATCATGGTGCGGTCGCGTTCCAGCCAGGGTTCGTACTGAACGATGCGGTCCAGCGACTCAAAAAAGCGAATGTCATACGTTATGGTTGCATCGTAAAGCACTCCGGCCGCATCCACATATACGGTGGGGGCAGGAGCCTTTGCTTGCGACAAGGGGTAGATCTTCATCTGCTTGCCGTATTCCACGGCCTTGGCCAGGTCTTCCTCGCTGCCGCTCTTCAGAACGGAACGGATGAGGGCATATCCTTTATAGGTCAATGATGGCAGTACGATGTATCCTGCGGGCACTTTCTCCGAATAGCCCGGAGGAAGAATGAGGTACTTTCCGCCCTTGCCCTGGTCGGCACCTGCCGGGCCGATATCTTCGAGCGGCATCTGCCAGGCATCCATGATGGTACCTACAATAGCGCCACCCTCGGCCGGGGGAATCTCCAGTACGATAGGCCCCACTTCTTTCGTGTCGAAATAGGGCGTAAAATAAATCACATCGGTGTTGGGCGTAAGCGTCTGGGCCTTCCAGTCGAGCAGACGCGACCAGTACAGCATCTGGTTGTCCCGGCACGCGGTCTCGCGCAACATGGCCTGATACATGAGGTCAAGATTAACCGCGGGCATGCCCCAGATCATCGCCTCGATGGCACGGTGTTGCTTAACCTGTTTTTCCAGCTCAGGAAACGTCAGGGCCTGCGGTTCTTCAGCAGTAATTTGAGGAGCTGGCTGCTGACACGACTGGGTGAACAGTGCGATCAGCACAGCGAAGAAGAGTACTTTTTTCATAAGTTATTGTGGCGTTTTATAAATACCTCACAAGGTACATTGAAATGCTCAAGGCCAGAGATGCCTTATGCTATTTTAGCCAATTTTTAATCAATGTTGGCCAGATTCGTGGTGCAATCAAACACGCCAGGATTTCTGTTTATTCTTTGCTGTAGTTAATTGAACTAAACACCGAAGTTGTGCGCAATGCTACCCTACCGAAAATGACGGCAAAATTTATTAAATTCAGGCTGATTTAAACTTGGTATATGAAGACTCTTACTATTTCAATTTCAGACCTTGAATTAGCCAAATTTGGGATAAAAAAGGATGAGATTTCCTTTTCAGAATTTGTGGACTTAGTAAGTAAAGAACTCACTAGACAGACCTTGAATAAATGTGTTGAGTTAGCGGATAAATACGGAATTTCCAAAATGACAATGGAGGATATTACCAAAGAGGTGAAGGCTGTAAGAAAGAATGCAAAAGATCGTAATTGACACAAACGTCTTTGTTTCTGCCCTTATTCAGAGAGGGTATCCTTATCTAATAGTAAATGAATTGTTTATTGAGGGCAAGATTCAATTATGCATTTCTTACGATATGCTAAAAGAGTATGTTGATGTTCTCCATAGAAAAAGATTTACTAAATATCCGGACTTTGTTAACAAAGCAGAATTACTTCTCGCAGACATTGAAACAAAAGCGTTAAAATTTTCACCCAAAATAAAGTTGGCCATCCTGGCTGATAAAGACGACAATAAAGTATTGGAATTGGCCCATGAAAGTAAGGCTGATTTTATAATAACGGGGAATAGTAATGACTTTACAATGAAAAAGTATAAGCGAACTAAAATCGTGACACCCAAAGACTATTGGGAGAAATTTAAACCTTAGTACATTGGCACTACACACAACATCGTGATTTCTATGCCAGTTGCGGGTGACACGCTGATACCTGGGTTTGTTTTAATTATTTCGTTCATCCCCGGAACAATGACGGCTTCGAAAACCGCAGCCGTAATAAACACAAAAGGTTAAGCTAACCGGTTACGATGAGCAGCTTAAACGTAACTGAATACCCGGTTGCAGGAAGCTCACTGATGAATCATCCGGCTTATTCACGCACCTTCAGGTTATCCCGATAATCCGAAGGCGTTGCTCCGTGGAATTTGATAAACGACTTGGTAAAGGAATTGCGGTTGCTGAACCCGCATTCGGTGGCCACGGCTTCCAGCCGGTAATGCAGCCACTCGCCCTGGTTAAACTTGGCGATGCAGTACTGGATGCGTTTCTGGTTGAGAAAATCCACAAAGCCCATGCCCTTGAAGGTGTTCAGGCTTTTTGAAACCTGGTAGGCGGGTACTCCGGTGTCGCGTGAGAAATCATGGATGCTGTAGCCCGGAGTTAAAAAATACTTGTTCGCTTCCATCTGCGCTTCCAGCGTGTGCATGGCTTCCGCGAGTTTATGCTGTTCGGCATCGGTTACCGGGGCTTTGATGCGGACTTTCACCGTGCTGGTGTCACCGGTTTTTACCGCGAGTTTTGGTCCGTAAAGGATGGAAGGAAAAAAGAAGAGGGAAAGACTTGAAATCATCAGCCATACGATGGCTAACGAGTTAACGATGTGGTACGCAGTTAACTGGCTCAGCCAGAAGATGTTCAGATAGTATGGGAACCACATGAAAAACTGGCAACCCAGAAACACCAGCATCCAGTTCTTCCACACCTTGTCTTCGGCAGACCATGAAGACTTCCTTCGTAACCACCGGACAAACACCACCACCTGCGCGATCCAGTAGGCATTTAAGATGATTAGCCGGAATGCCATATGAAATCCGGGGCTGAAATACCGGCTTTGACTGAACCGCATCCAGCGGTCCAGGTCGCTGATCTCCTGTTTGATCAGGGCAATCTTTTCTGCGGAAGGCAGTAGCAAGACATCCCGGTAATCAATCAGAAATATCAGGAGGGGAATGACATGGACCAGGTCGTACCATTTCCACGACCGCTTGGTGGTATAAAACACGACATGCAGAAAGGTCATCGGGATGAAAATCAAAACGAAGACCTGTCCCAGCCGGTATAAAAAGGGCCATTGAAGGATAAGTTGGGAAACGATGGAAAAACTGACCCAGATAGCCAGTGAAATACTTAATTGTGCAATACCCAGCGGCTGGTTGGCAGGGTTGGATTTAAACCCGTAATAGAGAATAACCATCGCAGAGAGCAAGCCGAAAAAGGCAGCCGCCAGGTGGGTCAGCGTGATCAGGTTGAGGGTTATTTCCATGACTGTAAGGCTACAACAGACCAAATATACTTTTGGTGGCCGGTCAACTGCGCAATTTAGACTGATTTACGGCAAAACAAACAGATG
Source organism: Cyclobacteriaceae bacterium (assembly GCA_025455465.1). Taxonomy (GTDB): domain Bacteria; phylum Bacteroidota; class Bacteroidia; order Cytophagales; family Cyclobacteriaceae; genus UBA2336. The sequence goes on along the minus strand of JALOMI010000173.1, from coordinate 3,558 downwards.
CCTTTCAGGACGGCAAGTCTTGCCAGTGGTGTTACCGAGTTGACTGAAATGAACAAAATCAGGACATTCTGCTAGTTGAAGCATGTAACGATGTCGGATGACCTGAGATGTGTACGAACTAAAAAAATGAATGACTGCCGAAAGGAAGGCCGGCAGTCATTCAATATCGAATGCGTGTGCTGTTTCTTAAAAATCCGAATCAGACACTGGATCGACTTTTCTCCAACATAAGCTATTTCTTCACGACCGGTATCGCCTGGTTGACCTGCGGGCTAAATATTTCATCGAAATAGGACAAGAATTTTTCAACTTCTTGCCTGTTGCCCTTTACTGCGTTGCCTTGTTCTGACAAAATTTGACCAACAGGTTTTCTGTTCATGAAAAGATCAACCAAGGAGGTTTGCGACATGGTAAGGGTGGCATTGGGCGTTTGACCGTATTTTTCCACATCATCAATAAACTCAACCACGCCAAAGCGGCAATGAAGCCCGAATTTCTTGCTATCGCCTACTGCAAAAGCCAACAGGTAATTCGTGGTACCCGCTTTTTCAGGGTCTATCCTTACCTTGTACTGCGTGAGCAGCGTGGTTGGATTCATATTATTCACGATCTCATCAGGCAATACCAACCGCGGCAAAGCCAATTTATTGGTAAGCGCATAGGCCTGTGTGATGCACCAACTGCGTGCATTTTGCGATTCGAGCACCATTCCTAATTGGTAAAGCAATTGCGCTTTTTTGGTGCGGTAAGTTTGGTTGGTGGGTTCGGTTACATACAGATAGTTGATCAGCTTCAGCGCCCACATTTGGTCACCCTCTTTGATGGCCTGATCGCTCAGTTGCACCACCCGGTCAGGACCTCCCATTGCTTTGATCAGGTTTCTTGCCTCATCTTCCCTTGTAAGTTTGAAAATATTGGCAGCATCGTTGTCAAACCATCCTCGGCCATGATGATAGATAGGTTCGGCAAATGTTTCGAGTGGACCGTAGGTTTCACACAAGTACTCCGCATCGCGAAAATGCTGTGGCAATTTCAAAAACTTGCCCAGGTCCTGAGGTGCCCTGCCCAACAGCATGGCTCTCAAGGTCTGATCCTTCACAAAATTGTAAAAATCGGCATAGGTCTCTACGGTTTCCTTGACCGCCTGCTTGCCCACTACGGGCATGCCGTGGGTACTCAGCATTACTTCTGTACCCAGGTCCCTGATTTTAAAGAGCGCCTGTGTAATGTTTTCAGGGTCTCTGAAGTTGGAACCCCGCAAAGAATACATGTTGGGCATAAAGCCCCAGAATGCATTATTCAAAACTATTTTCCTGCTTGGGATCCATACCAGCAACTGGTCATCTGAGTCAACATTGAAATTGGTAAAGAACTGAAGATCCAGGCCGTCAATATTGAGCACCTGACCCTCGGTCACCTCGGTGGTAGGCCTCACGAATCCACTGAAGTCGGGGAACGAGATGAATCCTCCAAAGGGCGCATCCTTGCCCTCCCTGGGAAGCATCATATGAAACTGCTGTACCAACCCGCTATTCAAGAGGGGGCCAATCTCGGGAAAAACACTTCCTGCACCGGCACCTGACGCCAGGTTGGTCGCCACCCTTGGATTGGCAATGAACTGGGCATTGGGATACTTTTCTTTGATGGGAGAACCGCCATAAATGTAATGGGAATGGCTATAAATCACCGCAATGACCGGCTTCTTGGTTACCGTCTCCAGCATTTTAAGCAGTTCACGACCTATGTCCGGACTAGTGCCATTATCATAGATGATCACCCCGTTCTTGGTTTCAATAACGGGCACATACGCTGCATACAAACCAGTAATGGTATAGATGCCGTCCGCTATTTTTACCACTTCCTTCTTGATAAAATTGGATGACAATGGAGCTTTGTACATCTTATAGTTTGTCTTCAGGGTCTTATTCGCCCATGCTCCATTGGGAAATTCTACCAGTTCGTAGGGGGTACCCATAAAAGTCCCTTTTTTGTCAATTTTCAATTCCTGTGCACTGCCCATAGAGGGTAGAAGGAAAATCAGCATACCAAAAATTATCTTAGATGTTTTCATATTGGAATGTATTTTGAAGTGAGCAAATGTAGAGAGACATAATCCGGCCAATGGTATTCAGAAGAAGCTGCCTTGCTCATTTTTTAGTAATAGTGTGCAAGGAGTAAGGCAGAAAGCGTTCAGGAATTGATCATTTTCGCATGCTGGGTATGACCGCTTTGCTTGAGCGTTGGCAATTTCGGGTGGCTTCAAACACCCGAAGTTTATTCCGTCTTTTGTTGTCGGGCTCGGTATTCGGAAGGAGACAAGCCTTGAATCTTCGTGAACGATTTCGTGAACGAATTCCGGTTGCTGAACCCGCATTCTGCGGCAACGGCTTCCAGGGTATAATTCATCCATTCACCCTCGTTGAATTTGGTGATGCAGTATCGGATTCGCTGCTCGGCAATAAATTCAACAAATCCTTTTTGTTTCAAGTGATTCAGGGTTCTGGAAATCTGGTAAGCAGGTAGTTGAATGTGGTGGGAAAAATCATGGATGCTGTACCCGGGGGTTAAAAAGTACCGGTTGGTTTCCATCGCATTTTCGATAACAAGCATCATTTCTTCCAGTTTTTTCCGCTCCGCATCCGGCAAGGGGTCCCTGGAAAGTTTTTTTTCCATTCTGGAAACCCGGTACAGCTCAGCCAATTTCGGTCCGTATAAAATAGAAGGAAAAAAGAACAGCGAAAGGCTGGAGATCAGCAACCAGGCAATAGAGAATGAATTGACAATGTGGTAAGTAATCATGATATCCAGTCCCAGCATGCTCAGGTAAACCGGAAACCACATAAATACCTGGCAGCCAAGATATACCGCAATCCAGTTTCTCCATATTTTATTTTCGGGTGTTAAGGATGGGTTATTGCGAAGCCATTTGACATAGACCACCAACTCCGCAACCCAATACAGGCTAAATATTACGGTACGGGCTTCCTGATGAAAGCGTGGCCCAAAATATTTACTCTGTTTGAAATGCCCCATTAGATCGAGATCATTGATTTCCTGCTGGATCAACACCAGTTTTTGCGCATTGGGCAACATCAACACGTGACCATAATCCACGAGGTAGATCACCAGCGGCAGGGCATGAAACAGGTCGTACCATTTCCATGACCGTTTTGTGGTGTAAAAAAGGATATGAAGAAAGGGCATCGGGATGAACACGTAGAGGAACACTGTCCCTAAACGGTACAAAAAGGGCCACTGAAGAATTAACTGCGACACCAGGGCAAAGCCTACTAAAATAGCCAGCACATTACTTAATTGCGCAATACCCAGTGGCTGTATGGCAGGGTTGGACTTAAACCCGAAATAGAGAATGACCAGCGCAGAGAGCAAGCCGAAAAAGGCAGCGGCCAAATGGGTCAGCGTAATCAGGTTGAGGGTTATTTCCATGGCTGCTAATCTACTAACCACCAAAAATGTTCATCGTGGTTGTTCAACTGCGCAAGTTAGACTGATTAACTAAAAAAAACAGACTCAGTTTTTGAAGTGATGGAGTTCAGG
>JALOMI010000172.1 GCA_025455465.1 Cyclobacteriaceae bacterium | reverse complement strand
GAGAATAGGGATGTTCCCGATCCTTATTTTGGCGGTGCGCGCGGTTTCCAGGAAGTCTACGAAATACTCGACCGCAGCACACACCGTCTGCTGGAACACCTGCAGAAAAATCATGTATGATTACGGCTCTGCGCGGACGAGCACCTGGAGTGTTGACCGTGAGGATTGTTCGAGCAGGATTCCCGGATAGTTGCGGTATCGTTCAACGTGTGGTGCATCGTAATTTTTAACGGTGATCAGTGTAAGCCGGGTATTGTAATATACTTCAAAATCACGCTGCAGCCGTTCAATCAGCGCCAGCAATTTATTTTCACGAAAATCAATGCAGAAGGAGAACGAGATGGCTGAGTTCTGCATCACATTCAGCCGGATATTGAGTTCGTTCAATGCATGAAAAATGGTGGAGAGCTGCTCCTCATGAATAAAGGTATAGTCAGTAACCTTACAGGAAATAAGGCACTGGTTTTCCTTAAACACAATGAGTGGCGGGAGATTGGTAACCATGCATTCATGAATTTTCGTACCCGGCAGTTGCGGATCTAAAAAACTCTTCACATACAGCGGAATATTTTTTAACGCCAGCGGCTTAATCGTTTTGGGGTGAATGACACTGGCTCCGTAGTAGGTCATCTCTGCCGCTTCCTTGTAAGGCAATTCTTCAAATACCGTAGCATCAGGCAGTCGCTTTGGATCGGCATTCATCACACCAGGCACATCTTTCCAGATGGTAACGGAGGAAGCACCTAAGCATGAAGCAAAAATGGCTGCGGTATAATCCGATCCCTCGCGGCCCAGTGTGGTAGTATTTCCATATTCATCGCTGCCAATGAATCCCTGTGTCAGGTACAACGGGTGATTCTGCTTCTGCAGCAATTCCTGGCAATGGTGTTCCGTTTCATCCCAGTCTACCTTTCCCTCACGAAATGTGCTGTCGGTTCGGATGATGTTACGGGCATCTACCCAGTGGCAATTCAGTCCTTCCTGCTTGAAGAAGCGATGCACAATTACGGTGGACATCACTTCCCCCAGGGAAACCACCTGATCGTATTGCTTATCTTCCTCATCGGGTGTTTCCAGGTGCATGTGCAATTCATCCATCAACTGGTTGATGGCATCAGTAACCGGCCCGGTATTGGGAAACAATTCAGTAATGATGTTCAGGTGATATTGCTTCAGGGCCAGAACGGCTGCCTGATAATCGTGGCCGAATTTAAACAACCGGATAATTTCTTCGAGGGCATTGGTGGTTTTGCCCATGGCCGACACCACCACCAGCAATTTGTCCTGCTGGTGCTGTCGAACGATGCGGGTCATGTTGCGAACGGCAGCAGCATCTTTAACAGAAGCTCCACCGAATTTAAAAACCTTCATTTTGGTATATTTAAATCGTTTGCGGTTTATTTTTGTAGCGAACAAAGTTCAGGCTTATTCACCAATTATCAAGCATGGAAGAGTCCCGTATTGCGCAACCCATCGGTACAACCCTCGATCGCTTCATTAAGAGCAACCAGGATCAGTTTGCATTTGCCAGCGGGGAACTGTCGCAACTGCTGCGCGATATCGCACTGGCCTCCAAAGTAGTGAACCGTGAAGTAAACAAGGCCGGACTGATTGATATCATGGGGTCGATGGGCACTGCTAATATGGGCGGTGACCAGCAGCAGAAACTCGATGTGCTGGCCAACATCCGTTTTAGCCGGGCACTGATGAAAGGCGGAGAAGCCTGTGCCCTGATTTCAGAAGAGAGCGAGTCTTACCTCGATCTGAACAACCACGGAAAATACGTTATTGCCATAGATCCGCTGGACGGATCTTCCAATATCGATGTGAATGTTTCCATCGGTACCATCTTTTCCATTTACCGGAGGAAAAGTGCACCGGGCACCCCCATCGTTCAGGAAGACATTCTGCAGCGTGGTGATGAGCAGGTAGCTGCCGGGTACATTCTTTACGGTTCGTCCACGATGCTGGTATACACCACGGGTCACGGAGTGAACGGCTTTACCTACGAACCAACGCTGGGTGAATATTTTCTTTCGCATCCCGATATGAAGCAACCGGAGGAAGGAAAGATTTTTTCGGTGAATGAAGGTGCCTGGAATTCCTTCAGCCAGCCGGTAAAAGATTTTCTTACCCATTGCAAAGACAATCAATACACCGGCCGTTATATCGGTTCGCTGGTTGCTGATTTTCACCGTAACCTGCTCAAAGGAGGTATCTACATGTACCCTGCTACCGCGAAAGATCCGAACGGAAAGCTTCGGCTGATGTACGAATGCAATGCACTTGCTTTTGTTGCCGAACAGGCCGGAGGCAAAGCCAGCGATGGCCTTTGTCGGATTCTGGAAATTCAGCCGGAGTCACTCCATCAGCGCACACCTTTTTATGTGGGTTCACGTCTGATGGTGATGAAGGCTGAACGCTATAATCAATAGAGAATCATTCAGACTCAGAAGCAGTTGTATTGTCACGGAGTACTTCCGGTGCCAGTTGGCATAGAATGCCGTACCATTTAACCAGTTTCTTAATATCGGAAACATACACCCGGTTTTCATCATACTCGGGCAGGATAGATTTCATGAACGCTTTCAGCTCAGCGTTGTCAGCTTCAGCATCGAGTCCGATGTCACCGTTGAATTCCTTATGGATTTTGGTCAGTACATTTTTCAGCGGTGTTGTGCCGTCAGCGGTATTGGTATAAATGGAGATCTCATCCAGCACGGAGAGTTTATGATTCGGTGTTGCCACCAGCTTGGTTTTTTGATTATCCAGTGATTCCAGAATCACCCCGGTTTTGGAGGGTTTCAGGATTTTGAAGAGTCCGCCTTTTCCGGAAACGGTGGCAATGTCCTGCAGCGTCATAGTCAGTAAATTTTAATGCGCGCAAAACTACATAAATTATTCTTGCGCCTGCAGGATGGAATCGATGAACGAAAGCAATTCATCTCGTCCGGTCTTTTTTTCCGCAGAAGTAATAAAGGAGGGTGGCAGCTCCTGCCAGGTTTTCAGCAATTCTTTTTCGATAGTTTGAAGATTATGTTTCACTACATTATTTGAAAGTTTATCGGCTTTTGTATAGACCAGCGCCATCGGAATTCCGTTACGCCCGGCCCAGCTGATGAAATCACTATCAATAGCCTGAGGTTTCAACCGCAAGTCGATGAGTACGAACAGGCAATGCAGGTTCTTGCTTTTCAGCACATACTCTTCAATCATCTTACCAAAACCGCTTCGTGTTGTTTTGCTCACACTGGCATAGCCGTACCCGGGAAGATCAACAAGGTACCAGGCATCATTGATCAGGAAATGGTTGACAGTTTGTGTTTTGCCCGGAGCAGCTGATGTTTTGGCCAGCTGTTTCCGGCCGGTCAGCATATTGATCAGCGAAGACTTGCCCACATTCGACCGGCCAATAAAGGCCATCTCGGGTAAGCCTGTGGAGGGCATTGCCGTCAGCCGTGTAACGCTGGAGATAAAGGTTGCCGACCGGATGATCATCTGTGCTTCAAGTGTTGCTTAATCTTACGAGTGCTAATATGATGAAATTACCCAACTTTCAACTATTCCGGGTAGTAGCCAACCGATGGAATTTTACTATATTGGCTACCGATAATACCCATAGGAACGCACCACCTAAATTGACTTCATTCATGTACAGTATCCGAAGAATACTGAGTTTTTTTACGGTAATTGTTTTAAGCTACGTTACCTTCGGTCAGGATAAAAAGCAACAGGCCCTTGATTATATAAAGATTGCTGAAGAGATGGCAGCAGGGTCGATGGCTTACACCGATATCCGTGATGTTTACATTCAGGCCGCCAGCATAGATCCCAATAATGTGAAGGCTAATTTTTGGGCCGGCTATTACCACATTCAAACCACACAAAAGGATATTGCAGCAGCCTATTTCCAGCGGGTATTTGAAATTGACCCGAATTACCGTTTTGATATCGAATTCTGGATTGGTAACAGCTATCAGTACGGATTGCAATTCGATAAAGCCATAGATTATTACAGGCGCTATATCGATCGGTATAATAAGCGGCCTAATTATTTGGGGCAAGACCGTATCGACATCGCTGTGGTGGAACGGCTGATTACGGAATGTGAAAACGGAAAAGAGTTTTTACGCAATCCGAAGGGGTACTCCATCGTCAGTCTTGGCGCTGAAATTAATTCCGAGTGGGATGACTATGCCCCGGTGCTCAATGAGAATGAAGATGAACTGATCTTCACCACCCGAAGAAGAGAGGGCAACCTGAATCAAAACGTATTCGAAGATAACAAGCCTTGGGAAGATATTTTTATCTCCAAAAAAGTAAATGGCAAGTGGCAGCCTGCCCAGAATATCGGTACTAAGATCAACACGATTTATCACGACTCTAACCTGGCTTTGTCCGCTGACGGTAATACACTCTTCATTCACAAAGACGAGAATGGCGGAGACATCTATTTTGTGAAACGCAAACCTGATGGTTCCTGGGGTGATCCGCAGCCGCTGCCTGGTATGGTGAACTCCAGTTATGCCGAGAAGTCGATTTCTATTTCACGCGATGAGAAGACCATTTACTTTTCCAGTGAACGTCCAGGTGGTTTAGGTGGTCTGGATATTTACAGTGCAACGGTTAATTCCGTAGGCCAATGGATCAATGTGAATAACCTGGGTCCAACGATTAATACGCCATTGGATGAAGATGGCCCTTTTATTGACTATGACGGTAAGACCCTGTATTTCAGTTCCAAGGGGCACAAGGGAATGGGCAACTATGATATCTTCAAATCAGTCCTTGAAGAAACTACTGGTGAATGGTCTCAGCCGGAAAACCTGGGATATCCCATCAACACCCCCGACAACGACATTTATTTTGTCAGCACCAAAGACGGAAAGCGGGGTTATTACTCCTCCATCAGGGAAGACGCCATCGGCTACGATGATATTTATATGATCACCCTCGTTGAACAACCGGTAACGCAGCGTCCTCCGGTAATACCATCCGATAAGCCCATCCAGCCGATTCTTTATACGGTTACTGTGGTTGATGCCGTTACCCGAGAACCGGTTGATGCCCGGATACAGATGCAGGGTGCAACCGACAATATTTTGTTGCCAGCTAACCAGCGTGGCATCGGTGTTATGGAGTTCACCATTCGTTCCTCAGAAGCCAAGGAGTACAGGCTGGCTGTCAACAGCGAAGGGTACATGTTCATCAATCAGAACATCCGCATTGAAGGCGCAACCGATCAGACCAAGACTCTCGGCCGCACTGTGGAACTTCGCAGGGCTCAGTCGGGAATGGTTGCCATTCTACGAAACATCTATTTCGATTTTAACAAGGCTACACTGAAGCAGGAATCGTTAACAGAACTGAATAAAGTGGAGCGCATGATGCGGGAGAATCCGAACATTCAGGTAGAAATTGGAGGTCACACCGACTTTATCGGCACGGATGCCTATAACATGACCTTGTCACAACGCAGGGCTGAGGCGGTCAAAGATTACTTGGTGAAAAAGGGTATCGATCCGCGCAGAATTATGGCCAAAGGTTACGGTAAAACACGCCCTATTGCCAGCAATGATGATGAAGAAGAGGGGCGCGAGCTGAACAGACGCGTGGAATTTAGAATCATCTCGAATTGATCATTGATTTAAGTACTTATTCAGGGCCTGCAGAAAAGGCCCTTTTTTATTGTTTAATTTTTAGCAACTTCGCCCGCTCAATTGTTAAGGGATAAACCTACAGCATGACGGTAGTACCTTATAAAGACGATACGGCTTCCAAAAAGGAGCAGGTAGCAAAGATGTTTGACAACATCAGTCACCGCTACGATTTTCTTAATCATTTTCTGAGCCTGGGCATTGACCGCGGCTGGCGAAAAAAGGCCATCAAATTATTAAAACCGCTGCAACCCCGTCAGATTCTGGATGTGGCAACCGGCACCGGTGATTTCGCTTTACAGGCGCTCTCCCTTCAACCAGAAAAAGTCACCGGTGTGGATATCTCAGCTGGGATGCTTGATGTGGGAAGGAAAAAAATTGCACAGCGCGGAATGTCTTCAGTAATAGACATGGTGCAGGCCGATTCTGAAAATCTTCCTTTTGAAGAAAATAAATTCGATGCCGTTACCGTTGCTTTTGGTGTGCGCAACTTTGAAAATCTGAACCGCGGTCTGACGGAAATTCTGCGTGTCATGAAACCAGGAGCACTACTGGTGGTGCTGGAGTTTTCACGGCCCAGATACTTCCCGTTCAAACAGGTGTATCATTTTTATTTTAAGTTCATTTTGCCTAAACTCGGCAACTGGTTATCTCGCGATAAGGCTGCATACACCTATTTGCCCGAATCCGTAGATGCGTTTCCGGATGGTGAAGACTTTCTCAACATATTAAAAGCCGCAGGATACAAAAACGTTTCATGCAAATCCCTCACATTCGGCATAAGTACCATTTATACTGCGCAAAAGTAATTTTCATTCTTTTGCTGGTATGCTCAGGTGAAAGTCTGGCCCAGCAGTTTATGTGGGCCAGAAAAAACAATCCGTATTACGATGAAAAACGGAAGGTCTCCTACGGTTTTATTATCGGTCTGCATACAGCAGCTTATGAAATCAAATATTCGGATGCGTTTGTCACCGGGATGGATTCCTTGTTCTCCGTAGAACCAGACTGGCGCCCGGGTTTTGCCCTGGGTTTCCTCGTTAATTACCGGGCGCACGAATTTCTGGATCTGCGCATCATGCCGCAGGTGGCTTTTTATGAAAACATCCTGACCTACCGGTATACGGATGAAACCTCCAGACAGGAGTTGGTGGAGTCAACTGTGGTGGAGTTGCCGGTGCTGGTGAAATACAAATCGATGCGCAGGGGAAATATCCGGATGTACATGGTGGGCGGGCTGAAACCCGGAATTGAAGCATCCGGTCAGCGCAATGTTGAAAATGTTACCGACCGGCTGGAGATCACCAGCTTTAATTTAAATGTGGATGCCGGGATCGGCTTTGATCTCTATTTTCCGTTGTTCAAATTTTCTCCTGAAATTCGGTTCTCGCGCGGTCTATTGAATCAGTTGGATAACACCACGAATCCGTATGGTAAGCCGCTAAAATCGGTCACCACAAACACCATTAGCTTTAATATGATTTTTCAATGATGAAGAAGATTGCACTGATTACCGGTGCCACCTCGGGCATCGGCCGT
>JALOMI010000171.1 GCA_025455465.1 Cyclobacteriaceae bacterium | reverse complement strand
GTGAAAAAAGCCGATGCCGACCGTGCTGACAAGGAGCTTGATGAACTCCGCATCACCAATACCGCACGTATGGAAGCAATCGATCAGCAGATGAAGGTACTGGAAACCGAACGGCAACAATCAATCGATCTGCTAAAGAGAGGATTACTATCCGGACCGGCTGCCCGCCTGGAAGCCCTGCACCGGTTGACGGAGCACAGTGATGCCATCGCCTGGGCCAATCTATTCATCATTCTGCTGTTCATCATGGTCGAGTGTTCGCCTATCCTGGTTAAGTTGCTGTCTGAAAAAGGTCCGTACGATTCCTTGCTTCGACAAACCGAGCACGGCTTCGTCTGCCGGGAAACGGAAGGCATTGCCCTCGCTTCAACAGCCGCCCGTGCCCATACACAAGATGTTGGAGCACCGGAAAAAGCATTTATTGACCGGAGGCTGAATGCCGAATTAAAATAATTGAATGAGGCTCTTCTAATTTTATCTACAAGAAGTACTTATCAGTACAAGTGCTTACTTTCAGTGTAGTAATTTAGTTCGAAAGTTTTCCGTGAATGATTAATGCTTACGGATAAAAATAAAGTCTCCGCCTTCGTCTCCTGTTTCTGAGATCACTCCTTCTTGCGGAACTTGAAATGTATTATTGATCACATTTAGACGGAAACTATTGAATAATACCTGAGAACCCAAAAACTGGTTTGAGTTGGTTTCGAGAGATTTACAGAGATAATCGAAGAATACAGAATTATCAGGAACTGTTGTCAAAGTACCACTCGTGATTGCTCGTCTGCTTGGCAGTTTGTAAAGAGAAATAATATCAATATCCGCTGTCTGGATTTTCTCAGCCGAGCGAGTCCTGAATATTCCACCACTGAAACAGGCGTCTGCTATCAGTAAAATATGTAATGCTTTAATACCACGTATCTGATCCCGAAGATCACTATTGGACAACCAATTCGAAGGATTTTCAGAGTCTGCATCTTTTGGCCACCAATATCCCTGGCCTGCTTCTTCATCATACATACCGTGGCCCGCATAGAAAATGAGAAGATTATCTTCTTTATTTAATTGACGTCTCAGGTTATATAATGATGTCAGAATTTCCTGTCTGGTTGGATTTAATAACAAAGTGACATTTTCATTTTCAAATGAATAAGTAGTAGTAATTATTGTATGCAGTTTCTGTGCATCTAGCGATGGTCGATATAAATTAAGCTTGTAATTTTGATAATCAGAAACACCAATAATTAGTGCATAATACTTTCCTTTAAGATCTATATTCTTTGTATTGCCACTCAGTTCTTGTTTAGCAACGGGTACCCAATTATTATTTAAGAGATTACTACTCCCTCGGCAAGCTTCAAGTAATAATGCAGATATTTGTCCTTTTTTTCTCTCGATGTCATAGATAACATCCTCATATTTTATAGTATATTCTCCTGTTCGAATATCTCTGCGTTGATAATCTTGAAAATGTTGCACATTATTCTTTACTACTGTGGGATTTAGTAATCCAGTGGCTTTTGAAAAGAATAATAGAGCCGAGTCGGCTGCATTAATGACATTGGCGAACAGTAAATGATTTCTTGTTGTGTCTATATTCAGATTAATTGCAGCTCGGTAATAGTAAGCCTTACGCGATAAAATCCAAGCCAGGTCAAAATAAGCAAGTACATCATTTTCATTAGTTGTTACTCTATGAAGCAGCAATTTCTCCTGATCACTTACAGGATTGGAAATGATATCAATATTTTGATTTGATTGACCAAAGGAATAATTCAACACGAACTGAATTACTACAACAAAAATTATCTTGATCTTTGACATCGCAATCAGAATATTTGGCTCAGGTTAATGCTATTAAAGTTAATCAAAATTAAATATCAAATTATTGATACATTCTACCTACCTAGTCTGCCATTAAATTTATAATGAATCATTTTTTTAGATGTGCATTTTAGGTCCTACTAAAATTTACTGTTAGGAAGAATTTAGTTCGCCCAAGAAAAACTATTACCGCTGATCAATTTGATGGTCTGCAGTAATAGAATATTCATTACATTGACTTATTCTATAACACCCTTTTCATGAAAAACTCCAGAAGAAAATTCCTGCAACAAATCGGTGCCACGAGCCTGGTTACAGCCGCCTCTCCCCTGGCTTCCTTTGCCGCCCGCGAAAAGGCGGAGGAACGAATCCTGATGTATGAACGCCCCGTCACACCGAATGATAAAATCCGTATCGGGGTAATCGGCTATGGCGTGCAGGGCCACTTCGACCTGGACACAGCCCTGAAAGTACCCGGTGTGGAACTGGCCGGCATCTGCGACCTGTACACCGGACGACTTGAAAATGCTAAAGAGAAATTCGGGAAAGATCTCTTCACTACCCGCAACTATAAAGACCTGCTCGACAAAAAAGATATCGATGCCATCCTGATCTGCACCACCGATGTGTGGCATGCACGCATGACACTCGATGCCCTCGCCAAAGGCAAACACGTGTACATTGAGAAGCCGATGATCTATAAGATCAGCGAAGGTTATCCCATCATGGAAGCGGCCAAAAAAACCGGCAAGGTTGTGCTGGTCGGCAGCCAGCGGGTGAGCAGCATCGGCTATGCGAAAGCCAAGGAACTGCTGGCCGCAGGTGAAATCGGCAAACTCAACATGGTGAATGCGGTCTACGACCGTCAGAGCTCCATCGGAGCCTGGCAGTACACCATCCCCAATGATGCCGATGCCAGCACCACCGACTGGAACCGTTTCATTGAAGTGACTGAGAAAATGCCCTTCGATGCGAAGCGTTTCTTCTGGTGGCGGGCATTCAAAGAAGTCGGAACCGGTGTAGCAGGAGATCTCTTCATCCACCTGCTGAGCGGTGCCCATTTCATTACCGGCTCCAACGGGCCGGAAAGCATCTACAGCACCGGGCAATTCAGCTACTGGAAAGACGGGCGCAATTTGCCCGATGTGATGTCGGGGGTGATGCAGTATCCGGACTGTGCCGAGCATCCGGCTTTTCAGATGACCTTGCAGGTGAACTTCATCAGCGGCACAGGCGGACAGGAAGTGATTCGCTTTGTTGGCTCCGAAGGAGTTATTGAAGTGCAGGGCAACGGCCTCACGGTAAAACACAGCATCATGCCCGAAGCCCCCGGCTTTGGCGGGTATGATTCACTGTTTACATTCTCCAAAAGCATGCAGGAAGCGATGACGAAAGAATACAATGCGAAATGGACGGCTGAACAACGCAAACGCCCCACCAAGGAAGACATCGTGTTCAGACCACCGGCAGGCTACAGCGATCACCTCGATCACTTCACCAACTTCTTTGATGCCATCCGCACGAATAAAAAAGTGGTGGAAGATGCCGAGTTCGGTTTCCGCGCGGCCGCCCCTGCCCTGGCGTGCAATGAAAGTTACTTCAGCAAGAAGATCATTCAGTGGGATCCGGTGGGAATGAAGTTGCGGTAGTTGTTTGCGCTTGATTTCCGGTTCACTCGTGCCAGACTTTGAATGTCACAGCATTATTCGGAGGCATGTTGGTGCCCATAATTTAATTGCATAAAATTTTCAGGGCCATAACCCAGTAACAAGTAAGTGATACAGCAATCCAGCTTAGGAGACTTTAACGATCGGAAATCCGGCTTCCCTGGCTCCGCACGAGCCTCCTGTTTTTCACCTGCATCGTAACTGCTGACTTTTGCCGGCATTCTTTTTCAACAAAGCATGTTGAGTTAACCTGGTTGGTCGAGAAAACTAAGGTACCGTGAACATCAAACTAAAACCATGTATGAACGGATGTTTTCTAAACAATTGGTGTCATCCTTACTGCCTGCGGCCGCCAACTGTTTCTTCTTGCAGGTTCAGTCAGCAAGCTGCGCTCACTTCTTTTCTTCCGGATAATGAATCATCCAGTAGTCGTTGTCATCCGGCAACAGGCTGAGATTCAAAAATTCATTTGTCCGGTAGTCGATTACCCGCACATTGTCCAGTTCCGCCTGCGTTAGGCGAACAATGTTTTGTACTGTGGAAAACATATTCACTCCGGTTAATCGTCTTTCACCGCGGATGATATAGGGATAATAATGGTCGGCTAATTTCTTGTAGATGATGCTATAACTAAACTGATCCGTTTCAATATCGTGTTTGACGATAGCATGGCTGGCGGTGGTAATGTACACGCTTCCCCGGTAGGTTTTAGGTACTACACCGTAGCCGGTGATTTTCTGCGTGGGCTTGGGCAAGACATAGTCAATCTGGTAAACCGTATCGGCATCATAGGTGGAAAGGCCCTTGTAGGTGAAGCTGAACTTATCCAGGTTTTTTTCCTGGAAAATTCCTGTCTTCATCGGGTCAGCGATCAGGTCTGCGCGATGGATCTCCAGCGTTGGCCAGAACGGATAATCGGATGCTTCAAGCAGGTTGGTGCCGCGCGCCCGCTTGCGCAGGATTTCAAAGCGCTTATGCTGGCTGTCGGCATAGCCCGGGTAGTAGCCGGCAATGATTGACTCCACAACAAATTCATCACTGGTCAGCAGGCTGCTGGCCGTCAGTACAGAATGAAACTCCAGGTTAAATGGTTTATCGCTGTAATTCTTTCGCACCGAATCCATGCCCATCCGGATTACCTCGATGGGCTGGATCGGCTGTTGCCGGATTTCCACTTCCTGCAGGAGCCTGACATCAGAAGGCATTTGGATAATAACCGGTGATGGTACTTTCCGCAGGCTGTCGACTTTTACTGTTACCGAAACAAAGCCGATGGAAGTAATCTTTAGTGCCTCGTTAAAATCTTTTTCACGCAGCATCAGGCTGAATTCACCGCGGGCATCGGCTGCTGTTCCCCGCGTGGAATTGCTCAGGCTGACACTGGCATAGGGAACCGGCTCCCCGCTTTCCCGGTCGCGGATGATTCCGTGCAGGTGCATCACCTCGGACTGTGCCACCGCACAGCCAACGCATCCTGTGAAAAGAAAGAAGGCCAGCAAGTATTTCAGCATCCTGCGTATTGGGTTTGTGATGTCCGCATGCTCATTGTATTCGCGGCTTCAGCGCCTGTCCGGAAATAAAGATAGCAGACTATAAGCTTATCTTGATGCCTCCGTTCACCACAAAGCCGTCTACCGGAGCATAAATGTCTCGGAAGGTCGGGTTGGTCATCGACCCGGTAAAGATGGTATCGAAGCGTGTCTGCCGTGTGTCTAAAAAGTTCTCGAAGTTGATGAACAGGGAAAAGTTCTCCCACAACTTCTCCACCATGAGTCCGCAGATCCAGTATGGTTTTCCCGTTGCGCCATCATTCAGTAGTTGCGGACTGAAGTAATATGCCTCGAGACCTGCCTTCCACTCGCCTTCCCGTTCATACATCAGCACATTGTTCAGGCGGTGTTTCGCCACGAGCGGAAAGGTGGTCGTAGTGCCGTTGTAATGCTCATTCACATCAGCCAGCGTATACCCTATAAACAAGGTGAAGTCGCTGTAGCTGAGTTTTACATTGGTTTCAATTCCGCGTGAATCAATCCATCCGCGGGGTTGCTGGTAAGCATAAAATCCATTCGCCAGCGGAGTCAGGATCAATGGGTTGTCAATGCGGGTATAAAAGAACAAGGTGTTGATGCTGAAGGTCATGTCATCCGCCACCTTCGTTTTATAATTCAGGTCCACATTGACACCGCGTGATCTTTCCGCATCGGCCTCAGCCGGATTGATGGGCAACACCTGTTGAAACTGAATACGCTCTGCATCTTCGGTGAACACTGTAGGTGTTTTATACCCCATGCCGCCACCAACACGGGCCACGAGGTTTGGATTAATCGTAATCATGGCAGAAACACGGGGCAGTGCGAAGAATCCGTATTCGTTCTGGTAATCTCCGCGCAAGCCGGTTTCTACCGATAGCCAGGGCGAAGCGGTCCAGGTATTCTGAAGAAAAAGTCCGGCTGTCGTCAGTGTATAGTCCAAAGCTTGATCAGGAAGCGCTTCACGTTGTGTAAACTGGTCGGTCCACAGGTTAATGCCGCCAATCCATTCGGATCGGTCGTTGCGCTGCTGATACGATGCCTCAGTAAAAGACGATACCTGTACACCCGAAAAACGATAGGCAGGAATGGTGATGCTCCGGTCGTAATAGCTGATGCTGTTTTTCACCGACAGCTTGTTGGATTCGGAAAAGGAATGATCAAGCGCTGCCTGTGTACTTACCCGGAGGGTTTTGTTTTTTTCGACAAAGGCATCGGTGTTGGATGATTTCCCGGTGATGAAACTGATGTCTCCACCGGTACGATTTTCCAGGGTGGTGTTTACACCGATGTTCCAGGCAGTGCGCTCGCTGCTGTAGACAAAGAGCCGGGGGTTTAACGTGAAGCGATCGAATTCCGGTATCGCAGTGAACCCGATTCCGGCCGGATCGTACGGGGAGCCGTGATTATAGGAGGCAAAGACAGTTGTTCCGATCTTATTTTGTTTCTTCGAATAAAAGGCGCTGGCATCGAGGCCCGCTGCCGAAGTACCGTTCAGTAAAAAGTTCAGCTCCCGGTTTTCGGTGGGCGTTTTCGATACGAGGTTCACCAGGCCGGCAATGGCTCCACCACCATACAGTGTAGACGATGCCCCCTTGATAACTTCGACTTGCTGCAAGTCGAGCGGGACTATCTGCAGCAGGCTTAAGCCGGAAGAGAAGCCAGCATACAGCGGCATGCCGTCCCGAAGGATTTGCGTGTACTTTCCGTCCAGTCCCTGAATCCGGATGCTGGAATTGTAGGAGGTGGCCGATGTTTGCTGGGTTTGTATGCCCGTGCTTTCATTCAGCAGCATGCGGATGTCTCCCGGTTTCATGTTCCCTTTCTCGGCCAGCTCTTCGCCTGAAATGACTTCTACCCGGGTTGGCAGATTGGCTATGGTGCGGCTGGAGCGTGTGGCCATGATCAGCACTTCGTCCATTTCTTCCGATTCAGGGGTGAGTAAAATAACCACCGGCCATGGTCCCTGCCATGGAAAAGTATAAGTCTCCGTTCTCGTCTCGTACCCGATGTGCCGGAATTCAATACCCATTTCTCCGTCAGGTATATTCGTCAGCTCCAGTACGCCTTCGGCATTGGACGTAGCCCCCAGTGAAGTGCCGCGCACAGTAGCAGTGGCCCCGGCTATTGGTTCGTTGCTCTCCCGGTCGCGGAGTTGTGCTGTAAACTTGTTTTGCGCTTGT
>JALOMI010000020.1 GCA_025455465.1 Cyclobacteriaceae bacterium | reverse complement strand
TGGCTGAAGCGTGGCTATTCCGGTAAAATGCATTACCTCGAAAATCATTTCGATCTGCGGCTGGACCCAACAAAACTCGTTCCCGGTGCAAAATCTGTCATCAGCCTGATCTATAATTATTTTCCGGAGAAAGATCTAGCGGAAAACCGCTCACTGAAGATCGCCAAGTATGCCTATGGCGAGGATTATCATTTTGTGATCAAGGAGAAACTGAAAGTTTTCCTGCAGCGAATTGAGGAAGAAATCGGTGACGTCCATGGCCGCGCATTTGTGGACTCGGCCCCGGTGATGGAACGCACCTGGGCAGCCAAAGCCGGCCTCGGATGGATAGGAAAAAACTCATTGTTGCTGAATCGTTCCATGGGCAGTTTTTTCTTTTTAGCCGAACTGATTATTGATCTGGAACTGAAATACGATGGACCCATCAAAGACTATTGCGGCACCTGCACCGCCTGCATGGAAGCCTGCCCTACAGAGGCTATTCCGCAGCCGAATGTGGTAGATGGCAGCAAGTGTATTTCGTACTTCACCATTGAACTGAAGGAAGAAATACCGAATGACGTAAAAGGGAAATTTGACAACTGGATCTTTGGCTGCGATATCTGTCAGGATGTATGTCCGTGGAACCGCTTTTCAAAACCACATGCGGAACCGCGGTTTCATCCCTCGGCAGAACTGGAAGGCATGCGCGAACAGGACTGGAAAGAAATCACGGAAGAAGTTTTTCAGCGCGTGTTCCGGAAATCGGCTGTAAAACGTGCCGCGTTTAATGGTCTGAAACGAAATATCGATTTTACCTCCCGCTAATTTTTCACTTGACATGGCAGGCTTCTGTGCCTATGTTCAACACCAAATCAGAAATCATGACTCGCACCAAAGTTGCCTTATTAGGATCCGGTTTCATTGCCGACATCCACTTCGAAAGTTATCACCGTTTTGTGCCCGAAGCCGAAGTAGTGGCGGTATACTCACGCGATATCAATAAAGCCCAGGCATTTGCCAAAAAACATAACATTCCGCAAGCGTATTCAACTATCGAAGACGCCATCACTAAATCCGGATGTGAGGTCGTTGACATCTGCCTTCCTAACTTTTTACATGCCGAGGCAACATTAAAAGCGGCTGCAGCCAAAAAGCATGTCATCATCGAAAAGCCGTTGGCCGTTACACTGGAAGAAGCCGATGCCATGATTAAAGCCTGTGCCGATGCCGGTGTTAAGCTGATGTATGCCGAAGAGCTATGCTTTGCCCCGAAATACGAGCGCGTTCGCAGCATGGTAAAAGAAGGTGCTGTTGGTAACGTTTATATGCTCAAGCAAGCGGAAAAGCACTCGGGGCCGCATTCCGACTGGTTCTATGATGTTAACCAGGCCGGTGGAGGCGTTTTGATGGACATGGGTTGCCATGCGTTCGGCTGGTTTTTCTGGATGCTGAACAACGCACGCGTAGCCAGTGTAAAAGCAAGCATGCATACCGTATTTCACAAAGGAAGAACCAAAGGAGAAGACAATTCGGTAGTGATCGTTGAATTTGAAAACGGTGCTATTGGTGTGGCTGAAAACAGCTGGGCCAAGCACGGTGGTATGGAAGATTTCTGCGAGGTATACGGAACCGATGGCGTAGTCTATGCCGATTTATTCCGCGGCAATGCTGCGCTGGCCTACAGCCGAACTGGCTACGGTTATGCGATGGAAAAAGCAGACACCACGGCAGGCTGGAGCTTCCCGATTTTTGAAGAGGCCTTCAACCAGGGCTACCCGCATGAACTGAAGCACTTCATTGACTGTGTGCGCAATAATAAGAAACCGCTCGTTACCGGAGAATTGGGAAGGCGCGTACTGGAAGTAATCTATGCTGCCTATGCTTCAGCCGGTCAGGGCAAAAAAATTGATTTGCCGTTTACACCCAACGTTAAAAAGCCGATTGATCTTTGGCTGAATCCGTAAGGAAAGATCATTTGCCGAATGCCCATTGTAAAAAATGAGGCATAGCTTCTTTCCAGGTCTTCAGGTTGTGTTCCCCTTTTTCCAGTTCGAGGTACTGGATGTCATGAAAGGGGCGGTACCCTTTTTTGGTCAGTTCTACAATCAGGTCGAGCGTATCGTCAATGGAGTCGATCACTCCGTTCTTGTTGCGGTCTGCCTGCTCATCGAGTAAGCCGGTCTGAAACCAAAACTTAAGTCCTGGTTTATACCGTCCGTTACGCACCGTGAGGTGCATGATGCGGTCACGGTGATCCGAGTACAGCCTTGATTTCGTATCGCGTCTGCGCCACCAGAAAGAAC
This sequence comes from Cyclobacteriaceae bacterium, assembly GCA_025455465.1. Classification (GTDB taxonomy): domain Bacteria; phylum Bacteroidota; class Bacteroidia; order Cytophagales; family Cyclobacteriaceae; genus UBA2336. Next base: position 19,228 of record JALOMI010000020.1, on the reverse strand, counting down.
CGCTGAAAGCGCCCACCTTGCCGAAATAATCGGCATGATGCCAGGCGATATCCAGCGCTGAAAGCCCGCCCAATGAAAAGCCGGCAATGGCATGGTCTTCGGTCTTTGTGGAAACCGAGTACCGGTATTCAATATAAGGCAAAAGCTCCGTCATAATAAATCTGCTGTAGTCACGAGCCCGGCTGCCGCGCTTCTTGAAATCAGGCTTTCCGGCAACACCGTATTCCTGCATACGATCACCGGCATGAACAGCCACCACGATGGTATCCCGTATGGTATGGGCTCGGGTAACTTCTTCCAGGGTTTCCTGCAGAGTAATCTCTTTCCCATCCTGACCGTCATTCAGCAGCAGCAACGGAAAAGGTGTTTCGGACTGCTCAAACTGGAAGGGCAGATAAATATCCACCTCGGTATCACGGTCTAGTAACTTGGAGTGAACGTTGGTGAGGCGTTCCAGGTGGTAATGATGGGCAGCTGACGTCAAAAAACTAAATTTAGGTTTTGATAAGACTTTTGTGGGGGTAAAAATATAAGTTTACCGTAATCCTATCGTCAAGATTTATTTATGCCGCACGAACACTTTCATAAATGGTATTCCCCTAACCTCAACAGAGAAATAGGTACGCTGGCCTTCGGCACACGTGGCTATCCGGTTATCCTGTTCCCTACTTCGATGGGCAGTTATTATGAAAACAAAGACTTTAAGCTCATCGACAGTGTATCCTGGTTTCTGGAAGAGGGATTGGTAAAGATTTATTGTCCGGATGGCATTGATTCCATGAGCTGGTACAATAAAAGCATTCATCCGGCACAGCGGGTTCAAAACCACATCTGGTATGACAAGTTCTTGCTGCATGAGCTGGTGCCGCTCATGCAACACGAAACCGGTGTGCAACGCGTAGCCACTGCTGGTTGCAGCTTTGGCGGCTATCACGCCACCAATTTTGCTTTCCGCCATCCCGAGGTGGTGAAATACGTCTTTAACATGGGCGCTGCATTTGATATCCGCGACCAACTTGACGGATATTATGATGACAACGTGTACTTCAATAACCCGCCAGATTTCATCCCAAACGCAAACAACGATTATTTTTATGATATGCTGGTGATTCTCGGCACGGGTACGCACGATATGTGCTGGAGCGCCAACGAACAAATGGCCGAAATTCTCCGCAGAAAGCAAATCAACCACTGGCTGGATATTCGACATGAACGTCCGCACGACTGGCCAGCCTGGCGCGAAATGTTTCCGCATTACCTCTCATTAATCCGATAAACCAAAACAACACTTATGAAAAAAATTGGCATCCTCCACGGCATGGAACGCTCCTTCCCCGAAGCTTTCATTGAACGCGTCAATAAAATGGGGCTTAAAGATATTGCAGCTGAGCACGTGCTGATCGATAAAGTAGAACAAGGCGAGCCTACGGACTATTCCGTGATCATCGACCGTATTTCACAGGATGTACCTTTTTACAGGGCCTACTTGAAGAATGCTGCCATAGGCGGAGCAGCGGTTATCAACAACCCGTTCTGGTGGAGTGCAGATGAAAAGTTTTTCAATAATGCCCTGGCCGTAAAGCTGGGCGTGCCCGTGCCAAAGACCGTATTACTTCCTTCACACGACCGTCCTACGGATACCGGTGAAGCATCGTTCAGCAACCTGAAATTTCCGCTGTCGTGGGAAACCATTTTTGAATATATCGGCTGGCCGGCTTACATGAAGCCGCACTCCGGTGGTGGCTGGAAGAGCGTGTTCAAACTGAACACTATGGATGAATTCTTCAACGCCTACCAGCAAACCGGGCAACTGGTAATGATGCTGCAGGAAGAAATCATATTCGAAGAATATTTCCGTTGCTACTGCATCGGCCGCAAGTATGTACGCGTGATGCAGTACGAGCCGCGTAACCCGCACCATTTACGCTACGTCATCAGCGGCACACCGGCATCCGCGAAACTGGTGAAACAAGTGGAAGACTATGTGTTGAAACTCAATCATGCCCTCGGTTATGATTTCAATACAGTGGAATTTGCGGTGCGCAACGGTGTTCCCTATGCCATCGACTTCTGTAATCCGGCACCGGATGCCGATGTCCATTCCGTAGGTCAGGAAAATTTTGAATGGGTGGTAGAGCACGCAGCGAAGTATGCGGTGGAACGCGCCCAGCAACAAAAGCCCGGCAAAGAGAATCTGACCTGGGGAACGTATGTAACAGACTCCGTTGGCGCATTTTTGAAAGCCGGTGAAAAGCCTGCTGCAAAACCCCGTACAACGAAATCTAAAGCAACCAAGTAACCCATAAAGCCTCTCATTCCAGTAAAAGAACCTCTCAGGTAACGTATGGAAAAGTTTACCCTCGGTATTGAAGAAGAGTACATGGTCGTCCATCCGGAGACTCGTGAACTCACCTCACACGACCAGAAAATTGTTGAACTTGCCCAGCAGGTACTCAACGACCAGGTGAAAGCCGAAATGCATCAGGCCGTTGTGGAAGTGGGCACGGGCATCTGCCAGAACATCCAGGAAGCCGATCATGACATCCGCAGGCTTCGCAGAACAGTCTGCGGCATAGCGCAGGATCTCGGCCTTCGCATCGGTGCTTCAGGTACACACCCTTTCTCGCATTGGTCGAAACAACTCATTACACCGAATCCGCGATACGATGCCATCGTCAACGAAATGCAGGAGGCGGCCCGTTCTAATCTGATCTTTGGCTTGCACGTGCATGTCGGTATTGCCGACAAGAATATGGCGATTCACATCGTAAACACTATCCGTTATTTTCTGCCACACGTGTATGCCTTGTCGTGCAACAGTCCGTTTTGGGAAGGCCGCAACACAGGTTTCAAATCATTCCGCACCAAAGTGTTTGATAAATTTCCACGCACCGGTTTGCCGGATTATTTCAACGATTGGGATGATTTCAAAAATTATGTCAATCTGCTGATCAAGACCGGCTGCATTGACAACGCAAAAAAAATCTGGTGGGACATCCGTGTACACCCCTTCTTCGACACCATTGAATTCAGGATTTGTGATGTGCCAATGAAAGTCGAAGAAACCGTTGCCATAACTGCCATCTTTCAGGCTTTAGTGGTGAAGCTTTATAAGCTGCGCAAGCAAAACATGAGTTTCATTGTGTACACCCGCGCTCTGATCAATGAAAATAAGTGGCGTGCCTGTCGCTACGGCATTGATGGAAAACTGATTGACTTCGGCAAACAGGAAGAAGTGGAGACCCGCGCATTAATCCGCGAATTGCTGGAATTTATTGATGATGTGGTCGATGACCTTGGCAGCCGCGAGGCCATCAATTATGTCTATAAAATGCTGGAACAGGGCACCGGGGCCGACCGGCAGCTGGCCGTTTATCACAATACCCAAAGCCTGGAAAGTGTAGTGGATTACATTGTTTCTGAAACGGCAGCCAACTGTTGATTATCTTTACTGCAAAAATATTGATTTGAGTCCTGTTGATACGATACGCATTGCTGTGTTGGATTTGTATGAGGGTGTTCCCAACGAGGGTATGCGCGGTATCCAGCAATTAATTGAAGAATTCACAGCCGACTCCCACCTGCCGGTCCATTTCAATATCTACGATGTACGGGAAAAATATGAAGTTCCCGGTCTTGATTACGATATCTACATCAGCTCAGGCGGACCCGGCAGCCCGCTGGACAGTGAAGGCTCCGTGTGGGAGCAGCGTTATTTCGCGCTGATGGATGCCATCCACGACCATAATGAGCGTTATCCGGAACGAAAGAAACACGTTTTGTTGATCTGCCACTCCTTTCAGATCTACTGCCGTTATTACGGATATGGCTTCGTTTCAAAAAGAAAGAGCACCTCGTTTGGTGTGATGCCCGTACACAAAACTGACGAAGGCATGCACGAGCCTCTCTTTCGAAGCCTCAACGACCCGATGTGGGCGGTCGATTCACGCGACTACCAGATTACCCAACCCAATCTTCATAAAATTGCAGCGCGTGGTGGTGCCGTGCTGGCCATTGAAAAATTCCGGCCTCACATTGACCTGGAACGTGCCATCATGGCCATCCGGTTTGATGATGCCTTTATCGGCACACAGTTTCATCCTGAAGCCGATGCACCAGGTATGCGCATGTACCTGTTGCGCGAAGACAAGCGCGAACTGGTAATTGAAAAGCACGGAGAAAAAAAATACTGGGACATGCTCGACCACCTGACCGATCCGGATAAAATTATGGCAACCTATCATGCCGTGGTACCACGCTTTCTGATGATGGGTCTTCGTGCCCAGCTTACCAGCATTGCTGTATGATTACTGAAGCACGCAAACGTTATAATGAATTCTTCACCGAAGAAAAGTACCAGCAATTTCTTCAGGCACTAAATAATCATTACAAGTCTCCGGTCAATTTTCGGGTTGCGGAAACACCGGTATTTATCGGTCGTTCATTCAAACACAAACTCATCGAAGCCTCGGATGAGATTATTGCTTTTCTGCTTCGCGATGACTTCAAAAAATTAACGGAGCGGAGCATCCCGGAAAAACTGCGCGTACCCGGTGAAGATAATCACCCCTTGTTCCTGGCGCTTGATTTTGCTGTGGTGAAAAACATTGAAGGTGAACTGATGCCCCAGTTAATTGAAATGCAGGGCTTCCCTTCACTGTTTGGCTGGCAGGACTTTTTATCCAATCAATACCGCACGCATTTCCCGGTTCCCGACAATCTGCATCCTCACTTTGATCTCTCCAGTGAAGCTTATCGTACCCTGCTCAGACGCGTCTTGTTGAATGGGCATGATCCTGAAAATGTGATTTTACTGGAGATCGAACCATACAAACAGAACACCTCAATTGATTTTGTGGTCACCCGCGAATACACCGGAATAGAACCTGTACACATTGGTGATCTGAAACGGGCAGGCAAAAAATTATTTTACATCCGCAACGGCAAAGACATTCCGGTTGAAAGAATCTACAACAGAGTAATCTTCGATGAGCTCAGTAACCGGAGGGATTTACAACTGGAGTTCAACCTGACGGAACCCGTTGCTGTGGAATGGGCCGGGCATCCGAACTGGTTTTTCCGCATCAGCAAATACACTATGCCCTTCATCCGGAGCAGGTATGTACCTGAGTGTCGCTTTCTGAGTGATTACACATCCTTTCCGGATGATCTTCAACACTATGTGCTTAAACCGCTTTTCTCCTTCTCCGGCACAGGCATTAAATTTCATCTTACCCGGGATGACCTGAAGGAAATCCCTCCGGCAGAATACGGTAATTTTTTGCTGCAACGGAAAGTCAATTACGAACCCGTTATCCAGGCACCCGATGGCCTGGTGAAAACCGAAATCCGCCTGCTGTTCATCTGGGAGAACGGACAAAGCCGCCCACGGCTGGTCACCAACCTGGCCCGCCTGAGCCGTGGCGAGATGATTGGTGTAAAGTTCAACAAGAACAAAACCTGGGTTGGCGGCTCTGTTGTATTTTTTGAAGAAGATTAATCTGAACTTCTACTGCGGTCAGCGCACCAGCACAGCTACTTCCTCAGCAATCTGCCGGTTATACTCGAACGCCAGCTTTTGATAATTCACCAGATCGATGATGGTTCCAATCAGGCATATTCCCCAAGTAAATAAGTAAAGAAGGCCCATGCCAATCTGTCCCAGAATCAGGCGGTGAACTCCGGCAAAACCAACAAACCCCAACAATGCTGTGATCAGGATAATCTGTGGATCTTTTCTCCGTGCACGGTACACGTTGGCAAACGTGCGCGCCTTGTCCTCCTCCCATTCGTTAATCATTTTTTGAACATAGAGCATTTCTTCACCGGTAAGTTCCGGCAAAACGTCAATTACTTTGGCCATACAAGCGGATGTGAGTTAAGGTGAGTGAATAAATTCGGTATGTTAAAATCAAAAATGCAGGTATTCCCAGTGGATGCATCGCCCACGATTCACGCCACTGCCCGTGCAGTAAATGGCTGACCGAACGACCAAGGCCACAACCTGGGCAGAAGTCAAGGCCAGAAAGGGCCAGCGGGCAAACAGCAACATGATTTCCGGTTAATGGATCAATTAGTGCCAGGGCCAGCAAACCTGCAAGCCAGATAAGTGCTTCGCGGGGGATTAGCTTAAGTGCGGTAAAAACTTTCAATAGGCATATTAAAATAAAGGCCCCGCTGTACGGGGCCCGGTGACACAATCATTACCTGACAGCTACGAAACAACGGTTTAAAATTGCTTCATGTTGATTCCCAAACGTGGTGTAGCACCATTGTTTGAGCTCCTTCAATTCTTCTCCAATCAATGCTTTGATGGCCTTGCGCAGCTCTTTTTCGAAGAGCCAGGCGTCAAAACTGACTTTGGTGAGGATTTTCTTTGCGTAGTTTAGCATAACAATGAGGAGTACGGTTAAAAAATTTGTTATTGCGCTCAGTTGATAAATTTAGCAAGCCGCCCCATCAACTGAAAGAACATTTTTAATTTTATAACGAAGTTTTGGTACAGAGATTGAGATTCGGGGCGAAAAAATGAGAAAAATTTTTACGACACTTTTAGCGGTATTGTTGCTTGGACCGTTCGTTTCCGCACAATCTATACAGATTGTATTGGGTCCGGACGAAATCGGACAGAACCAGCTGTGGACGATCACCGTCACTGTTCAAAATGAACGCCTGAGGAGCTTTGATAATTTTCCGGATATCGAAGGGTTCACCAAAGGCGGTCAGTCAACATCATCACAAACCAATATTGTTAACGGGCAGATCTCGTCCTCGCAGAGTGTCATCATGAATTATATTCCGCAACGGCAGGGCGTCATTCCCGTGCCCGCATTTAAGATGAAAATCAATGATCAGGTTATCTCGTCTTCCGGCAAACGGGTAACAGTAGGGGCGCCCGTGCAATCCCGTCAGCGCGATCCGTTCCGGAGTTTTTTCGATCGTGACGATCCGTTCAGCACCGCTCCCACCGAATACATCGACATTAAAGAAGATGCCTTCCTGGCGGTGACTACGAGTAAAGAAGAGGTGTATGTTGGGGAGGGCTTCAGCACGGTACTTGGCTTTTACGTAGCCGAGGACAATAAGGCACCACTCTACTGGCATCAGCTCAGCAAACAGGTAACGGAGATTCTGAAGAAGATCAAACCGGCCAATTGCTGGGAAGAGAATTTTAATATTGAAAACATTGAAGGGGAGCGAATCACTATTCAGGGCAAAACCTATACGCGGTATAAAATCTATCAGGCAACATTTTATCCGCTCAATAGCGAGCCGGTAACGTTCCCCAGTGTACCGCTGGAGATGATCAAATATAAGGTCGCTAAAAACCCATCTTTCTTCGGGCAAAACCGCCAGGAAGATTTTAAAACTTTTTATTCGAAACCCAAAACCGTTAAGGTAAAAGAGTTGCCACCGCATCCGCTCAGCCGGCAGGTAGCTGTTGGTGAATACCGGCTCGATGAGAAGATCAGTTCTACGGCTTTGCAAACCGGTAAGAGTTTCTCGTACGACTTTACCATTGCCGGTGAAGGTAACATCTCAGCCATCAGCAAGCCGGAACTGAACAACTCAGCCATCTTCGATTATTATGAACCGAACATCCGCCAAAACATCAACCGCTCAGGCAACCGCGTTACCGGATCAAAAACCTTCAGCTACTTCATCGTACCCAAAGAACCCGGTGAGTACTCGCTGGGTAAAGATTTCAAATGGATTTTCTTCAGTCCGTCCAAAAAGAAATACGACACACTGAATGCTAAAGCAGAGGTTGTCGTCAGTGGTGAAAGCCTGAAAAATGAAGTTATTGAATCAGCTGATCCGGGTTCGTTCTACGACAGGATTTCCCTGGCTGACAATACCCTGATGGCCACGGCCGATGATCGCTGGCTTAAATACACGGTGAATGTGTTGATTCTGCTGATCCTTGCCACTTCTGCCTACCTGATATTCAAAAAATAAAACCATATTCAACCTCGCATAGCGGTACCGTGTTAACCCTAAAGGTGATCACCGGACAAAATTTTGTTACATCATGAATTCCTACGGAAAATTATTTCGCATTACCACTTTTGGTGAATCTCACGGACCAGCCATTGGTGCAGTTGTTGATGGTTGTCCGGCTGGTCTGGAGATCGATGAAGCCTTCCTGCAGTCCGAATTGGACCGCAGAAAACCTGGGCAATCCAAAATCACCACACAACGAAGGGAAGATGACCGTGTAAAAATTCTCAGCGGTGTTTTTGAAGGAATGTCAACCGGCATGCCAATCGCTCTTGTGATCGAAAATGCGGATCAGCGTAGTAAAGATTACAGCCACCTGGAAAATACATTCCGCCCATCGCATGCTGACTTCACCTATGAAGCTAAATACGGAGTTCGCGATTACCGAGGAGGTGGGAGGAGTTCTGCACGTGAAACTGCTGCGCGAGTTGCAGCCGGTGCCGTTGCGAAATTGCTATTAACGAAATATGGAGTCTCCATTCAAGCCTATGTTTCTTCGGTAGGAGACATTCATGCACCCCACTACACCACGCTTGACCTGAACAGGACGGAAGAAAACATCGTGCGCTGCCCTGATCCAGGGACGGCAGAGCGCATGATCGCACTGATTGATCAGATCCGATTGAACCGCGATACCATTGGCGGTAGCGTTACCTGTGTGATAAAAAACACACCAGTAGGTTTGGGTGAACCGGTATTCGATAAGCTTCATGCTGAACTTGGTAAGGCCATGCTGAGCATCAACGCGGTTAAAGGCTTTGAATACGGAAGCGGCTTTGCGGGCACACGGCTGACCGGCTCACAACACAACGATGAGTTTTACCACGATGGCGAACGCATCCGTACGCGCACCAATCACTCCGGTGGGGTGCAGGGCGGTATCAGTAACGGAGAAGACATTTATTTCAACGTGGCCTTCAAGCCTGTCGCCACCATTATGCAGGATCAGCAGAGTGTTGACCGCGAAGGGCAGGAAGTGACCGTGATCGGCAAAGGGCGGCACGACCCCTGCGTAGTACCCCGTGCGGTACCCATTGTAGAAAGCATGGCCGCGCTCGTACTGGCTGATTTTCTGCTGCGAAAAAATGCCTCACGCATTTTGTGATGCGAAACGCATTCGCCTCACCAACTTAACCGCTTCAAACCAGATGGCTGACAAAAAGCCAGTACCGATACACAGGCCCAGCTGATTCATCGTGAGCGATTCAAAGCCAAAAAACATAGTCAATGGGTGCAGGGAAAGGATAACACCGGTGAGCAAAACGGTAATGACTATTATCATTGGTACCAAAGGATTTCTGTACCGAAGTGTAGTAATGATCGAGTAATAAAATGACCGGTTGACCAGCGTGAGAAAAATATTAGCGGTAATCAGAGTCGTGAATACCATCGTACGGGTTACTGCTTCATTTGCACCCTGGCTTACCGCCAACTGATACATGCACAACACGCCAAGCGTTATCACCAGCCCCTGAATGATGCTGGTATTAAGTTCGCTCCAATTAAAAAAGTTCAGTGTGAACGGCCGTGGCTTCTGCTCGAGCGTATTATTCTCCATGGGTTCATTTTCATAAATGATGGAGCAGGTCGGCCCCATAATCAATTCCAGAAAGATAACATGCACAGGAGAGAAGATAGCCGGATAAACCCAGCCAAGCACCAGTGGTAAAAACACGGTGAGAATGATGGGTATATGAATGGAGATAATGTATTGAATAGCCTTCTTCAAATTGGTATAGATCTTTCTACCCATGGCAATTGCCTCCACCATTTTGCTGAGATCATCATCGGTGATAATTAAAGACGATGCCTGGCGCGCAATTTCTGCACCCCGGTCGCCCATGGCAATACCGATATGTGCAGCCTTGAGGGCTGGTGCATCATTGACCCCGTCTCCCGTCATGGCCACTACCTGTCCGGCTGCTTTTAACGCATTGAGTATACGCAGTTTGGCTTCGGGGAACATACGGGTGAACAAATGGATGTTCATTACTTCGTGCTCAAGTTGTTGCTGATCCATCCGCAGCAGTGTATCACCGGAAATGGTGTTCCCCTGATGCCGGAAACCCACCTGGTTGGCAATGGTGGTCGTGGTCTCTGCATTATCTCCGGTAATGATTTTCACATCGATGCCTGCCCGGTAAAAAGCATCGAATACCGTTTTCATATTTTTCTTGGGCGGATCATAAAAGGCAAGGAGGCCTTTGAATTCAAAGTGAAGGTCCTGCTGAGCAGCCGGCAGCGTTTCCGGATGATTTTGCACCACGCCAACGGCAAGAACGCGATAACCTTCACGAGATAATTGAAGGACTGCCTCTTCAACCTGTTGTCGTTGTGTTCCTGTTAATTCCGATACGTCCATCAAGGCCTCAGGTGCTCCTTTGGCCGCTATGATGCGGTGACCCTTCGGATCTTCAAATATGTGTGTCATCATCGGAGGCCTTCCGCTTAGCGGATATTCATGGACCATCCGGTAAATGCCTCGTAAATCTGCCTCTGCATATTTCGCATAAGCGTCATGCAACGCCTTCTCCATCGGATCAAACGGTATGGGCTCACTGCTCCACATCCCTAGTGCGATGAGTTCGCGTGCATCCCCCGAATTAGCATCGGATACTGAAAGCAACTGATCGGATGACGGCAGATACAACCGTTCAAGCTTCATTTTATTTTCGGTAATGGTACCGGTTTTGTCTACGCAGATTACGGTGGCACTTCCCAACGCCTCCACGGTGCGCATTTGTTTGGCGATAACACCAGTCTTCATCATCCGCCAGGCGCCCAGGGCCATAAACGTTGTAAAGGCTACCGGTATTTCTTCCGGAAGTATGCTCATGGCCAAAGTAAGTGCCTTAAGTAAACTATCCGGCAAATCGTATGACTGAAAATAATTGATACCCCAGACGAGCACAAAAATCATCAGACCAACAACTGCCATCTGGCGCACAAAGGTTTTTATCTGGAGCTGAAGCGGTGTTGGTTCCTCCGTGATGGCTTCCAAGCTTTTGCCTATTCGTGCCAGTTGTGTTTGATTGCCAATGGCGGTTACGCGAACTATGGCGAGGCCTCCGGTAACTTGTGTGCCGTGAAAAACCTGATTGTCATCGGTGTCTTCCCGCTTGTAAACCGGAAGCGACTCACCGGTAAGGATGGATTCATTGACCTGAAAATCGTTAGCCCTGATAATCACACCATCCGCAGGAAGCAGGCTGCCTTCTTCAGCCATGATGACGTCATTCATCACAATTTCTTCGCTGGGAATTTCAACCAACTCACCATTGCGATAGACTTTCACACGAGGTTGAATATATGCGCGCAAAGCAGCCAGTGCATTTCGGCTTCGCGATTCCTGGTACAGGGAGATTGCTGCCACCAGCAAGATTGCTGCCATCAGAAACAATCCGTCACCTACGTCACCGATAAAAAAATAGATGCCGGATGCGACAAGCAACAACAGAAACATCGGCTCCTGAAAAAGATCTTTCAAGGCCCGAACGAAACCGCTTTCACGAGCTTGTTCAGTAACATTTCGCCCGTATTTCGAACGCGATTCCTGGACTTCTTCATCGGTAAGTCCGGTGAATTCCATCTGGCCCGAAGTGTTGATTGAAGACATAGACAACTGCCCTGAAGGTAATTAATCGCTACAACGGTTAACATGATATTCTTCATGAAATAACCGCGAAAGACGCTGGTGTAAATCATACTGGCATCTTCTGATAATACGCTTATTTTTAGCCATGAAGAAAATGCCGCTATACGGTAAAATTTTAATTGGCATGGGGCTTGGCCTGATCTGGGGCCTCAGCGCGGACAGTCTCGGCCTGATGGAATTCACCATCAACTGGATAAAGCCTTGGGGAACCATCTTCATCAATTCCCTGAAACTTATCGCCATCCCGCTAATTCTTTTTTCCCTGATTGACGGCATTTCCAACCTTTCCGATGTATCTAAACTGTCGCGTATTGGCGGGCGTACCATCGCCCTGTACCTCGCAACCACGGTTATTGCCGTAACCATCGGGTTGCTGCTGGTCAACGTTATCCGTCCCGGAAAATTTCTGTCTCCCGAAAAACGCGAAGAACTGAGCCGCACCTTCGCAGCCGACCTTGACACAAAACTAACCACAGCACGTGATCTGAAGGATGACGGCCCGCTGCAAATACTTATCGACATCGTTCCGGATAATATTTTCGGTTCCCTGGGCAACAACACCAACATGCTTCAGGTTATTTTCTTTGCCATACTTTTTGGCATTGCCATGATTATGGCAAAGCCCGAAAAAGTAAAACCCGTCAAGTCGTTCTTCGATGGCGCGAATGAAGTAGTGCTGAAAATTGTGGATATGATCATGCGTTTTGCCCCGATTGGCGTATTCTCCCTTCTGGCCAGCCTGAATATTGATATGCAGCTCATGACCGCACTGGGCGTTTACAGTTTAAATGTGGTGCTGGGCCTGGCGGTGATGGTGTTCATCACTTATCCCCTCATCCTGAAATTCTTTACCCGGCTTCCTTATTTGAAATTTATGAAGGGCATTCTGCCGGCCCAGGTGCTTGCCTTTTCAACCAGCTCCAGTGCGGCCACGTTGCCTGTAACCATCGACTGTGCCGAAAAACGGTTGGGTATATCCGAGGAAGTATCCAGTTTCGTTTTGCCGCTGGGGGCCACCATTAATATGGACGGAACCAGCATTCACCAGGGCGTTTCGGCAGTATTTATTGCCCAGGCTTTCGGACTGGACCTGACCTTAGGCCAGCAGCTCACCATTCTGATGACTGCCGTATTGTCGTCCATCGGTGCCGCGGCTGTGCCGGGTGCCGGTATTATCATGCTGATTATTGTGCTTGAAGCCGTAGGCATTGATCCTACGGGTTTAGCCCTGATTCTGGCCGTTGACCGCCCCCTGGACATGTTGCGAACGGTTGTCAATGTTACCGGTGACTCTACTGTGGCATCCGTCATTGCCAGCGGAGAGGGCGAATTACAGACGGTTTCTGATGTACCCAAACCGTAAAAAAAATATTCCTGTGGCCGTGCGGATTAAGTAGTGGCGCAATCCTATAACTTTCGGGAATAGCCAATCCTGACTTATGAAGAAAATTCCCCTGCACATCCGAATATTTATCGGGATGCTTTTGGGTATTCTGCTCGGCATCATCTCCATCGTCTTTCACCTTGGCCCGTTTATCACCAACTGGATCAAGCCGTTCGGCACGATCTTCATCAACCTGCTTAAGCTGATCGCCATTCCGCTGATTCTGGTTTCGCTCATCAGCGGAGTTTCGAACCTGAAAGACATTTCCAAACTGTCGCGTATCGGTGGTAAAACAATGGCCCTGTACCTTATCACTACGGTGATCGCCATTGCCATAGGACTGATAGCTGTCAACACCATTAAGCCTGGCAACTTTCTTTCGAAGGAGAAGCAGGTGGAATTATCATCCAAGTATGCGCAAGATGCCAACCTGAAAGTTTCTGATGCCCAGAAACTCAAGCAATCCGGGCCGTTGCAGGTAATTGTTGACATTGTACCCGACAACATTTTCGGTTCCATGGGTTCCAACCGAAACATGCTTCAGGTAATCTTCTTCTCCATCCTGTTCGGTATTGCGCTGATCATGGTGCCTGAAGCGAAAGGCATACCGGTGAAGAACTTCTTTGACGGAGTGAACGAGGTGATCCTGAAAATTGTAGACATCGTAATGCATTATGCCCCGGTGGGTGTTCTTGCCCTGCTCACCGCACTGATGGTCGACTTTGCCGGTGATGATCCGAAACAGGCACTGGAACTTTTCAGTGCGCTGGGTGTCTATGCCTTCACCGTGTTACTGAGTCTGGCGCTGATGATTCTGCTCGTTTACCCGCTTGCTATGCGCCTATTTACGCACATCAGCTACAAGCAGTTTCTGAAAGCCATCATGCCGGCACAGATCATGGCTTTCTCCACCAGTTCCAGTGCCGCCACGTTGCCTGTAACCATGGAGTGTGTGGAGAAGAACCTGGGCGTGAAAGAGGAGGTTTCCAGTTTCGTGCTTCCGCTGGGGGCCACCATCAACATGGACGGAACCAGTATTCACCAGGCCGTGACTGCCGTATTTATTGCCCAGGCCTTCGGGCATGATTTAACGCTCGTTGACCAGCTCACCATCATCCTCACTGCCACCCTATCATCGATTGGTGCAGCGGCAGTGCCCAGCGCGGGATTAATTACACTGGTTATTGTATTGGGCGCCATTGGCGTCTCCCCGGAAGGCCTCGCCCTGATCATTGCTATCGACAGGCCACTGGATATGTGCCGCACCATTGTCAACATAACCGGTGATGCCGTGGTAACAAGCATGGTAGCCACTACGGAAAATGGGTTTCAGAAAGTTGAGCCGCTGAACTAAATTTGTCCCCGATTGTTCATTTTACATTAATCCTCAACTATGAACCCTATTCCAAAAAATATTCACATCTACCTCGAGTCCAATCCCAACCCTAACTCACTGAAGTTTGTGGTGAACGAAATGCTGGTACCGGAGGGCATGAGCTTCGATTTTCCTAACCGTAAAAGTGCTGCCCAAGCTCCTCTGGCACATGAACTGTTCGATTATCCGTTTGTAGAGCGGGTGTTCTATATGAGCAACTTCATCACCATCACTAAGCGGGAAGATGTCGAATGGCTGGAAATTCAGCATGTGTTAAAAGATCATATCACTAAGTTTCTGGAAGCCGGTCGCTACATTATTGAAATGCCCGATGATTCCTCTCATAACGGTGAAGATGATTCGGAAGCGGTCAAAAAAATCAAAACCATTCTGGATGAATATATCCGCCCGGCCGTGGAACAGGACGGTGGCGCCATTACCTATCACTCTTTCCATGATGGCGTAGTGAAAGTAAAGTTGCAAGGATCGTGCAGTGGCTGTCCTTCATCGATGATTACCCTCAAAGCCGGTATTGAAAATCTGCTGACACGAATGATGCCGGGTGAAGTTAAAGCTGTAGAAGCCTTCTAAGCGGGCATTCCCTGAACACCCGGCAATTGGAATAGGATTTCGTATTTTTGGTTATGCGTTGTCTTATCCTTGCCGGTATTTTATTTTCATGTATGGCATCAGCCCAACACGTGAAGGTAATGACGTACAACATCCGGCTGGACACCCCGGCAGATGGGGTGAATGCCTGGCCCAACCGGATTGATAGAGTAGGCCAGTTAATTCAGCGATACAGTCCGGATGTACTGGGTGTGCAGGAAGCGCTCCATCACCAGCTTACCGACCTGCTGCGAATTCTTCCTGAATATTCCTATGTCGGTGTTGGTCGTGATGACGGGCATGAAAAAGGGGAATACAGCGCCATTCTCTACAAGCATGCCCGTTTCGGGTTATTAGCCAACAATACTTTTTGGTTGTCTGAAACACCCGAGGTTCCAGGCAGTAAACACTGGGATGCCGCCATTACTCGTGTTGCTACCTGGGCCCGCCTATATGACAAAGAATCGAACTTTGAATTCATTATTCTCAACACGCACTTTGATCATATTGGCAAATCAGCGCGGGCACGCAGCGCGGCTTTGATCAAATCAAAATTGCCAGAATTGTCGCATAGCAAGCCTATTATCATCACCGGTGATTTTAATTGCACAATTCAGGAAGACGCTTATTCGGTAATGGTCGACACGCAGGAACCGGTTCTGTTCGATGCTTCCAAAGGGCGGCACACCGGCACCTTCTGTGGCTTTGAAGTAGGCGCCATGACTTGCGTTCACATCGACTACATTTTCCACAGCGCAGAATGGAAAGTGTGGTATCAGCGCGTTTTTGATATCAATGATGGTAAGTATTATCCGTCTGATCACCTGCCGGTGATGGCCGAATTGGAACTGATCAAAGAAAACTAATCATCCATAAAAAACCGACACGATGCCTGAATAGTCCAGATCCGTGATCATAACCTTGCTGCTGGCTTTTACCGCAGCAGCCCTTGGCAACTGGCTGATACCGTATGATAAACTGGAACTAACTGGATCTGCCTATATTATCCGGATAATGGCTCCTCTCCTGGTTGTTGGCTTTATTGGCACCGCTGTGCTGAAACAAAAGGTCCGGTAAACTGCAGTTGTGGTTGCTGCTGGCGCAGTATTCGCCATTGTGTTGCGCTTTCTTTATGATTACCTGCAGGATTCTACTTCGCACAATCTTTTGCCGGTGGAACTAATCATTACCGGAGCAATCGCATTGCTGGCTGCATGGGTTGGTGTCTACAGCGGCACGTTCATCCGGAAAAATTCCAGGCAGCAGGAAGAGGCCTGATGCCCGTGTCTATTTTACTCTTGTCTGTGCTGCATAAACCCCTAGCTTAGGCCAGTAAGAAAGTCTTCCTCAAACTCACCCATCTCAATGGAAAAATCATCGGCATCGAGGTAGGCCGGAAATCTGTCGCGGAAAGCCTGCAGGGAATGAGCATTCAGTTCGATGGTTTTAATCATCTCTACACCTTCTGAAATGAACACCTGCTCTCCTTTAGGGGATACAATGGTAGAGTGCCCGTTGTATTCAATTCCGTTACCATCAACACCCACACGATTGACTGCTGCAACATAACTGAGGTTCTCTATGGCGCGTGCTTTCAATAAGGCATCCCAGGCGTCTACACGTGCGGTTGGCCAGTTGGCTACGTACAGCAACAAATCATAGTTCATTCGCTTGGTGGTAACATCATAGGTGTTACGGCTCCAAACGGGAAACCGCAGGTCATAACAAATCAAAGGGCAAATGCGCCAGCCCTTCCAGGTAGATATCAACAGGCTCTCACCGGGAGAGAATGTTTTATGCTCCGCAGCCATGCGGAAAAGGTGACGTTTATCGTAGGTTTTAAAATGCCCTCCGGGTTCCATCCAAAGCAGCCGGTTATAATATCGCTCGTGTACGGTGACGATGTAACTCCCCAGCACCAGGGCGCCTGTCTGATCCGCCATTTGCCGCATCCATTTAAAGGTGCGCATATTCATGTGTTCAGCCAGTTTTGATGCATTCATAGTGAAGCCGGTGTTGAACATCTCCGGTAGAACAATAACATCGGTATCCTGGCCGATCTGCCAGATCTTCTCCTCAAAGGCGGAGAGGTTGGAGTCAATTTCCTCCCAGTACAGATCCGATTGAATCAGCGTAATGCGTAGGTTTTGCATAGTGGTTGTTCGAAGCGCAAATAACGCAAAGGATTTATGAAAAACCTGAGCGGCAGATGGTATTAACCCGACCTTGCTACAACTTTCTCAGAATAGCAATGGCATTGTCGAGGGTGTTCTCCTGCTTGGCAAAACAAAACCGCAATAAGTGATTATTGCTGCCATCCTGGTAAAAAACAGATACCGGGATGGAAGCCACACCGTGCTCACAGGTTAGACGTGCGGCCATCTCCTTCTCGGGAATGCGGGTAATGTTACTGTAATCCAGGAGCTGAAAGTAGGAGCCATGGCAGGGCATAATCCGGAAGGAAGATCCTTTGATTCCATTCAGAAAATAATTCCGTTTTGCTTCGTAGAAGCTTCCAAGGCCCTGGAAATGTTGCGGAGTCTTCATATAGGCAGCCAGTGCCAGTTGAACAGGTGTGTTCACAGCAAATGTGATGAATTGATGCGTCTTGCGAATCTCTTGCGATAAAGCAGCAGGCGCCACCGCGTAGCCAACTTTCCAGCCCGTGGCATGAAATGTCTTTCCGAAGGAAAATACGGCTACACTGCGACTGGCAAGCGCTGGATAGTGCAGCACACTTTCATGTTTTATACCATCGAAGATAATACGCTCATAGACTTCATCGCTCAGCACAATCAGGTCATGCCTTTCGGCAAGCTGCTGAAGCCGAATCATGTCTTCGGTTTTTAGCACGGCTCCAGTAGGATTGTGTGGTGTATTCACCATAATCATCCGCGTACGTGGCGTTATGCGTGACCCCACTTCATCCCAGTCGATTTGAAAATCAGGAAGCTTCAGGTGCAGGTGAACCGGCACACCCCCATTCAGCCGAATCGCAGGATCGTAGGAATCATAGGCCGGATCAAAAAGAATGACTTCATCACCCGGATGTACAAATGCAGCAATAGCCGCATACAGGGCTTCCGTAGCACCGGCAGTTATGGTGATTCCCGTGTCCGGATCAACGGCTCTATTATACGTTAAGCCGATAACTTCTGCGATTGCCTGTCGCAGGGCTGGTGTTCCCGGCATGGGTGCATACTGATTATGCCCCTCCTTCATAAACCGGTGTACCAGGTCGATGATTACCGGATCAACAGGAAAATCGGGGAACCCTTGCGAAAGGTTGATGGCATTATGTTCGGCTGCCATTTTCGACATCACCGCAAAGATCGATGTGCCGACATCCGGAAGACGTGATTGAATATTCACCGGTCTGTATCAGGCTTTGTGTGCAACACGATTAACTGGCTGTATTATTTGCGCAGCGGTGCAAGGATGCGGTATTCTGTTCGCACATCACCCCGGCTGATATCGGTGAGTTTGCCTTTCAGCAGGCGCTTTTTCAAGGGCGTTAGGTAATCGATGAAGAGTTTTCCTTCAATATGATCATACTCATGCTGAATGACGCGGGCTTTCATACCGTCATACTCCTCCTCCTTCACGTTCCACTGTTCATCATAGTAACGGATGCGCACGGTGTCTTTGCGTGAAACTTTCTCCCGGATGTTGGGTATGCTAAGACATCCCTCTTCAAATTCCCATGCGTCTCCCAACTCTTCCAGCATCACCGGGTTGAGGAATGCTTTTTTGAAATCAGAAAGATCTTCGGCTTCGTCATCATCCTTCTCCAAACCGGTGCCGTCAACTACAAACAGGCGCACACTCTTGCCAATCTGCGGAGCAGCCAGCCCGATTCCCTGTGCATGGTGCATGGTTTCATACATGTCATCAATCAGCTGCTTCACATCGGTGCCGGGCTCAATGTCTTTGGCGCGCTGACGCAGCACCGGGTCACCATAAACTACAATCGGATAAACCATTCCCTTAGAAATTCTCTGCAAAAATAACATTAATCCCGCGAATGGAAACGGGTAATGGATTGGTCAACAGCGTATCCGGGGTCATTTCAGACACAAGGTCCCGGCCAGGTAAACCAATGCCGGTGCAGACTGAGGTTTGAGTTTGATGGCCAGATCAATCCGGCTTTGCTCATCAAAACGGGAATACCTGAGTTTGCTGTCAGCTCGCTGCCACGCGCTGC
>JALOMI010000343.1 GCA_025455465.1 Cyclobacteriaceae bacterium | reverse complement strand
CCGGATAACATTGAAGGTGTTCGCGTAGGTGATGATGTCTATTTCCATGTAACTAATCTTGAACAGGATTGGGATGTTCCGCACGGCTTTGCCATCAAAGGCGCTTTGAATGCAGAAATATTGGTTATGCCGGGTGAAACCCAAACCCTGAAGTGGAAGCCGCAGGCTGTTGGCGTAGTGCCATTCTACTGCACCGACTTCTGTTCAGCATTGCACCAGGAAATGCAGGGATACGTTCGTGTATCACCGGCTGGATCGAATACGCCATTGAAGTTTTCAACCGGAGTGATCGAAGGTCAGAAATAGTGGCACTGACCGGCTGGTCTATCCATTGTTTGCAGGTTGAGAAGCCCTGTCCCGGCTTAGGCCGGGATCAGGGCTAATTCAAAAACGAAACGGTTTAGAAAGGAGAAACGCTGGCCATGATCAGTGCATTGTTTGTTCCGCTCTGGCAAATCCTGATGTGGGCACCCCAGTACCCGGAAGGTCTTGAGATGAAAATCTGGATCGATAATCTTTCCGGTGATGTTAAAATCATCAGCGCCTTGAACCACTACATTGGTATGAAGCATATCGAAGTAAGCATGTTCCCTGAATTCGGTTACATGAAATACATCGTGATGGCTTTAGTTGCTTTCGGCCTTATAACGGCACTTGTAGCCAGGCGCTTCATGCTGATGGCTTTTGCTTCCTTGTTGTTGTTAACCGGTATCGCTGCCCTGGTTGATTTTTACCTGTGGGGCTACGATTATGGCCATAACCTTGATCCTACTGCACCCATTGTTGTGCCCGGCATGGCATACCAGCCTCCGTTGATTGGTACGAAACAGCTGCTCAATTTTACAGCTTTTTCCGGACCCGATATTGGAGGATGGATCTTTTTAGTGATCGGCATAGCTGTTTTTGCAATGCTTGCTTTGGAGATATTTAAATTTGGAAAGAAACAGGCATGAAAATTTCGTCAACCTTACTGATCCTGGTTATTATCATCAGTTTAACAGCTTGTAAAGTTGAACCGGAACCCATCGTTTATGGAACCGATAATTGCCACGTATGTAAGATGACGATGATGGATAAGCGGTTCGGTGCTGAGATCGTAACGCGTAAGGGAAAAGTATATAAGTTTGACGATGTGAACTGCATGATGCAATTCCTTCATTCCGGTGAAGTGGTTGATCGTGACATTCAATACAAACTGGTGGTGGATTATTCCCAACCGGGAAAACTGATACCGGCCGGTGAAGCGTTTTATATTAAATCATCCGAAGTGAAAAGCCCGATGGCAAGCCAGGTAGCTGCTTTTGAATCCAATGAATCGCATAAAGAATTTAAAAAACAACTCAATGGTATTTACTTAACATGGGGAGAATTGACAACACAGTTTAAATAGGTTCTTAAAATTTCAACTTCATTCGGATCGATACATCCAAATGAAAACGGGATTTGAAGATGAGGTTTGTCGCCACGCAAAATGAATCACATCAAATCACATATCGCCCTTCTGTTCTGCTTCACCGTACTGGTTTCGCAGGCTGCCCGAATCGTGGTACAGCAGGGTACTTCAATCAACAGCATTAAGCAAGGCATTCAGCTTGCCGAAGCAGGCGATACGGTGCTGGTAAAAGCCGGCACCTACCGTGAAGGCAATATCATAATCAATAAATCCATTGTCTTGATCGGGGAGAATAAACCGGTTGCAGACGGAGAATATAAAGTAGAGGTATTTACCATCGGGGCCAGGCATGTTACACTGATGGGTTTCACCATTATGAACAGTGGAATGTCGAATGTGAACGATCTGGCCGGCATTGGAGGATTGAATGTTGATTTCGCAACCATCCGGAACAATGAACTGATTAATACATTTTTTGGCATCCACCTGTCGAACTGCAACTATGGTACGGTTGAGAATAATACACTGAAGTCCTTGTTGCGAAGTGATATCGAAACCGGTAACGGCATTCATTTATGGCAGTGTTCTAACATGGTGATTAAAAACAATCAGGTTAGAGGGCATCGCGATGGTATTTATTTCGAGTTTGTAACTGCATCGAAAGTGATCGGCAACATCAGTGAAGATAATCATCGGTACGGTTTGCATTTCATGTTCTCACACGATGATGATTACCTCGACAACGTATTCCGCAACAACGGAGCAGGTGTAGCTGTAATGTATACCCGAAACGTGAAGATGATTAACAATACGTTTGAACGAAACTGGGGAAACAGCGCCTATGGTTTATTATTGAAAGACATCAACAAAAGCCAGGTATTGAATAACCGGTTTATCCAGAATACGATTGGCATTTACATGGAGGGAACCAGCCGGACGGTTTTCACCCGGAATTATTTCGCCTCCAATGGATGGGCGGTTAAACTCCAGGCCAGTTGCGACAATAACGACTTTAAGGAAAATAACTTCATGTCCAATACTTTCGATTTTGCAACAAACGGCACTCTGGTACTCAACACCATCAATCGCAATTACTGGGATAAATACCAGGGTTATGATCTGAACCGTGATGGGACGGGCGATATTCCATTCCGACCGGTGAATTTATACGCAATGATCGTAGAGCGGGTGCCAACGGCTGTTTTGTTGTGGCGCAGTTTCCTGGTCTTTCTTCTTGATCGGGCTGAGCGTGTGTTTCCGGTGGTAACACCCGAAAATTTAAAGGACGATTTTCCAAGCATGAAACCTTATGATCTCCATACAACATCTTAGTAAGAATTTTGGCAAGCTGTGGGCGCTTAA
>JALOMI010000019.1 GCA_025455465.1 Cyclobacteriaceae bacterium | reverse complement strand
CGGCCGTTCGCGCAACGACCAGGTGCTGGTGGATATCCGGCTGATGCTCCGGGCCGAAATGGAATCGATCGTTCATGAAACACGTCAACTATTTGATCTGCTGATGGAACAGAGCGAACGGTACAGGAATCAGCTGATGCCCGGCTATACGCATTTGCAGGTGGCCATGCCCTCTTCATTTGGATTGTGGTTTGGCGCCTATGCCGAAGGACTTGTTGATGACTTGGTGATGCTGGAAGCCGCGTATCGTGTGGTTAACAAGAATCCGCTGGGTTCTGCGGCCGGTTATGGCTCTTCCTTTCCCCTCAACCGGAAAATGACAACTGAGCTGCTGGGTTTCGATGATCTCAATTACAATGTTGTGTATGCCCAGATGGGAAGGGGTAAGTCAGAACGCATCGTGGCTTCGTCACTGGCCAATGTTGCGGCAACGCTGAGTAAATTGGCGATGGATGCTACCCTGTTCATGAATCAGAATTTCGGATTCATTTCTTTTCCTGATGAACTAACTACCGGCTCGAGCATCATGCCTCACAAGAAAAACCCCGATGTATTTGAGTTGGTGCGTGCCCGCTGCAATCAACTACAGGCACTCCCGAACGATATCGCGATGATGACAGTTAATCTGCCCAGCGGTTATCACCGAGATCTGCAATTACTGAAGGAAGTATTGTTTCCGGCCTTTCAGCAGCTGAAGGATTGCCTGCAAATGATGCACCTGATGCTGAGCAATATTCGGATCAAGGAAAATATCCTGCAGGATGATCAATACAGCTATCTCTTTAGCGTGGAAGAAGTAAACAAGCTGGTGCTGGCCGGTATTCCTTTCCGCGATGCCTACAAGAAGGTAGGGATGGCTATCGAAGCCGGAACATTTAATCCTGGCAAGCATGTACATCACTCTCATGAAGGCAGTATCGGCAATTTATGTTTGCCGGAAATTCAGCGGATGATGGATGATGTGATGGGCCGGTTTAATTTTTCTTTAGTCCAACGTGCTGTAGATACCCTACTTCGTTGATTTTCTGTACAGGTTGGCTTTTCTAACTGAATACTTCCTTATTAAAACTTCGCAATGATCACCAGTGGTTTTTACCGCTTGAAATCCATATTCCAGGTAAGCGTGTCTTCAATGTTGGTAACCGTTTTTAGAGGGCCATGGAGAGTAACCTCTTCACCAAGGCGAAGCGTCAGTCCCTCTGAACCTGCCCATTTGCCAAAGAGTCTGCCCATCCGTGTTTTCGGACGATAGGTTGTTTCGTGATCTGTGACGGGTTCCGGTACCAGGTCTTCTTTTGCGATGCGCGCTTTCAGTTTATCCTGAAAATTGCTGACGTTATGATAATCGTTGATGTACAGCGTTACCGTCTTAAAGTTCTGTATAAAAGCGGAACTCAGGATAATCGGGTAGATTACGCTGTACATTACCCAAAAACTGATATTCGGCTGGTCGTCTCCCGGGAAGAAGTAGACCATGATGAAATACACAGTATTGAAAATCAGCGTGAAGAGGATGATGAGTTTAACCAGCAGTTGATAATTGGTTTTTGAAATTTCTTTCCGGATGCGCATACCAAGTACTAATTTGCTCACAAAATAATAACGGCAGTATGTCTATGCAATTTTCTCCGGAAACGTGGTTGTGGTTAATTATCGGTATTGTAAGTATCAGTTATTTGGCTGGTCAAATTCTTGATTACCTGAATCTGAAAGCCATGCGCCCGCATATACCGGAAGAAATAGCTGCGTTTTATAACAACGAAAAATATGTGAAGTCGCAGGCCTACCACCGCGAAGTAGCACGGTTTTCCTTCATCAGTTCTGGATTTAGCTTTCTGTTGTCAATCGCCATGTTGTTGTTGGGTGGTTTTGGCTGGGTGGATGCTTTATTGCGCACTTTTACGGTTAACAATCTGGTGCTTCCCTTGGTGTTTTTTGGTTTACTGGGCGTTGCTTCCGACCTGATCTCTCTTCCGTTTCAGTGGTACGGTACGTTTGTCATTGAAGAAAAGTACGGCTTCAACAAAACCACTTTAAAAACCTTTCTTGCCGACAAGATGAAAGGATACTTGTTGGGTGGGGTGATTGGCGGTGCCCTGCTGCTGGCGCTGCTCTACCTGATCCAGTGGCTTGGTCCCGATTTCTGGATCTGGTTTGCTGCGCTGGCAGCCGTGTTCATTTTGCTGATGAATATATTCTACACTTCGCTGATCCTGCCGATGTTCAACAAGCTAACCCCGCTGGCCGATGGAGAGCTGAAAACAGCCATCGAGGAATTTTCGCGTAAGATCAATTTTCCGATCACGAACATATTTGTTATTGATGGTTCAAAGCGAAGCAACAAAGCCAATGCCTTTTTCTCCGGCATTGGTAAGCGTAAAAAGATAGTATTGTATGATACCCTGATTGCCAATCAATCCACCGAAGAGCTGGTTGCCGTGCTGGCTCACGAAGTAGGACATTACAAAAAGAAGCATATCATCTGGGGTTATGTGCTTTCTGTCTTTCAGATTGCCTTCACTTTGTTTATCCTGTCCAGGATGGTCTTCAATGAAAATCTATCCCTCGCCTTAGGTGGGCAACAACTGGCGATTCACCTCAACCTGATTGCCTGAGTTGATTCAGGCCATCAAATTATACCGGATTGTTGATGAATATCTACAGTCGTAAAAACGAATATGAAGCGGATGCTTATGCGTGCGAGACCTACAACGGACAGGCTTTAGCGGATGCGCTCAAGAAACTTTCGGTAGATAATCTATCGAATTTATACCCGCATCCGGCTTATGTGTTTTTCCATTATTCACATCCGCCCCTGTTGCAGCGTCTTCATCGGATTACAACCGGTGGATGATGTTTATAACTCTAACTCCTATTGTTCTAATCAGCT
Source organism: Cyclobacteriaceae bacterium (assembly GCA_025455465.1). Classification (GTDB taxonomy): domain Bacteria; phylum Bacteroidota; class Bacteroidia; order Cytophagales; family Cyclobacteriaceae; genus UBA2336. Next base: position 30,120 of record JALOMI010000019.1, on the reverse strand, counting down.
TCTGCTGACTGCGTGCTGAGCTTGCAGTAGTTGTCCATGCCCAGGTGCATCAGGGCGTCACCGGCATTAATAACCGGTATATTATTCAACCCGATAACATAGGCAGTTTCAGGAGCAAGCACGCGTTCTTTGAATTCACCAAATGGATCAGTGATTGTTCCAATCCACTCCCCTTTATGGACCATTTGGCCGCTATGTACCAACGATTGAAATAAACCGGCATATTTAGCGCGTACCCAGGTAGAACTCCAGATATATTTTGTTTCTGCTTTGGCCTCTGGCGCCCAGTCAATCATGTTCAGATGGTGCATTAGCCGCAGGGTTCCGGCAATACCTTCTTCAATAGCATGCTGATCAAACCGCAGGGATTCACCTCCTTCATAAACGATAATGTTCTTGCCCTTTTTAGACGCCTCTTTTCGTAATGAACTGGGGCGAAACGGTGCATCGAGTGTAAAGGGTGCATTAAAGGCAGAGGCCAGTTCCTGGTTTTTCTCATTACTCAACATCGCTCTCACTTGGGGAAAGTTCGTACGCATGGCGCCACCCGTATGAAAATCGATGCCGTAGTCGATGTTGGGTAAAATATCATGGGTTACGTGCCAGGCTACCCGGCTGGCGAGTGATCCTTTTTTACTTCCCGGAAAGGAGCGGTTAACATCTTTTCCATCAGGTACTTCCCGTGAAAAGTTCAAAAAGCCGTACACATTAACTACCGGCATGCATAAAATGGTACCGCGTTTGGGCTGGTGCAGGTTTCCATCCAGTATCCTTCGCACAATTTCCAAACCGTTTATTTCATCACCGTGCATGCCGGCCATCAGCGCTAGAACCGGACCTTCTTCCAGTCCGCGTGAGACATAAATGGGCGTATCAATGACGGTGTGGGAGGGAAGCCTGGCGATGTTGATTTTGATTTCCTTGAATTCCCCGGGCTTTATTTCCTGGCCGGCAATTTTAACGATTCGCATGCATCAAGATACAATATTCAAACTTTCGGATGGAGTAAATGCTTACTTACGGAAGTATAAGAATGAATTAGAAAAATTGAATGACCTCGCCTACGCGTTGATTTTGTCTTTCTGGATTTTATGCTTGCCCGCATTTTTTTCCAGGTAGCGGATGATTTTACCTGCAATATCGACCTGTGTGGCTCCTTCAATACCTTCCAATCCGGGTGAAGAATTAACTTCGATAATCAGGGGGCCGCGGTTACTGGTAAGCATATCAACACCGGCAACACCGAGGCCCATTTTTTTGGCAGCAGCTACTGCCGTGGCTTTCTCTGCTCGTGATAATTTGATGACGGTGGCTTTTCCACCCCGGTGCAGATTAGATCGGAACTCGCCTTCACGGGTAGCTTCCCGTTTCATGGCGCCAACAACTTCACCGTCCACCACAAATGCACGAATATCGGTACCGCGTGATTCTTTGATAAATTCCTGAACGATGATGCGGGCATGAATGCCGTGAAACGCTTCGATAACAGACTGTGCCGCTTTCTTATTTTCAGCAAGAACTACCCCAAGACCTTGTGTTCCTTCCAGTAATTTGATGACTACAGGAGCACCACCTACCGCCTCGATAATTCCTTCGGTGTCGCGTGAATAATCCATGAATATTGTTTTGGGCAAGCCGATACCTGCTCTGGATAGAATCTGCAGGCTGCGCAGTTTATCGCGTGATCGGATCAGCGCCTGTGATTCAACAGCCGAGAATACTTTCATCATTTCAAATTGCCGCACGACAGCGGCACCGTAAAAGGTTACGGATGCACCGATGCGGGGAATAACAGCATCAAAATAATCGAGGCGTTTACCCTGGTATAGTACCATCGGATTTTTCTTTTCAATGAAGAGCACACATTTCATGTGGTCAATGATTTCCATGGAGTGCCCTCGCTTTTCACCGGCCTCCTTTAAGCGCCTGGTGGAATAGAGCTTCGGGTCGCGCGAGAGGATGGCAATATTCATAAATCTTTATTGGGTGTTTTTTTGCGCTTTCGGCCAGCTGATTTCTTCCTGCGGAAAGATAGATTTTTTTTAGTGACATCAATCAGAAAGCGATCCCGTATAATTTTTCTTCCCAGCAGGATGGGGAAACGCATCTCATCGCGGGCGCTGAGCGTAAACTCCGCAGGAATTTCTTCCTCAAATATTTTCATGGTGGTACGTATCACATAACGCTTCTCCTTAAGTCCAAATGAATTGCGGATATCCCGTTCTGTAAATTCTTTAAATACAAATGTCATTCCGGTGAATTCAGGATGCTCATCATCCATAAGTACAAATTCAAGGGCACCATTCACGACTTCGGCACGGGAGCAATGTAGGCTGCTGGTGTAGGCACCGGTATCAATCTTTGCGTGGATATTGTATAAGCCCAAGCCGGGCAGGTCTACCCGATCGGAGCGGCCGAGAATTTCCATGACGGTTGACTATGCTTTAAGAAATGTACCGGAAAGATGGAAATAAAAAAAGCCCGGTCATCAGCACCGGGCTTGTAAATACATACTTGTTATTGATTAGTACTTAAGAGGCACCTTCACCAAGGTGTTTTCCCAGGCGAGGATCATAACAGCTTTATCTCCGGTGCCGTCAAACATGATGGTGAAATATTCAGCCTCTTCATCTGTTTTTCCAGCCGGTACTTTTATCCGGGCAATATCGGCCTTTTCATCATAGGCATATGCACCCCAGGTGTCAAGCTTAGTGTTGAAGATTATCGTCCACTCATTTTTATCCGGAATACTATAGAGTGAGTAGGTGCCGGCCTTAATCAGCTTATCGCCAAAGGTCACATCCTTAAATAATTTAATTTCGGTTGTTTCATTAGCCCCTGTGCGCCATACTTTTCCGTACGCTTCAGTGCCTCCCAACATCGTGCGTCCTTTTTTAGCGGGCCTGCTGTAAATTACCTTGATTAGCGGGTCAGCATTGCGTCCACCCGGGCGGAAATACGCAATATCAGCTGGGCTGGCATCTAAGCCAGTAATCTTTTGTGCGGTAACATCGGCTGGCATAATACACCAGGCCATCAGGGCGATCAGAAAGAAATTCAACTTGTTCATAATGAAAGGTTTTAAATGTGAAACGGATACGAATAAAAAGTGCTCCTTAGCAGTTCAGGAGCACTTTTTAATTATTTACCTGTAAACTGGAAATAAAACGTTATTGAGTTCATTCAGGTTTTATTCCGATCCGAACTTACAGAAAAAAGTTTCGGTTTGGAAGTATTATTTGCCAAACGGATTCAAGGCTGAAAGCGCGCGTTTGCCGCCCCCCATTTTATTCATCGTCTTCATCATTTTTCGCATATCGGAGAACTGCTTCAGCAACTGGTTGACCTGGGTGACGGAGGTTCCGCTTCCCAGGGCGATGCGGTTTTTACGACTACCGTTGATCATATCCGGATTCTGGCGTTCTTCCATCGTCATGGAGCGAATCATGGCCTCAATCGGCTTGAATGAGTTATCATCAATATCAACGTCTTTGAGGGCTTTTCCCATGCCGGGTATCATGCCCAGCAGGTCTTTCATGTTGCCCATTTTTTTGATTTGCTCCAGTTGACCGAGGAAGTCATTGAGGTCGAACTGATTCTGGCGCATCTTTTTGCTGAGTCGCCTCGCCTCATCTTCATCAAAAGTCTGCTGGGCTTTTTCAACCAGTGAAACCACATCACCCATACCCAGAATGCGGCTGGCCATACGGTCGGGGTAGAACCGGTCGATGGCCTCCATTTTTTCACCGGTGCTGATGAACTTGATTGGCTTTTGTACCACCCTTCGGATGGACAGCGCTGCACCACCGCGAGTATCACCATCCAGCTTCGTCAGCACGACACCGTCAAAGTTCAATCGCTCGTTGAATGCTTTGGCTGTGTTGACGGCATCCTGACCGGTCATCGAGTCGACAACAAATAAGGTCTCTGAGGGATTGAGTGCTTCCTTTAAGCGGGCGATCTCATTCATCATCTCCTCATCCACAGCCAGCCGGCCAGCGGTATCGACAATCACGATGCGGTGGTTATTCTTTTTGGCATGATCAAGGGCAGCCCGGGCAATATTTAAAGCATCTTTATTTTCCGGTTCGGCATAGACCTCCACGCCAATCTGTTCACCCAGGACTTTTAGCTGGTCGATAGCAGCAGGGCGGTAGATATCACAGGCGGTGAGCAGCACCTGGCGTCCCTGACGTTTGAGGTAGTTGGCCAATTTACCGGAGAAGGTGGTTTTACCGGAACCCTGCAAACCGGCAATCAGTATGATAGCGGGGTTTCCGGAAATGTTTATGTCAACACTCTCACTGCCCATCAGTGCAGTGAGTTCATCGTTTGTGATTTTCACCAGAAGCTGACCCGGTGAAATAGCGGTTAGCACGTTCTGGCCTAACGCTTTCACTTTTATTTCATCAGTAACTTCCTTGGCTACTTTATAATTAACATCAGCATCGATCAGCGCCTTGCGAATATCCTTAATGGTACCGGCAACATTGATTTCAGTAATGCGGCCCTGACCTTTCAGAGATTGAAAAGCTTTATCGAGTTTAAGACTGAGATTTTCGAACATAATTGTATCTGATTAGAGGTATCGTGCGGGTAAGCAGTTCACTACCCGTTAACATAAGGCACAAAAGTAACTTCCCTTAAAACGAAGTCCAATAGGCCTTTTTTGAACTGATGGATTAATTATTTGAAAATTTCTTTCAGGTCATTGTCCTTTTCATGTTCCCTTCATGATGCCTCATTTTCTTTGAATCATTAATTGTTGACAACAGCAAATGAAAACCCTGATTACTATAGTAGTAGCATTATTTGCTTCTGTAGGTTTTGCACAGTCAGCAGGAGAAACAGTTGACAATAACGACAAAATCAAAGAAGTACCCGCTGCGAATCATGGTAAAACTGTAAGTGAATCGGTTAAATCTACACCCAATGGACCGGAAAAAGGAAAGATAGTCAGTAGTGCAGCCCGTAAGCAAGGTTTACCAAAAGGCCAGTTTGCAGTGACTTCTAACGATAAACCTGAAAATCAATACGGAAATCGCCCTGAAACTGCTGGAAGGCCAGAAAATTCCGGAAAATCAGCCTCAGCTCCGAAAGCTCAGGGTCCGCGAGTGGTACCAGCCATGAAACCTAGACCAGTCGGATTAAACGTCCGTAATTAAGAAAACAAACTCTAAGGAGTTAGTTGGCTTTAGAGTTTACTTCGAACGTCTCCTTCGTATCAAGCGGGGAGACGTTCCCTTTTTAGGGGTTTCGAATTAAAATAAATCCGATAATTAAGAGATATTTGTTAAGGTGATGAAAAGGTTTACCTCCATAGCTGCTCTTACTTGTTTTCTGGCGATAGGTTGGTCATATGCTCAGCGCGGTGATGACAAGACAAAGCCTGAACAGGGAATTAATGACAGAAAGGAAATAAAAAATGTTCCTTCGGCAGAGGTAAAATCAAAGCCGGCAAAAATCTCCAGTGCCGCTCGACCGTCAGGTATACGACCGTCACAGCCGGGAAACGGAAATAAGCCGGAAGGACATGGTAAGCCTGAAACCGCAGGAAAACCTATCAATAACGGTAAACCTGCCACAGCTGGAAGGCCGGCAAACCCCGGTAAACCCAATATGGCTGGTAAACCACCCGGCAAATAGCAGTTGATCATTATCATGAAATTAACATGGTTACAGGCAGTGAACTCGTTAAAGGTTAACCGGAAGGTTATCCTGGTAATGCTTGTTGCCCTGATTAATTCAGACAGACTTTCCGCCAGATCATCGGCATTATTAAATGATGGCAAAAATCCACGCAAGGATTCTGTGGTTTATGATTTCCTCTTTGTGGGCAGCAAGTACCAGAACCAGTTTGCCTTCCTGGGGAGAAACTTCGGTCAATCCATTCCCTTTGTTACCGGAGATTTAACTTATTACTTTAATAATAGACTGTGGGTAAGCGGTTCCGCCTTTAAATTCATGGATGAGTCTATACCGTTTCAAACCGCAGTAACAGCTGGTTACCGCGCTGATCTTTCGAAACGTATTGACGTGAATGTAAGCGGGGGTCAGTTTTTTATTCAGTCCGGTGAAGGTTCAGGAAGTATTGAACAGTTGGGATTTTATCAGGGCGGTTTTGGTTTGGACTGGACCATTCTTTACTCCACCCTGCAAGCTCAGGTAATGGCATTTGATGATCAGGACTTTTTCCTGATCTCTCAGCACTCGCGCTATTTTGAATTCAATGAAAAACTTTTCAATAAGATCGGGGTCTCTTTTCAGCCGATGTTTACCATAACTTGGGGAACGAATCGTTTTTATTATTCTGAAGACCCGGTATTGCAAAACCGTGGTATTAAAAATCCCCGGGCATTAATCCGTTCAGCAAAAAATCCTTCTAAGGGAGGAACAAGTTCAACTCCTGGTAATTCCGGTTCAACTACTCCCGGCCAGGGCAATGGTCAAGGAAATAATGGAAACAACGGTAATAACGGTAATAGCAGTAATTCAGGTGGCAATAACACGGGCACTGGAACGACAACTCCGGAGCCCTTATCAGAGCCAACAGGTTCAACTGAAGATGGAAGCAAACCCGGATTTCTGAGCTGGGAATTTGCGTTACCGTTAACGTTTCAGTGGGGTAACTTCACGCTGGAATGTACATCGCGTTATGCCACTCCGCTCAATGTTATCGCAGGCGATCCGTCAAAACCTGTCTTTATACAAACTTTTGATCTATATTACAGCATACCCGTTAAGCGAAAGAAAAAAGTACGGATATGAGAACGCTGATAATTGAAGATCAACGTGAGTTAGCCGAAGAGATCAAGAGTTACCTGCAAAAAGAAAATTTTCACTGTACCTTGGCGCATTCCTACAAGGAAGCAACAGAAAAATTAGCTGGTGGCAGCTTCGATTTTATTCTGATTGACCTGGGTTTGCCGGATGGTAACGGTATGGACTTGCTGAAAGAAGCAAAGAAAACCCAGGAAAGTGCTTTGTATATTATCATCACTGCCCGTGGCGAAGTGCAGGATAAAGTGGAGGGCTTGCTGAGCGGTGCGGATGATTACCTGGCCAAGCCATTTTCTTTGCTCGAAATGAAAGCGCGCATGCAGGCCATTCTTCGCAGAAAGAGTGGTTGGAATGAAACAGCCATTGCGTTTGGGGGATTTACCATGGATACACAAAAGCGCGAAGTAGCTCATAACGGCAATGTTATTGAACTAACCAAAAAGGAATTTGACTTGCTGTATTTTTTACTGATTCATAAAAATAAAGTCATTAACCGGTTTCAACTGGCCGAGCACATCTGGGGCGAATATTTTGAAGATGATCACCAGTCGAATTTTATTGACGTGCATGTGAAGAATGTGCGTAAGAAACTTGGGTCCTTTGCTCCGGTTGATTGGCTGGAAACCGTACGTGGTGTAGGTTACCGGATCCAACTCTTATAGCAAGCGTGCGACTCTCCTATAAAATGATTCTGTTCAACCTCTTGTCGAAAGGGGTTATTCTGCTGGTTTTCTTTTCTGTAGGACCCTACCTGCTGAAGAAATATGCCTTGGATTATACGGATGACCGCTTGCTCGAGAAGCGCAGCCAAGTGCTGGAGATTATCGCTGACGAAGGCATTGAGAATTTTTTTCAGGATGATCCAGAGAGCGGGTACGGAAGTTATAACCTGCTGAAAGAAGAATATATTTCACTGGAGAGGATTGTTGACAACACCACTCTTGACACCATCTTTAACGAAGAGCGCATTATTGAAGAGGATGTTGTTTCTTACCGTGTTCTTGCCTACACTTTTCAGGAAGGTGGGAATACCTACCTGCTGGAAATCGGGCGAAGCCTGGCAACTATTCAGCAAATAGAGAAAGTAATATCTTCACTGATTGTCGCGGCTTTCTTTATCTTCATCGGTATCACCATTATCATGGATACTTCCTTTCATGGTGTTATTCTCCGTCCGTTCAATAAAATCATTTATAAAAAAATACCAGAGATACGCGAGCCCAGCCAGTATACCTATGAGCCAATAAAAACCGGTACGAAGGATTTCAAGATTTTAGATGAAGCCATCAACAGCCTTACACCGATTTCGGTGATTCAATCAAAAATTGAGAACATGCTTTCGGAGTCTCACCTGAGTCCGGAGGAGCTCCAACGTTTGATGGACATGCAACAGACCATTCAACGCTTTAAGCACCTGGTGAATTCCTTGTTACTGATCTCTAAGATCAGCAATGCCCAATATGTGAAAAATGAGATGGTTGATTTATGCCAGGTAGTGCAGGAAGTGATCGAGACCTGGGAACCGGTGGCCCGTGAAAAAGGGCTGAACTTTTCGGTGGAAGCAGACGTAGCGGTGCCTATTGCGAACTCGAATTATTCCATGGTGTTGATGATGATTCAGAATGCTGTCATTAATGCGATCCGCTATACGACCGCACCCGGATCTGTCAGTTTAACTATTAGTCAACGTGAACATGGTGCGGTTGTTGAAGTGACGGATACCGGAAATGGAATACCAACGACATTGATTGATCAGGTTAAACGCGGGCATGTCTTTCTAACCGATGCCAAAAATGATAAATCCGGATTCGGCCTTCAAATAATGCATCGCATAGCCACCTTCTTGAATGTCGACCTGACCATAGACAGCACCGACAAGGGCACCATCATACGTTTTGATTTTGGTAAAGACAGTGTTTCTACGGCTTAACGAAATCTGATCAGCGGGAATGATTCGCCCCGGTAAAATTCATTTCGGTCCGGAGGCAATTCCAGAAATCCATCAGAGTGGATCAGGTTATGAAAATCACCCGACCCGCCACCCGGAACAGGTTTCGCTTTCAACAACCCATTCTCAATTTTCAGCTTTACCTGAAGGAAGTACGTCAATGCCGGTTTGAAACTGAAATCATCGGCCAACTGTGCAGTTGGAAAATGGTCATGAACACCCATCTGGCGGTGCATCCATGGTTTGATATACCGAAAGAAGCTGACGAAGCTGGCTACAGGATTACCAGGTAAGGCGAAGACAATTTTACTTGCTGTTTCATCAGCACCAAACCAGAAAGGCTTACCGGGCCGCTGGGCGATGTGATGAATTTTTTTTCGGATGCCACAGGTATCCAAAACAGACGGAATAAAATCAAAATCACCCTGGGATACGCCACCGGATAAAATGACGATGTTGTAAATGCCAAGCAATCGCTTCAGTTCATGCTTAATCAAATTTTCGTCATCATTAAAATGATAACGGTCTGAATGCCATCCTAAGCTACGCATCGCTGTTTGCAGCATGTAGCTGTTGGAGCGCCTCACCTGCCAGGGTTTTGGTTGATCATGGAGATCTACCAGTTCATCACCAGTTGAAATGACAGCCGTTTTCGGAAATCCAAAAACCTGAGTCAATGCTTTACCGGTAGCAGCCAGTATGCCAACCTCTGCTGGTGTAAGCCGGGTACCTGGTTGTAGCAGGCAATCGCCCTGCCGGCAATCACTGCCTCGAAAATGAATATTTATTCCAGGTTTAATTTTATCATCCGCAACACGAATACCGTTCTCTTCAACGGACAATAATTCTTTTGGGATAACAGTGTCAGTTCCAACCGGAAGTTTGGCTCCCGTCATCACCCGAATGCAATGATCAGGGGAGAGAAGAGTCATGGGTTCAGCACCTGCTGGCTGTACGCCTTGTACAGAAAACATTTTCCCGGGCATGAGCGAAGCACTTTGCACGGCTATACCATCCATCGTAACGCGATGATAAGGTGGAAGGTCGCGATCGGTATAAACAGGCTCGGCCAAAATATGCCCGTTAATTTCTTCGATGGATACCTGAACTACGGGCAAGGCGATATTTACGGATTGAATGATGTAATCAGCTTCGACCACGCTTGTCATAAATCCAAAAATTAAAGTGTTAACTTTCTAGCCATGGTATCAATACATGGACGATGAAAGGTAAAAAATTAACCCACACCGATGAAGCAGGGAACCCTGGGATGGTGGATGTGTCTTCCAAAGCGGTAACACATCGCGTTGCACGTGCTGAGGGCACCGTAATTCTCGGTAAGGAAATCATGCAGTTGATCAAAGACCAGGAACTTCAAACGAGAAAGGGACCTGTATTTCAGACGGCAATTATTGCCGGGGTGATGGCAGCCAAGCGTACAGCAGATCTGATTCCGTTGACGCATCCTATTCCTTTGGAGGATTGCAAAATCCGTATTGAGCCGTCAGCAGACCGGGTCATTATTCACGCTTCTGCATCTATTGGTTCCAAAACCGGTGTAGAAATGGAAGCACTAACAGCAGTCAGTGTAGCTGCATTGACTATTTATGATATGTGTAAGGCATTATCCCACGACATAGTGATTACAGACATCCGGTTGATAGAAAAAACTGGTGGAAAGAAAAATTATAAACGAGACTAGTCATGACATTCCGAAAAAAGCTTTACCTGATCCTTGAGCCCGGATTCCAAACGGATAAGTTTCTGGAACGACTTTTTGAATTCATTCTGGTTATACTGATCATTTTGAACATTGCTGCGATTGTACTCTCCTCCATGCACGATTATTACGAGCAGCATGAGGAGGTCTTCGATGCCTTTGAATTATTCTCAGTTCTGTTTTTTAGTATTGAATACATCGCCCGGGTTTATGTTGCTGTAGAAGATCAGCGCTATAAGGATCCCATTAAAGGAAGGCTAAACTACTTAATGAGCAATATGGCCATCATTGATTTGCTGGCTATCCTTCCTTTTTACCTGACATTTTTTCCCTTTGATTTACGTTTTCTCCGGATTCTTCGGTTGATGGCGCTGTTCAGGATGTTCAAAATTACCCGCTATCTGACAGCCTGGGAGATTTTCAAGCGTGTTTTGTATGACCGCAAGGAACAGCTGATGTTAAGTCTGCTGTTTATCATGTTTATTCTTGTAATCATATCGTTTTTCATGTATTACGCTGAGCATGATGCACAGCCGGATAAATTCGGTTCAATTCCGGATGCGATGTGGTGGGGAGTTGCCACCTTAACCACAGTCGGTTATGGCGATGTTGTGCCGGTCACGCCTTTGGGTAAGTTACTGGGAGGATTAATTGCGCTCATCGGTGTGGCCATTCTGGCTTTACCTGCCGGTATATTGTCTTCTGGATTTTTTGAATTGCTGCACAAGCCACAGGGTAAAAAACATACCTGTCCTCATTGTGGTAAAGACTTTCATGACTGATGCACCGTTATATGGGCTGATACTTGCCGGTGGCCGCAGTTCAAGAATGGGTACAAGCAAGGCCTTAATGCATTACCACGGCAAACCGCAGTATGTCTATTTGTATGAATTGCTGCAGCGCTATTGCCGCAAGGTTTATGTTTCCTGTAAACAAGCTGATGAATCGTACGAGGGCTATAATCCGCTGCCGGATTATTATGAAGGTGATAATCCGATGAATGGATTGCTTACGGCTATCCAAAAGCACCCGGATGTGTGCTGGTTAACCGTGCCGGTGGATATGCCTTTGGTCGATGATAAACTGATTCGTTATCTGATCAGTCATAAGGATTCGCAGTCAATGGCTTCCTGCTTTTATGACTCCTCCGGAAATTCACCAGAGCCACTGCTGGCGTTGTGGAAACGCCATGCTTATCGGCCGCTGGAAGATTTTTATCATCTTGGTCATGTTAGTCTGCGTGATTTTATAAGCAGGCACCCGGTGAATATCATACCTGTACCTGACAAGAACTATCTTCTGAACATCAACACTCCGGAAGAGCTGAAAAATTTTATTGGATTGTCCTCCAAAATCGTTTGAAAAGCGACTTTATCAGAAAACGGTTGCAGTCACCCGCAGTTATCCAAAGTGGCCTATTCATGAATCTGCAATTGCCTCAATTTCAATCAGATAAAAAACTTTTTGAGGCAGGTGAAAACAATTATTCCGCGATGCGTATTAAAGGTATCGAAAGTACTCTGAATAATTCCTTACGCTTAAAATAAAACACTTAGGAATGAGGTACCTTTGCATTGTCTAAATTTTTTGGCTTATGAAGATCGTTCTCAAATCCATCAATCCGATTAATCGTGATCTGGCCATCCTGTTAATTACAGGTATGGTGCTGGCCGTATCCCTGGTAACCGGAATATTACTGCTGATCAGTCAGTTGTAATTCTTTGAAACATTCGGCTGGGCCGATACCCACTCTTCTCCGTCTTCGAAATGCTCTTTTTTCCAGATGGGAACTTTTGCTTTGACAGTATCGATGATGTATTGGCATGCATCGAAGGATTCTTTCCGGTGAGGAGATGATACCGCTACCACAACAGATGTCTCACCGGGCTTCAGCGTTCCCACGCGGTGAACGACAGCGGAACCGAGTATCGGCCAGCGCTGGGAAGCGTCATCAATAATTTTGCGAATCTCGGAAACAGCCATGGATTCGTACGCTTCATATTCAAGCCAGACCACATTTTTTCCGTTGGCATTGTTGCGCACGGTGCCGATAAAGACATTCACGGCCCCAGCGCTAAGGCTGGAAACAGTGTCGGTCACTTTTTGAATGTCGATGGGTTTTTCGGTGATTTTAATCATGGGTTCTCAGTTTGGTTGGTGTATTAAGGCAGGGTGATTGAAAGTATCACATTGGCTGAAAAATTCCAAATGAATATCACGGATCGGCCCGAAGCGGCTCCGGACAGGTGAAAAAATAGCCTCACAGCGATCCGGCCGGTGTTTTCTGTTTTCAGAATTAATATCTTTCCATCATGAGTAAACCGGTGCTGTTCGACAATCACGGAAGGCCCTTAACCTATGTGCGGTTGGCTGTCACCGATCGCTGCAACCTGCGTTGTTTTTACTGCATGCCAGAGGAAGGTATCAAGTACTTACCTAAAAAGCAGTTGTTGACGTTTGAAGAGATCGAACGCCTGCTGGGTATCATGGCTGGGATGGGAATATCGAAAGTCAGGTTGACCGGTGGCGAACCCTTTGTGCGCAGGGATTTGATGCAACTGATCAGAAAGATTGTTGACATACACGGAATAACCAATGTGCACCTGACTACGAACGGTGTATTCGCAGCCCCTTATGTTGAGGAATTAAAAGCACTCGGCATTGCTTCGGTTAACCTCAGCCTGGATACACTCGATGAGGAACGCTTCTACCGCATCACCCGAAGAGATGAATACAAACTGGTACGGGAAACACTGGATAAATTATTGCTCCACGAAATTCCCGTCAAAATTAATGCGGTGGTGATGGAGGGTAAAAACACTGATGATATTATTCCGTTGGCCGAATTGACCCGGCAACATCCAGTCTCGGTGCGTTTTATTGAAGAGATGCCTTTTAACGGTGAAGGCAGTCACTATCCGGTGCTGCACTGGACGTACCGCAGAATCGAAGATTATCTGAAACAACAGTATCCCGGCTTGCAGCGTCTGGTTGATCCTGACAACTCTACGGCCTATCATTACCAGGTACCGGGTTATGCCGGCAATATCGGTATCATTGCTGCGTTCAGCCGTACGTTTTGCGGAACGTGCAACCGTATACGTATTACCGCGCAGGGCGTTTTAAAAACCTGCCTGTATGATGATGGTGTGCTGAATATCCGCGACCGGATGCGCTCCGGATGCAATGATGAAGCACTGAAGTCAAGTCTTCTGCAGGCCTTCAATCAACGTCCTAAAGACGGATTTGAGGCTGAAAAACTTCGCCTTTCCCGGATGCCGGCATCCGAATCAATGTCCACGATAGGCGGCTGAATCGTGGCCGTTCATAGTTGAATAGTGGATTACCAGGTAAAAATGAGCAGCGTAATTAATAGCAAAACAGCAATAGCGATAATGCGATACCGGTATTGCCTGTGCTGATCGCGCAGCATCTTTTTACGAAGCTGTTTCAGGTAATCACCGTTCAGTTCGGTGGCATCTTCGGTGGGCTCAATAGAAAGTTTATGCTCGGATTTCTGCCTGAATAGCTTTTTCTTTTTCTCCTCCACCATTTCGCGGTTTTGCTTAATGGTATCGTTCATTTGCCTTAGAAATCCGCCCAGCATATTGTCGTTGAAATGTGGTTTTGAAACCCTGTTATTCGTGTATACTTCCTATTATTGTCAGGTTAATGTTTCCTATGAAAAAGATCAGCTTTACCGCACATATTTTACCCCACTTAATTGCTGTTGCCGTCTTTCTGGTGGTAACCGTTTTTTTCTTTGGCCCGGTATTTTTCGAAAACAAGGTACTCAATCAGCATGATATCACCCAATCTGTTGGGGCCGCTAAGGCGCTTCATGATTACCGCGATAAAAGCGGGGAAGAAGGCTTATGGACTCCAAGTATGTTCAGTGGTATGCCGGCTTACCTGGTGAATGTGCAATGGAGTAATCAACCGGTGCTGTTTCTCAAAAAATTATTATCGCTGGGGCTGCCGCATCCGGTAGCCAATATCTTTCTGGCGTTCATTAGTTATTACATCATGCTGCTGGCCTTCCGGGTGAAACCCTACCTGGCCATTGCCGGTGCGCTGGCTTTTGGGCTCTCCTCGTACATGATTATTGGCATTGCGGCCGGACATAACGCGCGCATCGGTGCCATTGCGTTTATGCCACTGGTGGTGGCTGGTATTCACCTGGTGTTTAGCGGCATGCGAATACTTGGATTCGGTGTAACCGCTGCTGCACTTGCGCTGCACCTGCGCGAAAACCACCTGCAGATAACCTATTACTTATTGCTGATTGTATTCGTCTACGGATTCGTGCAATTGGTATTTGCCATAAAGGAGAATAAACTGAAGGAGCTGATAACAAATGTTGCCTTGCTGCTGCCTGCAGCGGTTTTAGGTGCTGCAACCTTTTTCGGTCCGATGTGGGCGATTAATGAATACAGTGCCTACTCTATCCGTGGTAAGTCTGACCTGGTTAAGCCGGGCACTGAGGCATCAACAGGATTGCGTAAAGACTATGCATTTGAATACAGCAATGGCATCCTTGAACCCCTCACCCTGGTTATTCCTAATTTTTACGGAGGCTCGAGCATGCAAAATCTCTTTGCTGATGAGCAGAGTGCCTTGCGGAAGGCACTCAACAGCCAGGGAATTCAATATGACCCGCGGCAGATGGCACAGCCTGCCTATTGGGGACCGCAGAGTTTATCAGCACCGTATTATGGCGGAGCCATTATCTTCTTTCTTTTTGTATTGGGCGTTCTGCTGGCGGATAAAAAATACGTCTGGTGGCTGGTCCCGCTCAGCCTATTTGCTGTCATCCTTACCTGGGGCAGCAACTTTGCTTCGTTCAATTATTTCATGTTCGATTACTTCCCCGGATACAACAAATTCCGATCGGTAACTTTTGCCATCATCATCGCTCTCTTTGCCATGCCCTTGCTCGGTATACTGGGGCTACAGCTGGTTATTGAAAAGGGAATTACTCCATCCATCAGACGACAATTGGTCATCGCCATTTCAATAAGCGGTGGCCTGTGTCTGCTGGTGCTGCTGGGTGCCGGTATGTTCGGATTCTTGAAAGAAGGGGAGGCCGGCATGCCCGGATGGTTTATTCAGGCATTGCGTGATGAACGTAAAAGCCTGATGCAGAGCGATGCCTTCCGATCGCTCATCTTCATGGGTATGGTATGGGTAGTGTTGTATTTTGACCTTCACCGGAAAATCTCAACAGCCGGCTTTTATGCATTTCTGGTTTTCTTCGTGCTTATCGACATGGCCCTGGTCGACAGGCGGTATTTCGGAGAAGGTAATTATCAGCGCAAGAGCCGAAATGCCGGCATTCAGATGAGCGAAGGGGATCAGCAGGTGCTGGCTGATAAAAGTTATTTCCGCGTGATGAATATCAACGGTCCGATGAATGATGCTATCACATCGTTTTATCACAACTCCATCGGAGGTTATCACGGTGCCAAACTCAGACGTTATCAGGATTTGTACGACTCCTGCATTTCACGCGAATACCAGGACTTCATTACCAGCGCTCAGGCTGGACGCTTTGATTTCAGCGAATATCCAGTCTTGAATATGCTGAATACGAAATACCTGATGTATGGGCAGAACCGCGAGAACGTGATTCCGAACCCGCAGGCCAATGGTAATGCCTGGTTCGTAAGCGAGGTAATACGGGTAGAGTCGGCTAATGAGGAACTCAGCCAGACTTGCTCTCTTGATTCGAAGACGCAGGCCGTAATCGATGTTTCACTCTTTTCCTGGTCGGCCGTTCAACCTGATTCAACGGCAGTAATCCGGCTCACGGATAGTAGACCGAACTACCTGCGCTACGAAGCTTCCACCGCAACGGATAACCTGGCTGTTTTGTCTGAGGTCTATTATCCGCAGGGATGGCATGCTTTTATCGATGGCAAGGAAGTTTCCATACTACGGGCAAACTATATTTTACGGGCTTTGGTTATTCCTGCAGGCCAGCATGTGATTGAATTATATTTCCAGCCCGATGCATACCTGATAGGAAATAAAGTGACACTGATCGCTTCCTGGCTGCTATTGATTATTGTCGTTGGGTGTGTGGGTTGGAGTTGGCGCAGAAACGAATAACAAGGTTATAAACCCTTATTACTGGTTGATGACTGTAAAGGAACTCTCCTTATCTGCCACGGATGAACTGCTGGCTGCAGCGCAGCAGGACGATACTGAAGCATTCAGGAACCTGGTGCAGCACTCAGAAGGTAAAATAGCTGCATTCCTACGGACATTACTGGGACCAATACCCCTGGCGGAAGATTTAGGGCAGGATGTTTTCCTTAAAGCATTTGCGTCACTAAAGCGCTTTCAGCGTGAAGAGGAATTTCAATTATTCCTGCTTCACACAGCCGTAGCCATTGTTATGCCTGTCTTGAAAAAGCAAAGCCGCAGGGAGTTCAACCAGTCGGTTGATCCGGTGAGTGCCATAAAGAATGCTGATCAGCCGATGGATCGGTATGAAATATTCCAGTTTATCTTTAATCACCTGGAGCCGGAGCTTCAGGTTGTTATTGCTTTGCGGCTGATTGAAGGTTATTCGGTCACACAAATGGAGAAGATTTTGGATGTAAGCAAAGAAGCAATTATAGAGCGACTGGCACTGGCACAATCGAGGATTCGGTATGCCTTGGAAGAAACATTGCGATAATGGAACCGGAACAAAATCAGAATGAATGGTTGCTGCTGCGTTCGCTGGATGCAACGGTCTCCCCGGCTGAACAGCAGCAGTTAGCAAGAGCCATGCAGGAAGAGGTAGTACTGCGAAGGCATCACGACCAATATCTGCGAATACGGAATGCCATTCAGCGAACTGAACCCGACACCTTCGGGCCTTTTTTTGCTGAACGGATCATGCACATGATCAGCCAACGTAAACAGGATCTTGATTTTCAGTTATTCTTTTTTTTCAAAAAGTACCAGGTGCTGATTGCAGGCATCATCGTTGCCCTCCTGATTGTTAACCTGATGCTTTCTGATGAATTTTCAATAGCCGGCATCTTCGGTTTGGATAAAGGCACTGACCAGGATATTTTCTCTATTGACATCAATGACAACTTACCAGATTAGCCATGAAAACGGAACGTAAACGAGCCATCCTGATTATCGCATTAACCTTTATTGCCGGCTTTGTTATCGGTGCCCTAACCATAGGGTTACTTAGCCGTACAACCCCTCCGGATCCGCGTGGCTGGAGACATGAAGGAAAAGATGTCTATGCAGACCGGTTGCTGGAGGCAGCTGCAGCCGACAGTGCACAGGCGGTTAAACTGAAACCGGTGTTTCTTCAAGCCATGGAGAAGATTGATTCCCTGCAGGAGATCACCAATCAGCAGGTTCGTAGCGTTGTTGATTCGCTGGATAAAAAATTAGAAGTTGTTTTGTCTGCTGATCAGATGGAGAACCTTCGGGAATACAAGCGCAAACAACGCGAACGATACGAACGTAAACGATGAGAAAAGAAAAAGCCGGGGAGACCGGCTTTTTTATTGACTAATGGTGGTGGTGTCCTCCGGGACCGTGAACATGACCATGATCGAGTTCATCGGCCGTGGCTTCGCGAACATCCATCACTTCTACTGAGAAGTTTAGTTCGACTCCGGCCAGCGGATGGTTGCCGTCAACGGTCACATTTTCAAGACCTACTTCAGTAACAGTTACCACCTGGGTGCCATGCTGGCTCTGTGCCTGAAATTGCATGCCTGGCCGTACTTCCTGATCGCCAAAAGCAGCGCGCGGAACTTTTTGAATCAATTCTTCGCTGCGAACGCCATAGCCTTTCTCGGGGCTGACTTTAATGCTCAGTTTATCGCCTTTTGCTTTCCCTTCCAGACCTTCTTCCATGCCGGGTATCAGGTTGCCAATTCCCTGGATATACAATAAAGGATCACGGCCTTCACTGGAATCTAAAACTGACCCTTCATTATCGCGAAGGGTATAATGAATGGAGACGACTGTGTGTTTTGAAATTTGCATGTTGATTGTTTTGTTCGAAAATAATTTAACGTTCGGCTGATCAGTTGAGCGAAGGCAAGTGGTTCAGCCTTGATAATAGTGCAAAGTTACTGCTTTTCAAGGGGTTTGTCCGGTTTGCGGTAAAGTCTTTTTTAACAACAGAAATCCAATCAGGCCGGCCAGCAAGGAAGCTGCGAGCGTCCCGATTTTTGCCTGAAGAATCAGTTGAGGGGAAGAAAAAGCCAGGTTGGTAATAAACAGTGACATGGTAAAGCCGATGCCGGCCAGAAACCCTGCACCATAAAGATTTTTAAACGTCATATCTTCCGGCAGTGTAGCCCATTTCAGTTTTAGGAAGATCCAGCTGATGCCCACTACACCAAGGAACTTGCCGAGCAGCAAACCCAGAAAAATTCCCATTGTAATCGGTGTAAGAACATCCTGCAAGGTTACGCCTTCCAGGGTGATGCCGGCATTGGAGAAGGCAAATACCGGCATAATGATAAACAGCACAACCGGATGCAAGGCATGCTCGAGTCGCTGTAATGGCGTGTCTGCTGCCTTGGTGAGCACTTTAATTTTTTCGACAATATGCCGCTGCTCCGGCTCCAGCAACCGGGTGTTGTTAGGAGGTATCTGTTCAAATTCACTGACATAGTTTCGCAGCCGGATGGCAAACCCTGCTTCATCGATTTTAGTCCGAGCCGGTATGGCCAGTGCCGCGAGCACACCGGCTACGGTAGCATGCACGCCAGACATCAGAAATGCAAGCCACAATCCTCCGATGCCCAGCAGGCCGTAAAACAAGGTGTTTCGCACGCCCAGGTAATTACCAAGCAGCAAGGCGATCATAAAAGCAGCGCCCGTAGCAAGATTGAAGAAGGATATATCGGATGTGTAGAAGAATGCGATGACCAGCACAGCACCGAGGTCATCCGCGATGGCCAGTGCTGTCAGAAAAATTTTTATCGAGAGCGGCACACGATTGCCCAATAACGACAGGATGCCCAAAGCAAAGGCGATGTCGGTGGCCATCGGAATACCCCAGCCGTCAAGCGCGGGGGATTCCCGGTTGAAGAGGGCATAGATCAATGCGGGCAACAGCATACCGCCTACGGCAGCAGCCAGCGGCAGCACGGCATTGCGGGGTGATGACAATTCACCTCCGACAATTTCACGTTTCAATTCCAGGCCCACCACAAAAAAGAACATAGCCATAAGCCCGTCATTAATCCAGTGGTGCAGCGACTTGACAATTTCATATCCGGCAAAACCGATAGAAAACTCAAACTCCCACCAGTGATGATAAGCTTCTGCCAGCGGTGAGTTGGAGATAACCATCGCAGCTGCCGCACAGGCCAGCAACAAGAAGCCGGCTGTGGATTCGTTTTTGATAAAACTGTTGATCGGTCTGAGCAGCTTATCGATACGTTCGAGTTTCATGGTCTTTTGGATAATGTTTTACCTGATGTAAAATTGCTTATTGTCTGCTAAAAAGAAAGCCGCTGACGGCAATTCAAAGCAGTCAGCGGCTGTTAATCTGGATTTGCAGTTACGCATTATGGTTGATGCGGATATGCCGTATGCCGCTGACTTGTGTCAGCACACGGGCATATTCTACAGCCTCATCAATGGTGGCGAAGCGGTTCGCAGATGCTTCCATGGTGTGCTGCCGTGATAGCTTTTCCTGTTCGGGTACAATACGGACACAATTTGATTTATTCAGTTTATCGATGATCACTTTCCATTTCATAATTACAACAGGTTTATTGTTTTGCGGAATCAATTAAAAAAGGAGCATTACCATCGGTGATGATAATTTTTGCATTCGGTGAACGACTCAACTCACGAAAAGCCTCAATGCTCTGCCATTTAATGATGCGGTCGTTAAGTCCTTCCGATAAAATTTTCTGGGCATCACGGATACCTTCCGCTTCGATCATTTTTCGCTGCGCCTCACGCTTTTCGCGTTCTAACAGAAATTCCATCCGCTGAGCATCCTGCTCTGCTTCCAGTTTTTCTTCAACAGCCCGTGCGAGGCCGGGCGGCAACTGAATATTTTTTAGCAGCACAGCTTCAATAATAAAGCCCCGGGACTGGAGCAGGTTGGCCATGTGCTGGGTTATCTCCCGCTCAATAGCGGCACGTTCAGCAGAATGCATGTCTTTGGCAAAAAAGCGTGAGCATACATCGGCAGCTGCCGAACGGAATACACTGGTAATAACCACATCTTCATACCGAAGCCCAATAGTTTGAAGAATGGATGGCGCCTGCTCCGGATTGATCCGGTAAAGGATCGAAATCACCGCGGCCACATTCAATCCTTCTTTCGAAGGCAGATTCGAACTTAATTCAACGTTGATGGTGCGAACAGGAAGTTTAATTATCGTTGAAGTAAACGGGTTGAATCCTACAGGACCGGGATTATAAACATTGGGTTGCAATTTACCAAGCTTGCGCTTTACGCCTATTTCATCCTGTCGAACAACGGCACAACCGGACAGTAATACAACAACAATAAGCACTATGGTTTGATGTAGCTTTTTCATAGCCTTTTTATTTTTTGATTGGAACGCGCCAGCAAAGCCGGCAGCGAGATGGAATTGAAGCAACGAAAGGGAGTTACGGGCAGGTCGTGCCCCGGCACATGCTACAACAGCAACGCCTGATGCAGGATAAACAACGCTGCAGGCGGATGATTGGTGATGACTCGTTGCTGAAGTTTGGAGTGAATAACCGGAAAAGCAGTATCCGGTTTTTTAACACGTTTGACTATCTGTTGTTTTTTCTGTTGGGTAACGGTGAAGATGACGGATTCTTTTTTCGTGTCTTCAGACGGCAGGTAATTTTCTGAAATTATTTCCATTCCCTGCTGCGTCAGCAGCAGGGCGGTGATGATCAGTATGAAGAATTTTACTTTCATTCGTGAGACAACGATGGTATAACGCAGTGACTCGCATTACGGTTTCAGATCGGACCTCGGATGCAAACAAAAAGCCTCAGCGTTGGCTGAGGCTTCAGTACCCGGAGCCGGAGTCGAACCGGCACAGTATTGCTACCATTGGTGTTTGAGACCAACGCGTCTACCAATTCCGCCATCCGGGCTTGTGGTGCGCGTTAACCTTGCGGGGCTTCCGTCAAGGGCTGCAAATATGATTAATCTTTGCCGAGTGTCCAATTTACAATTCAATAAATTTCTGGAGCGAAAATGCCTGTGTGCGCTCAGCAAACAAGGTTTTTACACGTCCCCAGACACGGGCAAAAAGTTCTGATTTCCGGTACGCTTCCAGGCAATGTTCATCGCGCCAGTGACTGAGTGTAGTAAAGATTGTCGGGTCGTGCAGGTCGCGCAGCAATTCCAGGTGGGTACAACCCTCAAAATTCCGGATCGCCACTTTATTGGACTCAAAAATTTCAAGGAACTCATCCACTCCAGCCTCCGTGAAATGCAGACGAACAATTCTGATCAGCATATATCTTTCATTATATAGGTAAGTATACCGATGACTTAATCATCAAACAGGATGTTCACGGTGCTGTCGTAGGAAAGCCCCAGCAGTTCTGACGCATTGCCTCTGTTAATGCCGATTTCCAGCAGCCCGAGCGCGTTGAAAAGAATAAAACATTCCCCTTCATCCGCCTGATAGTAAGCGCTGTGTATACGTTTAAAGCGTTCACCGCCAAACTGAATGGTGTAGGACTTCTCCTGGCTCAGGATATCGAAAGCCTCACGGGTAATATTCGTAATCAGGTTGCCGAAATAATCCACCCGGATAACATGCCCTACAATCTGTTTTTTGGTGGCTTTCATTTGACGGTCGATAGCCTTTTTAAAGAAGGGCATGGGCTTTCCGAGTGTAGTGATGTTTACCCCGCTGGCCAGTTTAGCCGCAGCTGGTGCAAAAATCTCCTTTTCCGGAAACGTGGTTTTGAGGGCATTAATCTGGTTTAGTTCAACCAACTGCTGGTGATTTTTTTCGCTGATCAGGCCAAATAGTCCGTTGTCAGCTCCTACAAAGAAGTGGTCTTCCAGTTGCATGGCGATGCAGGCATCCTGCTGGCTAGCGGTGGCATGCACCCCTGCCAGGTGGGTGGTTCCTTTCGGAAAATCACGGAACACACTGCGCAATACGAAACCGGCATGTGCCAGATCTCCGGGCTGAACCTGATGGGTGATATCGACCAGGGTGATGCCGGGGTTGATCGACAGAATACGAGCCTTGATGGCAGCAACGTAATGATCACTTTCTCCGGAATCGGTCAGCAGGGTAATTATCGCCATGGGTTGAAGCTCCCCGGGTTCTTTTGTATTTTTGGTCTGTAAAATAAGCACTTTTGCATCAGAATTTTCACCCGTCTTAATCGCATAATTGTTTGATCGAAAAAGTCATCACGCTGGAAAATATTTCCCTGGTCGATTTTCTGGGAATTGAAAACAAGAATATCACCGAGCTGGCCTCCGCCTTTCCGAAAAGCCGAATCGTAGCCCGTGGTAACCAGATCATGGTGCGGGGAAGCACGTCTGAAATTATTCAGATCGATGATATTCTCCAGTCCCTTATCGATCAGTACCATAAGTTCGGGCACATTACCCAGGATCATGTACAAAACCTGATTGCCCGGGAACAGGAAACCGTGGTGGATGACCCGTCATCCGATGAGCTTATTCTTCACGGTACGCGGGGCACACCCATCAAGGCGAAAACACCGAATCAGCAAAAGCTGGTTCAACTGGTTAAGGAGAATGACCTGGTATTTGCCCTTGGGCCTGCGGGTACCGGTAAAACCTATATTTCCGTTGCGCTGGCTGTGCGCGCCCTGAAAAACAAACAGGTAAAAAAGATCATCATCACCCGGCCGGCTGTGGAGGCCGGTGAGAACCTCGGCTTTTTACCCGGTGACCTGAAAGAGAAAATCGATCCTTACCTGCGACCGATTTATGACGGGCTGAACGACATGATTCCCTTTGAAAAACTCCAGTACTACATGGAGCGGGAAATCATAGAGATTGCACCGTTGGCGTATATGCGTGGCCGAACACTGAATAATGCCTTTATCCTGCTGGATGAAGCGCAGAATACAACTCCCATGCAAATGAAGATGTTTCTCACCCGCATGGGCCCGGATTCCAAAATGATTGTCACCGGTGATTCCACGCAGGTAGATCTTCCAAAGAAGCAATCGTCAGGTCTGAGTGAGGCCTTAAAAATTTTACAGGGTGTAAAAGGTATTGGTATTATTGAACTGTCGGAACGGGATGTTATCCGCCACCGCTTGGTGCGGGACATTATCGATGCCTATGCCCGTGCTGGCCGGCAGGATCAGGCTTCCTGATCGGTTCTTTTTCCTAACTTCCCTTCGTGTTTTTCTGGACACCATACGGTTTCGTACGGCTGACCTTCTTGTTGATTGCCGGAATAGTCACGGGCATTTACCTGCCCGGGTTACCGGGAGAACAGGCAGGAATCATTCTTTTCGTAATGGGTGCCATCGCGTTGCTTTGGATTCAATGGAAAACAAGCAACCGGCAACTAACTGGCCTGCTTATATTACTGATGGTCTTTTTGGCCGGATACCTTCACACCCTTTACCAGACGCAATCGCTGAATGCCCGGCATTTCATGTATGCAGGTGAAGCAAAATTGTACACAGCTGTAATCAGCAGTTACCCGGAAGAAAAAGCCCGTTCTTGGAAATGCGAGGCACGCGTTGACCGGATTTATGACGGGCGTGAATGGCATGAGGTGAGCGGAAAAGTATTGCTGTATTTTTCACGTGAGGATTTTGAAAGGCCATACCGCTACGGTGATGAACTGTTGATTCATGGTAAACCTTCGCAGCTGCACCCTCCGGCCAACCCCGGTGAATTTGATTACAAGCGTTTTCTCTCCTATCGAAATGTTTATCATCAGCAATTTCTGCGGGTCAATCAGCTTGAATACATCGGCAACGACCCAACCTATCCCTGGCTGGCTTCAGCTTATAAGGCAAGGGCCTGGGCGGAGCAGGTTCTGCGAAAAAATATTCAGGGCGACCGCGAACGCGCAGTGGCTTCAGCATTGGTGCTGGGCATCAAAGACGGCCTGGATAATGATCTTGTTAATGCCTATGCCTCCTCGGGTGCCATGCACGTCTTGGCGGTGTCGGGTCTGCACGTAGGCATCCTTTACCTTCTGCTTCGGATCGTTTTGCGTCCGCTGGAGCGCAGGCGCAACGGTCGTGTTTTGTTTGCTGTATTGAGCATTGCGGCACTCTGGTTTTACGCCTTCTTCACCGGTCTTTCCCCATCGGTGCTCCGTGCCGTTACGATGTTCAGCGTTCTGGCCGGTGCGCGGGCCATGAATTATCCCACTAGTATTTTCAATACGCTCGCCTTTACTGCGTTTGTTTTGTTGCTTCTGGATCCCTACATGATCATGGCGGTAGGCTTTCAACTTTCTTTCCTCGCAGTAATCGGCATTGTTTACCTACAGCCGCGGCTGTACCGGCTTTGGGTACCCAGAAATATCATCATCGATAAAATCTGGCAGATCACCTGCGTTTCGATGGCAGCACAGGTGGCAACATTCGCACTTGGTCTGCTGTATTACCACCAGTTTCCGGTGTACTTCCTGGTGTCTAATCTGTTTGTTATACCGGGAGCTTTGCTGTCACTTGGTATCGGAATTTTTCTCATTGCTGTTGGCGGAATTCCTCCTTTAGCTGCTGTAGCAGGAAATATTTTTGAAGATCTGCTGTTTATGCTGAACGACCTCGTTTATCGTGTGGAAGCCTTTCCGTACAGCCTGTTGACCGATATCCGCATTACCACCTTTCAAAGCTGGTTACTGATGGGCCTAATTATCTCGGTCTTGTTGATGGTGGAATATCGCAGGTTTGCTTTTGTTATTGCAATGGGTGCTTTCGGGATACTGTTTGGGGTGATACAGTGGTATCATGATTACCGGGTTGTGCAGGTGCCGAAGTTTACGGTTTATCAGGTACGCGGTGAAAGTGCTATGGAGTGGATGGAAGATGGCAAGTCATACTTTTTTGCCCGTGAGTCGTTGATTCAGGATAAAGAACGCATGCGTTTTCATATCCGTCCTAACCGACTGATGCATGGAATACGCACTGTAGTATTTAATTCCGATGAATTCATGGTCGAATATCCTGGGTTCAGGCTGTTTGCCTGGAGTGGCTTACGCATTGGTCAGTTAACCGAGCCGCTCAACGAATTACCGGTAAATTCGGAGCTGGATTACCTGGTGGTTAGCCTGAATGCCGTAAGAAAACTCGATCATTCAATGCTGTCAAACGTAAAGCATATCATCATTGATAGCAGCAATTCGTATTTTACTGCCAGTCGCTTGCTGGATGAGGCCACGCGTAAAGGAATTCAGGTATATTCGGTTTTACACGAAGGGGCATTTGTAGCACAACTTTAATCCATAGGGGATATGATTGATTATCAGGTACAGGAACGAATCGCTTACATAACACTAAACCGTCCGGAGAAGCGGAATGCGTTAAGCTTTGAACTCATCTCCGAGCTCAAACTGGCCTTCAATAAAGCGGCAAAGGATGATGGCGTTAAAGTGGTTGTACTGAAAGCAAACGGAGAAGCATTCTGTGCCGGTGCCGACCTGGCCTACCTGCAGCAGTTGCAGCAATTCAGTTATGAGGAAAACCTCAGCGACTCGATGTACCTGCGCGATTTGTTCTACCGAATTTATACGCATCCGAAAGTAGTGATTGCCCAGGTACAGGGTCATGCCCTGGCCGGTGGTTGCGGACTGGCTACTGTATGTGATTTTGTCTTTGCTGTGCCGCAGGCTAAGTTCGGTTATACAGAAGTGAAGATTGGTTTCGTTCCTGCCCTGGTCGCAGTTTTTCTTGTCCGGAAAATCGGTGAGGGGGCAGCCCGTAACCTGCTGATCAGCGGAGAAGCCATTAGCGCAGAGCATGCTATGCAGATGGGTCTTGTACATGAGGTAGTCGATGCCAGCCGGCTGGAACATGTGGTCAATGCATTTGCACAACGGCTGATCACCGCCAACGCTTCGGAAAGTATGCGCCTCACGAAAAAACTGATTGCCGATATACAGGACATGCCATTGGAACAGGCGCTTGACCTTGCGGCACAGGTTAATGCGCAGGCCAGAGGCACCGAGGAATGCAAGCGCGGCATGGCCGCCTTTTTGAATAAGGAAAAAATCATCTGGTAAACGATTTAACCACTGCTCTGCCTGGAAAATCAAAAACGCACAGATGCCTGAAACTCCGCAATCCATATTATTCAAATACTGGAAGCACCTGCAGTTCAGGCCGCTGCAGGAGGAGATTATCAATTCCGTTCTTCAGCGGCATGACACCCTGGCCTTGCTGCCGACAGGAGGTGGGAAGTCGGTTTGCTTTCAGGTGCCGGCCCTGCTGATGGAAGGCATATGCATAGTTGTTTCCCCACTCATTGCGTTGATGAAGGACCAGGTAGAGAACCTGCGAAAGCGCGGTATACCGGCCGTGGCAATCCACTCGGGTATGGACCGGTCTGAAATCGACAGGCTGCTGGATAACTGCATTCATGGTCACTTTAAATTTCTATATGTATCACCTGAGCGCCTTCAATCGGGTTTGTTCATTGCCCGGGTACGGCAAATGAAGGTTGCCCTGCTTGCCGTGGATGAAGCACATTGCATTTCTCAGTGGGGATATGATTTCCGGCCGCCTTACCTGCAGCTGGCTGATCTGCGCGATATTCATCCGGAAACAACGGTCATTGCACTGACGGCCACGGCAACCCCTCGGGTGAAGGAAGACATCATCGACAAACTGAAATTCCGAACCGGCTGTGAAGTGCATCAGCGCACTTTTGCGCGGGATAATATTTCATTTGTGGTACGCGAAACGGAGCGAAAAGAAAAAAAGCTGCTGGAGATTTTGCGGAAAGTGAAGGGCTGTGCCATTGTGTACGTCAGGTCACGCAAGAAGACAGTGGATTTGGCCGAATGGCTGTTGCAGCATCAGATCAGCGCAGCAGTTTATCATGCCGGTCTTAAGCATCACGAGCGGGCAGAGCAACAGGAAGCCTGGCTCATGGGGCAGAGGCGTGTGATGGTTGCTACCAACGCCTTCGGCATGGGTATTGATAAGGGAGATGTGCGTCTGGTGGTACATATGGACCTGCCTGAAAATCTTGAATCATATTATCAGGAAGCCGGTCGGGCCGGTCGTGACGGTAAACGTTCCTATGCGGTAATCCTCTATCATAAATCTGATGTATTGTCACTACAGGCCAAAGTCAATCAGAACCATCCGGATATTGAGTATTTAAAACACATCTACCAGTGCCTTGCCAATTATTACCAGCTGGCCGTAGGCAGTGCCGAGGGAGAGAGTTTCATATTTGACCTGCATGATTTCTGCGATCGCTTTAACATGCAACTATCGGAGGTGTATGTAGCATTAAAAAAGCTGGAAGAGGAGGGATTGATACAGTTTAATGAAAGTTATTACAGTCCTTCAAGGCTGATGTTCTTGGCTGATCGTTCTGCTTTGTATGAATTCCAGGTTGCTCATGAAAGGTTTGATCCGCTTATTAAAATGCTGCTGCGACTTTACGGAGCGCAATTATTTACGGAGTTCATACCTATTTCTGAATTGCAACTGGCGAAAGGAATGACAATCACAGAGCCTGAACTGAAACAACAGTTAAACCACCTCACCAACCTGCAGGTATTGAACTATTTTCCGGTTGCCGATGGGCCGCAGGTAACTTTCATTATGTCACGGCAAGATGCTGCTTACCTTCCGGTTAATCGCCAGAGGCTGGCGGAACGCAAACAACTGGCGTTGGATAATATGAATGCCATGATTACCTACACGGAAGAACAGCACCGCTGTCGCATGCAGATTATCCTGGATTACTTCGGAGAACAAAGCTGGCAGATGTGTGGTTTATGCGATGTATGCATTAGTCAGCGGAAAAAAGACAATGCCACGGAATCACGTGAACTCCATGAAGAAATCATCCGGTTTTTATCGGTGCGCCCGATGACCAGCGAGGAACTGGAGGAGCACATTAATCCGAAAGACCTGGAACTGCTCATTGAAGTTATTCGCGAACTGGTGGATGAGGGAACGCTGGAGTATGATGATGTCTGGAATCTTCGGTTAACTGGCCGGATTCCATCGCGGTCTTAGTGTCATTACTGCAACCTGGAAAATAATAATCCGTATCATGATCACATGAACTTCAGGGCTTATCCGCCAGGCGAAAAGCTTACCGGCATCATCAAGCGCCACTGCATTTATGAACAGGAATTTTCGAACGACAAGCCTAACGTTCAACCGATTTTACCCCTGGTGGTGCCTACGCTGGAGTTTGTTTATGGAGATCAGTTTCATACGGTACAGTACAGCGATGGAAAGCGTGATAAAGTGCCTTACCACGGCATCCTCGGACCGATAACCCATCGCAAAATATACCTGGAAATGAGCGGGCGTATAGGGGTGTACTGTGTTGAATTTCATCCGGCTGCTTTCTATTCCCTTTTCCGTTTGCCCATGCAGGAGTTAGCCGATATTTCCGTGGAGGCGGATGTCTTGCTGGGTAAAGAAATCCACGACATTACAGGTCGCATTATCGAAGCGGTTTCTGATTACGAACGGATCGTTATCATGGAGCAGTATATCAGCAAGCGGGCCGGGCTGAATCAGGCACCGGTGGTAAAGACCAAACAAGCTATTAAGGAAATGCACCGCTATGCAGGCTTGTGTTCCGTGCATTTGCTGGCAAAGCATCTGGATATCAGCGAACGCCATCTGGAGAATGTGTTTAAATCACAAATCGGAGTTTCACCCAAACTGTATAACCGCATCCTGCGTTTCAACAAAGTTTTTGCCCTGATGCAAAACAATCCGACACACCGGCCCTGGCAGGATATTATTCAGGAATGCGGATTTTATGATCAGTCGCACTTTATCCGCGAGTTCCGCTATTTCACCGGAACCACGCCCACCAGTTATTTCAATAAATCATTGGAATTTGAACGGTTCTTCCTGGGCAGCAACGCTTCGAACTGAAAATTCGGAATTGTACAATTGGAAAAATATCAGAACGTTTAGTTTTGCGTTAACTGAAAGACAAGTAACATGAGAAGATTGATTTTTTGCCTAACCATTTGCTCTGCTGTGTTGACGGTCATCAGTTCCTGCAGCGATAACAATGAAAATCCAAATATTGATATTCAGTTGCTTGCCGATGAATCCGGAAAGACCTGGAAGCTCACCACACAAAAGGTTATGAATGCGGACGAGTGCCTCGGCACCTGTGTGCTGAAATACAGTAAAGTGCGTTTCTTCAGCAATAACCGGGGGCAGTTCTCCACGTTCACCTGCCTGATGGAACCCTGCTCCAACGGCACAACAGTGCAGGATGGCGAGGTTTTCAATTGGTCGTTCAACGGAAGGCAGTTGTCCATCCTGGGTTTTCCGTTTGAAATCATTTCACTCACTGAAAATACCCTGCAATGGAAAACAAAAATTCTGGGCTTTGATTTTGAAGAAACCTACACCGCTGTACCAAATGAAGAGTTTCTAAACCGCACCACCATGCTGGCGGGCACTAATCAAAAAACATGGAAGTATGTCAAACGGGAATTCAACGGATCACCAACAACACTGACTTCCTGCCTTGTTAATA